>JAEUII010000222.1 GCA_016795145.1 Planctomycetaceae bacterium
AACCCCGGATCAGTGATCGCGACAATCTCGAAGCGGCCGTCGTTCAGCTTTGCATCCGGAGCAATGTTCATATTGCCGCCGAACCATGGCCCGTTGGCAATTGCGACCGTTTTGACATCGTTCAGCAGGATGGTTTCCTGGCCATCAAGCGTGATTCGAAGTGACGCGTTTCTGTAACGAAACAGAGCCTTCAGCGTGGCGACGAAATAGGGTAGGCGGGAACCGATGCGGAGCCGTGCCGAATTCACAAGCTTCGAAACCTCAGCGCTGATTCCGCAGGACGCGACGTTTAGGAACATCCGGTTTTCAAGCTGCCCGTCGCTCGCGACAAATTCGACCATTCCCGCGTCGATGTTTCGCATTGATCCGTGCTGGAACACCTCCGCAGCTCTGGTGATCTCAAACGGCATCTGAATCGCGGTTCGAAAATCGCCACCCGTGCCATAGGGCAACAGTCCCAGAACTGGGCCAGACTGCGCACAAGGCTCGGAACAGTGACCGGCATCTGCCAGACCATTCAGAACTTCATTCAGCGTTCCGTCTCCGCCCACGGCGATCACATGTGACGCTCCAGTCTGAACGGCCATCTTCGCCAGCCTTCGACTGCCACCCCGTTGCTCAGAAAGCAAGGCACGGCATTCGTCAAAGGTTGTGAGAGATTTCTGGAGCGTGGAGAAAATCTCTGGCCATGCTCGTCCTAACGTTCCGCCACGCGCTTGCGGGTTCACGATGAAAGCGATGGATCCAGGCATGTTTCGCTTTCCCAGGCTGCTTCACCAGATTCTCTAACCGCTGAAATGATGGTGCTTCCGCGGGCCAGATCTTACGCCCTGAGCGAACGGGCTCCATCACCTTTGGATGTGCAATTCCGCGGAAAGTTGCCAAAATACCTCGTGTGTTTGTCTGCCGGTGAGTCGTTGATACCATAGCCCTGGGTTCACAGATCAGAGTGTCATTGGTGTGAAACGCCATGGAGTTGCGTCATGCCCGCCATAAATGTTCCCTGCCCCGCCTGCAAATCGTCCCTGAAACTTCCTGACGAATCCTACGTCGGCAAGAAGGCGAAATGTCCGAAGTGTGGACACCGCTTCGTAATCACGATTCCTGGTGCCGCAGCATCCGACGACGACATTCCGGTATTGCCGTTGGCACCAAAGATGGGGACAGCCGCGCGATGGGTTCCTGATGACCCACAGGTTCCAGCAGCTCCTCCGACGATTCAGTTTCCCGGAGTCAGTGCCGGTCCTTCGATTCCCGTGGAATCAGGCGCGACGACTTTCCCGGACTTCTCCGCGCCGACCGCGAGCAGTTCTCCCGTGGTTCCCGCAGTGGCGTTACCGGAGCAGGAGGCGCCGAAAGCAGTCGATCGAATTCGCAGACGCAAAAAGTCCAACAAGACAAACTACATCATCCTGGCGGTTACGTCTGTTCTTTTGATTGGCGGAACTGCAGCGTTCTACCTGAGTGGCGGAGGCAACTCAGGGGCAGCTCCAAAGAAGGTTCAGGAGAACGTCGCCTGGCAAAAGGAAAAGGCTGCTCAGGCGGAATCCAATAAGGCCGCCGAGCAACTGAGTCCGACGTCCGGCAAGCCCATCGCGCTGGACTATATCCCCTTTACACCCCATGTGTTGATTCATCTGCATCCGGCCGAACTCTGGCGGGACAATCGAACCATGGGAGAGTTCCGAGCGATGCTCGGTGATCTGTCAACCTGGCTGGAAGAAGACCTCAAGACCCGAACTCGCTTTGCACCATCGGACATTCGAGAACTGACGATCGCTCTGAATTTTGGTGCACGTCTTGCCCCACCGGAAGTGGCGATGGTGGTGCGCCTGCGGGAGAAGCAGGTGAACTTCCTGAAGACTCTGAAAGGGCCAATGCGTCCGGATGAGCGAGTCGAGATTTATGAGCCAGACGACTTCACTTACATGGTGATTGACCAGGAGACCTTTGTCGTTGTAACGAAGGAAAGCGCGGAAGAGCTTGCAGATTATCGCAACAGCGAAGCTCTGGCATCTCCGGACATGGAGCCGCTTCTGGCCAAGTCGGATCGAGACCGTCATCTGTCGATCATCTTTGATTTGAAGATCCTCGACTCGCATCTTGAGGATGCGTTTCTGCCGCAGTTACAGATGGTTGCCGATCGGTTTGTCGTTTGGCTGGGTGATGAAATTGAAACTGTCTCATGGAGCATGCACCTCGATCCAAACTTCTATATGGAAACGCTGCTTCATAATGCGAGTGACAGCACGGTTTCCAAAGTCCAGCGACATGCTCAGGTTCAGCTGAACCGGCTGGGCGAAGACATGTTGTGGGCTGTAAGGAAAATGAAGCCGACCGAACTGGGGGCTCGTCAGCTGATCGGACGTTTCCCCGCGATGCTCCAGGCGCTGAACATCGGCACAACCGCCCATGTGGCTCCGGGATGTGCTCGCTTAGTTACTATCCTTCCAAAACATGCGGCGACGAATATTGCCGGGGCCGCGATGCTGACGTGGAACCAGTCGCTTGTGACGAACTTCTCCGATGAGAAGAAGGTGACGAAGAACGATGATGTGAAAGTGCCCGACAAACTCGCCGATCGTCTTCGCATGAACGTGCTGATTGACTTCCGCCGGACCCCGCTGCAGGAAGCGTTTGGCTACATTGGCGATTCGATCAAGACAGATGTCACTATTGATGGCGACGCGCTCAAGGCGGCCGGCTTCACTCAGAACATGCCTCAAACGTTCGATCTGGGCACTGTGACTGCACTCGCTGCCATTGATCGCATTCTGGACAACTACGCAAAAGAGCGAGATCCACTCGTGCTGATTGTGGACGAAAAAGGCAAGAAGCTGATGCTGAGCACAAAGACCAAAGCTGAGGCAGACGGCCTGACGCCTTTCGACACTAAAGCCAAGTAGCTTCGATTCGACGCTGGTGTTTGGCGTGCATCACTGAGGCCAAAAGTCGACCAGAGTTCTGGCTGCTCTTTCCGGTCTGCAGGTTGCCGAGGGGCGGTACTTCTGTCACTGCGCACGGTTGTCTCGTCGTATGCCTGGCGGAAAGCCTGCCGATCACTTTTCTTTGCCTGGTCGCTGCAATACCCTCGTTCCCGTCTGACCGTTTTGGATAAGGGGAACGTATGCGATCTGTCTTTGTTGTAGCATGTCTTCTGATAACGCTGGCTTCCAGCCGATCATTGTCTGCTGACACACTGGTCTATGCCTCCACACTGATCAATGGGCGTCAGGAAGAACCGCTGCACGATGTCACGCTGATCGTGTCAGAAAAGAAGATCGTGGACATTGTCGCCGGTTTTCAGAAGCCAGCAGACGGAGATCGAGTCGTTGATCTTCGAAAGTACACAGTCGTACCTGGCCTGATGGACATGCACACGCACCTGATGTCGCAGCATTCGAAGGATTCGTACACTGAGAAGTTCTTCATGGAAGAATCCGACTACGCCTTGCGATCAACCGTCTATGCTCGAGCCACGCTGATGGCCGGGTTTACAACGGTTCGGGAACTGGGTGACAACGGCATCAATTCGGTTTCTCTTCGCAAGGCCATCAACGAAGGCTGGATCATTGGTCCTCGCATTTTCACCGCAGGGAAATCGCTCGCGACGACCGGCGGACATGCGGACCCGACGAACGGGCTGAAGGGTGACTATAGGCGAGACGCAGATCCGGTCGACGGAGTCATCAATGGTCCTGACGATGCCAGAAAAGCCGTTCGCCAGCGTTACAAGGACGGAGCGGACCTGATCAAGCTCACTGCAACTGGCGGCGTTCTGAGCCTTGCAGCCAATGGTCATAATCCTCAGTTCACAGAAGAAGAACTCAAAGCCATCGTGGAGACAGCGCGCGACTATGGGATGACGATCGCCGTGCATGCTCACGGAACCGAGGGAATGAAGCGAGCCGTTCTTGCCGGCGTTGATTCCATCGAACATGGCACTTTCATGACGGATGAAGTCATGGAACTGATGAAGGAAAGAGGAACCTGGTGGGTTCCCACAAACATGGCGGGAGAATGGGTCGCCATGAAGGCTGAAGAGCCGGGATACTTTCCCGAAATCGTGCGTCCCAAAGCTGCAGCCATCGGCCCTGCGATTCGGGACACATTTCGACGAGCCAACAAAGCTGGCGTAAAGATTGCCTTTGGCACTGACAGTGGCGTATCCGTACACGGTGAGAATGCTCATGAATTTGAACTGATGGTGGAAGGCGGAATGTCGCCGATGAAGGCCATTCAGACGGCAACGCTGAACGCTTCACAACTGCTGCGGGTGGAAGACCGACTGGGAACCCTGGAGAAGGGGAAAATTGCAGACATTGTTGCCGTGAACGGAAATCCGCTGGAGGACATCAGCGTGATGAAACAGGTCGTTTTTGTAATGAAAGATGGCACGGTTTTTCGGGAACCATAGAGGTCCTGAAAACCGCTTGACGGCAATCGATTTTTCTAAAGAACAACCGCCTGTTTCCATTCGCTCGCAGCACAGGCCCTGAATTCGCCCGAGTGTCCGGAGTTCGAATGCCGGTCGAGCAGTTTGCCGGTGCCAACTTGTTTCTGTTTCAGGGAAAACTGATTCGACAGAATCATCCGGCGATCAGATGTAGGGCTCGTTCCGTTCCTGTCGTGTGTGCAGCGCGACAACTGATTTGGGAAGGACTCGACTGGGGCAGACCGATACCACAGGCACCGACATTCACCGTCGGAAGAAACTGCCGAAATTGCCGGTCTCACCAGAACAGCAAAGTCGGTCCAAGAACTACATCGCAATCCTGATGAATGGACTGCGTCGGTATGACTGTGGGGAGCAGTGCCGGCAGAGTCCATTCCGCCGTCAAACTCGGACCGTCGCAAGGATCATTTTTGCATGTGTCAGCCCGTTGCAGCTCCGTGCCTCCCGGAAACACCTGCTGAAGTTCGGACACTCGATCACCTGCGTCACTTCGTTCATATCACGCTGTGCCGCAAAGAGAATCTTCTGGAACATCACTTTCCGATGACAGAAACGGAGTTGCTGCAAAACGGTCGGCGATGCGGATTCCAGTTTGTTCTTCATGGTCCGCGAGCCGTCAAGCTGGGTGCCGTGTGGGCAGAATCCACGAACGAAATTCTGTTGTACGACGCCACCGGTCAGCGATTCGGCCGCATTCGGCTGCCGCACCGTCTTGCTCCCTGATCATGAGGCGAAGAGTCTATGTGCGTTGCTCGGGAACATTCGAAGCAAGCTGCTGAGCAATTCTGAGGGCACCTTCGACCGCATGTTCCACCAGAACACAGCGAGACACACTGTGTCCCATCAAGTCCAGCGATCGTCGGATTTCGTTCCGATACGCCTGTTGATTCAGAAGGACGCTGCCGGTCATGGCGAGCGGAAACGTGCTGCCGAAGTCCAGTTTTCGTGCGACAGATGCAACCATTGTCGCCAGCTCTGTTGCCTGAAACCGAACGATTTCGCAGGCCACTTCATCGGAAAGCTCGGCCTGCAGAAAAACCAGCGGCGCGAGGCCTGCAATGACGGCTCTTGGGATTTCCGAACCGTAAACAGCAGCAACAATGTCTGACGGCTGAGACAGTGACAGGTGAGTGAGCACGGCTTCGGTCAACCGTGTTGATCCACCTCGACCATCCGCCTGCCTCGTCACCGCCTGAAGCGCGGCAAGACCGATCGCATACGCGCTGCCTTCGTCGCCAAGCAGATATCCCCATCCTCCGCTCCGACCGATGCGACCATCGCGCTGGCATCCCCAGGCCAGGGAGCCTGTTCCGGCAATCAGTGCAATCCCCGATCCATCACCCTCAGCGGCATACAGCAGAGGCACAGCGTCATTCACGATTCGTATTTGATGTGCAACTCGCGCTTCCTGTGCCCATTGAAGCACTACAGACCGATCGGATTCTCGATCTGCTCCTGCCAGTCCAAAACACGCAGCGGAAACGGTGGAGCGATTGATTCCAGCGTTATCGAACGCAAGCTGCAGGGCTTCGTCGAGATGTGACATGGCCAATCGCGGCCCGACAGCTCGCTGGTTCGACGGTCCCGCAACACCTCGGCCTAAAACTGTGCAATTGTGGTTGGCCGCGAGCCAAACAATCGTCTTGGTGCCACCTCCGTCGATTCCGAGAATGAGAGTTTGAGAAGACATCAGAGTCCTTCAGGTCTGCGGCACTCTTTTCGCATATCAACCAGTCGCCCAAACACTTGTTGACAAAACGAGACACTTTGAACGTTCGTTTTTTCTGGCACGAACTGAAACTGTGGCATTCTGATACGAACTATCGCATTTTCAGGCAAACGTCAGGAATGAGCGGAATCTACACCAAAGTACGGGACTTTCCCTGATGGCGTCGCTCGGATTACTCCGGATCTTCAACCATCTAAAGGTCTGGTTTACGGAAATCAAACGGTGTCGATCAAGTGCCTGTTGACCCCGGCCGACAGAAAACTAAACCTACGTGACACCACAGTTTCGGTCTGCACCCGAATCCACGCAACTCGAATGACCAACTGGCAAGACCTATCAAACTTCGCAAAATCACTTAGACATCGCTGCAGCTTTTGTAGAAAAGTGCTGACAGCCGTGCCTTTGAAGGGATTTGCGTACCTGCTTTGGATCCTGGGATTCCGCGAGTATTACTGCCCCCATTGTTTTGAAATCCGAGTTCGCCCCGCCTGGTGGCTGAAATGGATTCTCGCTCCATTCCGCTACCTGTTCTACTCACTCTTCAAGTAGACCATCCGCCTGGCCTGGATTCGCAGACACGGTCCAACTGTCTAACTGCTTCCGCGTTCGGTTTCAGCGATGGAAACTACTTTGCCACGCTGTCCGCTGTACCTTCGACAGCAGCAGGTGAAGGCAGTGGTTTCTGAACCGCCTCCGCTTTTGGCAACCACGGAGCAATCACAAGCGCTGCGACGGAGACCAGCTTCAGGAGAATGTTCAGCGATGGGCCGGAGGTGTCCTTGAATGGGTCGCCGACGGTGTCACCAACGACCGCGGCCGCGTGGGCCGAGCTGCCTTTGCGATACTCGACACCATTCACTGTGACTCCCCCTTCAATCATCTTCTTCGCGTTGTCCCAGGCACCACCAGCGTTTGACTGGAAGATCGCCAGCATCACACCGCTGACTGTTACGCCGGCCAGAAGGCCGCCCAGCATTTCCGGACCGCCGATAAACCCGGCTAGAAGTGGACCTGCGAGCGCCATGACCCCGGGAAGGACCATTTCTCGAAGGGAAGCCCGAGTCGAAATTGCGATGCAGCGGTCACAGTCAACGGCTCCCATCGCCTGGTTCACAAGAGCCTGCTCATCAGCACTCCACTGTTCGACGGGCACATGTTCATGCTGCTTGCAGACATTGAGAGCCTTCACCAGGATCGGAATCTCCCGGAACTGACGTCGCACTTCTTCGATCATGCTGGCAGCAGCACGGCCAACTGCTCGCATCGCCATCGCTGAAAACAGGAACGGCATCATCGCGCCAATGAACAGTCCGCACATCACTTTTGGTGCGGCAACGTCGATCACTGTCAGCCCTGCTGTTGTCATGTAAGCACTAAACAATGCAAGAGCAGTCAGAGCTGCCGAGCCAATTGCGAATCCTTTGCCGATCGCTGCCGTTGTGTTGCCCACCGCGTCCAGCTGGTCCGTACGGGCTCGAACGTCCTTCGGAAGTCCGGCCATCTGAGCAATGCCGCCAGCGTTATCGGCGATTGGACCATACGCATCGACCGCCAACTGGATTCCTGTGTTCGAGAGCATACCGACCGCGGCGATTGCGATCCCGTAGAGTCCCGCCAGTTCATGAGCTCCAAGGATCGCAAAGGCGATCGTCAGCATCGGAATGGCGGTTGACAGCATCCCAACGCCCATTCCGGCAATCACGTTCGTCGCCGCTCCGGTGACGGACTGTTCCACAATCTCAATCACCGGCTTCCGGCCGGATCCCGTGTAGTATTCCGTCACAAAGCCAATCAGGATCCCCGCAGCAAGTCCAATGATGGACGCCCAGAAGACACCCATCCGAGTAAACTCAAAGCCGTTCGGTCCCACCCATGTCGCTGGAAGCATCTGCTGGATGATGAAGTAGCTCGCCACAAGCATAATGCCCGCCGCGATCAGTTCGCCGCGATTCAGCGCCTTTTGAGGATCCACGTCATCGCCGCCGGATACAAAGAACGTTCCAATGACAGAAGAGAGAACTCCGGCGGCACCAAGGATCAATGGAAGCAGAACAGCACTCATCCCGCCATAGGACTCAGCGAATTCAGACTGAACCGCAAACGTTGCCCCCAGCACCATCGCACCGACAATCGCGCCGACGTAGCTTTCGAACAGGTCCGCGCCCATGCCGGCGACGTCACCCACATTGTCACCCACATTGTCAGCAATCGTCGCCGGATTCAGTGGATGGTCTTCCGGAATCCCGGCTTCGACTTTACCAACGAGGTCAGCACCTACGTCGGCCGCCTTCGTATAGATGCCGCCACCAAGTCGAGCAAACAGGGCGACGGACGATGCACCGAACGAAAATCCGGTCAGCACATTGATCACGCGAGGCAGGCTGGCTGGCTCTGATCCGAAATACTTCAGATAGATGACAAACAGACTGCCAAGACCAAAGACTCCCAGTCCGACGACGGTCATTCCCATCACCGAACCGCCGCCAAAAGCGATCAACAGCGCCGGAGCAATTCCTCGTTTTGCAGCATTCGCGGTTCGCACATTGGCCAGCGTGGCAACACGCATCCCAAAGAACCCGGCGAGGCCGGAAAACAGCGCGCCGATGATAAACGATAACGCAACCAGAGGATGAGAATCCTTGCTGGTCCCGGACAAGTACATCAATGCCGTCGCAACAAGAATGAAGCCAAGCATGACGCTGTACTCGGCTTTCAGGAATGACATCGCTCCGTTTCGAATACGGTCAGCGATGCTCCGCATCAGTTCGGTTCCAGGATCCTGAGAAGCAACCCAGTTGTAGCGATACACACTGAAGGCGAGACCAATTGCTCCAACGATCGGAACGGCATACACCAGCGGGCTCATACAGACTTCCTGTTCCCTTGGGCAGTTCAAACTTGGCGGTTCGTTCGAGTGATCCCCGCACAACCTCTGACTGACCATTCGAACGTGATTGTCGATGAGCGGGCAACTTCCTTTCAGGAATTCGCAGGCCACTGAATTCGATGCAGCACCAGTGGCAGTAAAGCCAGCGATGCAGGTCGCTTTGTTTCAGCCAGCCCGAGACAAAGTCAGGAGACAATCGCCCGGTGGGGGACCGTTTTCTAGCAAACGAATCAGACTCTGCGAATGTTCACCACGGCCAGATTTTGACCAATCGCAGACACTGGACGAGCAGCACACCCCGCGTTCGGCCTGGATTCCCCAGTTTTCTTGTTTGACGGTCGACCTTTCGCTTGAATCCCGGTTCAACCCATGATCTTCGTGCATCAAACATCTGCGAATTCTGCCGAGTCGTTGCCGTCGTATTGTGGCACTTTTGCCATTCCGACAGGGCCATTGCACTTCCTGCCGATCAATCACTCGATATTCGAGTGGGTCACATCGGGAACGCTCAGACAGTGCCAAATCACGTTGACGGTTCGAAATTGCTCACAGTAATGTCTAAATCGCAAGGCTCTCATGCCACACTGAACTCACCCATGGTCTGCCGTCATCCCCGGCCTTCTGTGGTTTCCAGACCTTCCTTATGCGACGTCCAATCAGGTCGCTCAGGGTCGTTCGGGTCTGTGACAGAATTCAGCGTGTCAGAGTGTCCCGGCAAGGATGTCGCTGCACCCATCTGAATTCGCAGCGGTATTCGTCCAGCAACCCAAAGCGGCACTGCAAACCTCCTTCCTGGAATTCAGCGCCGTGGTGAATGGACTGGAACGAGCGACAAGCTCATTCCGTGATGATTCGTTCCTGTTCACATGTTCTTCTACAAACTCGAAAACGCCGGCCTGCCGGAGTTTTCGTTCCTGTCTCTGATCACTCCTCAATCTCCTGCAGTCTGTCTGTATGAGTCCTCGTCGAGGCTTCGCAGAAGGAATGCAGTCCTTTCCATACTGAAAGTCTCCTGACTTTCCAGTCAAGTTTTTGATCGCCATTCCGGTACGCACATCTGGTCTTCTGGTCGACTCAGCACGAGTTGAGTTGCACGCTGCGCGCTGATGAAGGGCGATTCTCCGTCCCCGGAGTCCCGTCATGTCTTCCGACTTCCCGTCATCTGACTCAAGCCGTCTACATTACTCCATCGTGTTCGTCCTTCGATCACGAATGATGGCCACAGCCTGCCTGCTGCTCGCGACTCTGCTCTGCGGTTGCGCTGGAGGGTTGATGTCGATGCCTGGTGCCGCGGCACTGTCCGACAAGTTCTCCTGGGACAAGAAGAAGGAAGAGAAGGAAGCAAAGTCCTCGCGACGGAAGAAGGAAGAAGACAACGACTTCGGCAACAAGGTCGAAACACCTCTGCTCTCAGAATACATGAGCGTTCAGGGGAACAGCCTCGTCGTTCTTCGCGGTGTTGGACTAGTGACCGGACTGAATGGTGAGGGTGGTGATCCTTCGCCGTCTTCACTTCGAACTCAGCTTCAGAATGAAATGCTGCGTCGAGGCGTCAAGGATGCCAAAAGAATTCTGGCTTCGCGCGACACAGCGCTGGTTGTGGTCACGGCCTATCTTCCCGCAATGGTTCATAAGGGACAGAAGTTCGACGTCCGAGTCGCTTTGCCGCCGAACAGCAATGCCCGCAGCCTGAAGGGTGGCTGGCTCCTGGAGACTCGACTCTTCGAAGAGCAGAACTACGACGGTCGATCCTCCCTCCGCGCACAGGAATATGCCGTTGCCGGTGGCGCGGTCCTGACCGGCCTTGCCGTCCGCGACAAAGAGGAACGACAGGCGGAATTGATGAATGGTACGATTCCCGGTGGAGCCATCTCCAAGGTCGATCGCGACCTTCGAATTGTGCTTCGAACCGACAAAAAGGGTACTCGAAACAGTCAGCGTATCGCCAATGCGGTTTCAGAACGCTTCCATCGATACAACAAGTATGGACAGCGAATTGCATGTGCCGAAGCGAAGGACGATACGGTCGTTCTGCTGAAGACGCATGAGCAGTATGCGAACAACTTCCCTCGCTACCAGGCCGTCATTCGCAACCTGGCACTCAATGAAACCGATGTGGCCCGGCGTATGCGAATGGAAGTGCTGGCTCGCGAAATCATGGAGCCGGAAAAGTGTCAGCTGGCGGCCTTACAACTGGAGGCTATCGGAACAGACTCAATTCCGTTCCTGAAAGATGCTCTTGAATCGGAAAACTTCGAAGTGCGGTTCATGGCGGCTCAGTCGCTCGCTTATCTCGAAGATCCAACTGGCGTGCCGGTTCTTCTGGAGGCTGCTCGCGATCAACCCGCATTCCGAATCTATGCACTGGTCGCTTTGTCAGTCGTTCGAAACGACGCAGACTCGGTGCTGGCCCTCCGCGAACTGATGAACACGGACTCACTGGAGACTCGCTACGGTGCGTTCCGGGCCTTGAAAGAACTTGATCCAAACGATCCGGCCCTGAATCCAATCTCCTTCAAGAACCGTTTCACTCTGCATGTCATTGAGTCGAGCAGCGAACCGATGGTCCACGTGACTCGCCGTCGAGCTCCTGAAATTGTGGTCTTTGGTGAAAAGCAGGGATTCCGATTGCCGCTCGTGCTGAACGCCGGCCGCAATATTCGTGTCACGGGTGAAACGGGTGCCAGCGATGTCGAAGTGACTCTGTATCAGCTCAACACTGAACCTCAGCGGCAGCGAATCCCAAACAACATTGTGCAGATCCTGAATACCTGCGGCGACCTGGGTGCAACATACCCGGATCTCGTCCAGTTGCTTGTCGAAGCCGACCAGCAGCGGAATTTCTACGGACAGTTTGGCATCGATCGTCTGCCACAGGCAGGAAGACTGTATGTTAAGGACGCGGATGACCTGTCTGCAGGCATCGATGAAGAAAGTGATGAGTCGAAAGACAGTCGCCAGATCGGCAATGCGAAAATGCTGCCAGAAATGTTCGACGAACTCGATGAAGAAGAGCTCAAGGAAAACGAAAGTGCAGAAAAGCTGCTGAAGCTGGACTTCAAGGAAGTCAACAAACGCGATGAAAAGGAAGCTTCACTCAAGGGACACGTGATCGACGAACTTCCGTCCGCGGACTCAGACGGTTCAAAGAACAAAGAAACTCCTGCAGCTCCGGATGAATCCGGCGTTCGGCTCGAATCTGATGGGTCTGAATCATCCGACGCTGAAGGTTCCGAAGAATCAGCATCGAAGGATGACTCAGATCCGAACTCGGTCCTCTTGATGGACAGAGATGGTTCTTCGGCGAATGAAGATGCCAAGTCAGAGGAGTCATCAGAAGACTCTTCAGAACCTCAGGAGTCAGAAGAATCATCACCAAAACCAGCATCCAGCCGCTGGGGCTGGCTCGATCGGATGAGACGACCCTTCGGAGGTCTGTCGGAACCAGAACCAGATGCAGAGTGACGTCGCGAGGGTTCGTCACCTGCGAACCCTCAATCTCAAAACCACCGGGGATGTGGCGGATTGACAACAGACAAACTGCTGTAACCGCATCCAAAGTCCGCCAGAACATTACTCTCAGTTGAACACTTCGTTTTGCTCGTTCGAGTAAAACAGGAACGTTGTCAGAATGCTCAAGTCTCTCGAACTCTTTGGATTCAAGAGTTTCGCAGACCGCACGATCTTCGACTTCGCTGCCGGTATCACCGGTGTTGTGGGGCCGAACGGGAGCGGCAAGAGCAACGTCGTGGACTCAATTAAGTGGATCCTCGGCGACCAAAGTGCCAAAAGCCTCCGTGGCAAAGAGATGACCGACGTCATCTTCAACGGGTCGGCCAGCCGAACAGGATCGCAGTTTGCCGAAGCCACACTCGTCTTCGACAACCGCAGTCGCTTCATTCCTCTCGATCAGGATGAGGTGTCGATTGGACGTCGCCTGTGGCAGTCGGGCGATTCAGAATACCTCGTCAATCGGAACGCCGCGCGACTGAAAGACGTACGCGAACTCTTCGTCGGCACAGGCGCCGGAGCGGCGACGTACTGCATCATTGAACAGGGGCGAGTCGACCAGATCCTTCAGTCGAACGCGGCGAACCGACGCCTGATCTTTGAAGAAGCGGCCGGCATCAGCCGCATGAAACAAAAACGAACCGAAGCGCTGAAGCGACTGGAACGTGTTGAGCAGAATCTTGTCCGACTCTCCGACCTCGTGGACGAAGTCGAAACTCAGGTGAACACCGTTCGAAGTCAGGCTCAGCGGGCGACTCGCTATCGCGCGGTTTCGACGGAACTGGAGCAGCTGTGGGTTGGCCTCGCTGCAGATGATTTCCGTCGCGAATCCAGCCACCGCGATGCACTCGCACAGCAGCGTGAAGATTCATCATCGCTCCTGGAACAACTGCGTGAACAGCAGAAGGCGGCAGAAGCCCAGGTGGCCGAAGCCGATGCCGCGCTGTCGGAAGTCGATGACGCTCTTAGAGAAGTCGAACGCCGCCGCAGCGACCTTCGAAGCCGCATCGCCAGCCTCGAAACAACCGTCCGTCATCAGGTCGCGCGGGAAGCGGAACTTCAGTCTGACCTGCAGCGACTCCACCGACAGCAGAACCTGTTGAAGAATCGAGTCGTTGAAGCAGAAGCCGAAGAGCAGCATTTACAGTCCGTGCTGGAACTGGAACGATCGGCGTACGAACGAAAGAAATCGGCGTTGCTGGCAGGCGACGATCAGGTCGTTCAGCTCCAGCAGGCTCTCGCGTCATCACGTGAACAGGTCGATCAGACGCGTCAGGAACTTCTGCAGCAGGTCCGACTCAATTCTGCAGCATCTTCCGAACTGAATTCTCTGCGGTCACAGCATCAGCAGACGCTCCAGAAGCGGTTCAATCTCGAAGCTCAGGCTTCCGCCCTGGATGCGGAGCTGCAGACGATTGTCCAGACGACGCCTTCCCTTGAGCAGGTACTGATCGAGGCTCAGAAAGAACTGCAGCAGGTTGAGAACGAAGCGGACGAACTTCTTCAGAGCCGCGAGCGTCTGCTGGGCGAAAAGAACCTGAGCCAGCAGTCACTCGCCGATCTTCGCGAACAGCGCAGCGGGCAGATGGCTCGTCGAGCCGTTCTCGAAGATCTCGAAGATCGCCAGGAAGGCTTCGGCATTGGCGTTCGAGAAATCCTGCGCCGTGCGGAAGAAGCAGACTCCGCTCCGTGGAATCTGATTCTCGGAAGTGTCGCCGACCTGCTTGATGTCGACATGGAACAAGCCGCACTTCTGGAAGTGGCTCTGTCCGGTCGTGCTCAACTGCTCGTCGTCGCGCGTTTGCAGCCGTTGATCGATTATCTGAATTCCGGCCGTTGCCGCATCACTGACCGAGTCGGTTTTATCTCACTCGAATCCACCAGCGAAGGTGACCTCGATCCCGCCGTTCTGCGTCAGGGACTGCGCCGCAGCGATGATTCGCTTTGGGCAAACGACGCGGCGGAGGCAGATCCTGATCAGCTGACGGACTCCACATGGTGGGGCAAAGGTCAGAGTCGAACACGCAACTCCGGTCCTTCGATCGAGCAGCTTCTTGCGGCCGCTGGTGGTGACCCTATCCAGGTGACCTGGCTCGATCCTCGCAGCGAAAGCCCCATCATTCGCTCCGTGTTTTCACAAACGCAGGCGGCACCACCAGTGCTGTTTGGTCAGCCCGGTATCGTTGGTCGTGCAGACGGATTGGCGCGATCGCCGCAATCCATGCCAGGACTGGCCGGTCATTTGCTGGCGGACACATGGGTCGTGGAAACTCTGGCCGATGCACTTCGCTGGCATTCGCAGACCGAAGGCCAGTGCCGCTTCATTACGCTTCAGGGTGAACTGATCGAGTGCGATGGAACGCTCTTCGCCGGAACCGTGCGTAACGAATCGGCTCTCCTGTCGCGTAAGAGCGAACTGCGTCGCCTTCGAAATGAACTCCACCGCCTGGATCACGAGATTGCTCAGCGAGAATTGATGCTGCGATCGCTGAGTCAGACGATTGTGACGACGGACGATCAGCTGTCGCGAACTCGATCGCTGGTCAATCAGCATGTGGCTCGGTGTCGTGCGGCAGAGAACTCAATGGCCGATCATCTGCGTCGGCTGAAGGATTGTGAACGTCGAGGCGAATCGCTGACGGCGGAACATGAACGCGTTGCGACCGAACTGCGCAATCTTGAAGATCGCGGCGAACTGGCTCATCAGGCATTGGAAGCTGGTGAACAACAGCATCATGCTCTTCAGCGTCAGATCGAAGAACTGTCGTCGCTACAGGAAAATCGCCAGCAGGATCTGGAATCTCTCGAACGCGATCGCAACTCGGCAAGCATGGAGTTGTCTCGATCGGAAGAGCGATTGCTGGGCCTTCAGGAATCTCTGGAACGCGTTCGAGAAGACCTTCAACAGCGTCACCTTCAGCAACAGGAAGCGGACCGACGACTGCATGCCGCAGCAGAACGACAGCGAGACCTGATGCTGTCGCACCTGAATGCGTCCGCGGAAGTAGCGGAACTCAGCGTCCGAGACGATCAGCTGGCTACGGACATTTTGGCCCGTTCCACCGAACGAAACAGCCTGCGTGCCAATCGAAACACAGCGTCCGCGGCCGAATCGCGGATGCGTGATGTGCTGCGTCAGCATGAGTCGCGGCATCACGAACTGGAGCTGCAAATTCGCAGCATCGATCATCAGCTGACAACAACTGCCGAACGAATTCGTGAAGAATTTCAGATCGAAGTTCAGGAAGCCGTTCAGCAGGGACGGTCTGCAATCGCCGTCTGGCAGCAGAAAGAGACTTCCGGACGGGCAGGCGACAGCGACGGTGATTCTGAAGACACGCCTGCTGCAAGACTCAATATGGATGTTCAGGCTCCGATGTTTGATGATGCCGCCGCGGCGATCATCGCGGATGCGGCACAATTTGCCGAAGTGCGAGGCGAGATTGATCGCCGGATCGAACGCCTGCGTCGTCAGCTGAAGAAGATCGGAAACGTCGGCACAGAAAGCCTCGACAATCTGATGGAGCTGGAAACTCGATTCCAGCGTTTGCATACTCAGCTTCGAGACCTCGAAGCGGCACGCGATGCGCTGCGAGACATCGTGCGACGCATCAATGTGGAAAGTCGGCGGTTGTTTCTGGATTCGTTCGAAACGATTCGAGGATACTTCCGGGATCTGTTCCGAAAACTGTTCGGCGGTGGCGAAGCCGACCTGATTCTGGAAGATCCCGAAGATGTTCTGGAATGTTCGATCGACGTTGTGGCTCGACCACCAGGCAAAGAACTGAGAAGCATTTCGCTGCTGAGCGGTGGCGAAAAGACGCTGACGGCTGTGGCGTTGCTGTTGTCGATCTTCAAAAGTCGAACGAGCCCGTTCTGTATTCTGGACGAAGTCGACGCCGCGCTGGACGATGCCAACATCGGGCGGTTCGTGAACGTTCTGCGAGAATTCCAGCAGAACACTCAGTTCATCATGATCACTCACCGCAAGCCAACGATGGCCGTCACCGACGTGCTCTACGGAGTCACGATGGAAGAGTCCGGCATTTCACGGCGTCTGTCACTGCGGTTTGAAGACGTCGATGAACACGGCAACTTCCTCGCCGCCGCCCGCAAGTCGAAAGCCGCATAACAAGGGCTGAATAAATTTCGCGCCAGCGTCGGCGCTCCATCCAATCCACCTGCGGTTCCGCCCCAAACGGGGCATCGACATATCAGCCTGGGGCAACGCCCCAGGAAACTGTCTGTCGCCGCGCGGTGGAATCCCAATGTCATTCCATTACGCATGGTGTGTCGCCCATTCTGGGCTTTGACACTCTGTGTTCGCAAACCCGGGGCGTTGCCCCGGGCTGATTTGTTGCCGGCCCCTTGGGCCGAAAAAGCTCGACGGCCCCATGAAGAAACCCGCAACACCACATCGCCGTTCGTAGTCCGCCCTCTCAAAAACCTGTCAACCCCAGTCCCGCGTCAAACGCGTTTTGGACATTGGTTAATCCTCACGCATTCGCAGGTTTAGCGCAGAAAACGCCGGAGTAAGGCGTCATTAGCAGATCGATCGGTGCAGGCATTGTGAACATTCTGCATGGCAGTTACTGCAGGTCTGTCAAACATCCTAAAGTCGGCCTTGACGAAACGACGAACAATATCCAGGCGATTGCAACCTGTTGTGGCAGTGGGCACAGGATTTCCTGTACTCACTGCGGGGAGGCCAGGAAGCACAATGGGCTGATTCGCCAGGGGGGCAATTCAGCGTCGGCTGTAACGGAAGGGATGTCCGGACAAAGCCGCAGTTCATTTGCATGAACTGAGTCGAATTGCGCTCCAGTGCCATGTATAGGCACGGGATTGCCCGCACGCAATCCGAAGAACGACCCCTGTCATGCTCTGGACCCGCGTTGCGTTTCGGCTGCTCACGACAGCGAACAGCTTTCGGGCTGTTCTTTCGAAATTCACAGCAGGGCATTGACGATCCGGATTTCCAGGAAGGACTTCCGGATGGTGCAGTGAGAACTGATTGGAGAGCCCGCCCATGAAGACGATCTTCACTACTGGTCAGGTAGCAAAGATCTGTAAAGTTGCCCCGCGTACTGTCTCAAAGTGGTTCGATTCCGGACGACTTCGAGGCTATCGAATTCCTGGCTCACAAGATAGACGCATACCACGCGAACATCTGATCCGTTTCCTTAAGGAACACGGAATGCCGCTCGGCGAGCTGGAAGACGAAGCAATGGGCAAGATCCTGCTCGTTGGATCGGATATTGTGACTCGTTCGAGTCTCAATGAGATGATTTCCAATGACGACTTTAAGATCGAAATTGCTGCCAGTGGCTTTGAAGCCGGTATCCAGGCAGAGTCTATTCACCCCGACTGTGTCGTGGTGGACTTTGTCATGGGGCGTGAAGAAGCTCTGATGATTGCTCAGAACCTTCGGAAGAACACTGAGTTCACCGATACCGTTCTGATCGGTCTCCTGAGCGACGAAGATAACGCCTCCGGTTTTGACCGCTCGGTATTTAATGAGACGTTCCGTAAGCCGTTCGACGCAGCTCTGCTGGCCGAACGTATTCGAACCCTCGTGAACCGACGTAAACAGCTGGCCTGAGAAACCAGTTGAAAAGCCCTCGGCGAACTGACCACGTCGAGAAAACACACCACCGTGAAAGTCCTCGGATTTTCACGGTGGTTTTTTCGTTTTCACTACTAACGTGCATCTTCTCGAACAGTACCGTCAACTCGAATGAAGGGTTCCGGGTTTGCTACTCGCCCCAGTGATCGAACGCCTGGCCCTCTGCCGCTCCGTCCAAGATCATCATCCATCTGCTCTGCCAGCTTCATGAGCTCCGCAACGATTTCAGGATGAGCATCAGCGACGTTCATCGATTCAGCAACATCGCTTTCCAGATTGTACAGCTGCGGCCCGACTGGTGTTTCCGTTTTAGCGGCGTTCTTCTTATTCGCGTTCTTGTTCCCCACGTTCTTACCCGAGTTCTTCTTCGGGGTCCCGGCTTCCGTTTTCGCCGCCGCCTTTGAGTTCGATTCCTGTTTCGCCGCCGCATTGCCCTGAGCATTCGCTGCGGGCGTTCCAGGGATGAGTTTCCATGCTCCCTTGCGAACAGCCTGAAGATTCAGGCCGTGGTAATAATAGAACGTGTCATGTCCCGCTGCTCCCGCTTCTCCTCGCAGCAGTTTGCTCAGGTCCATTCCGTCGATGCGACGAGTCTCATCGAGCTTCGCCCCAGAGAGACCAGCGAAGGTCGGAAGCACATCCATCATGCCGGTAATTGCATCCGATTGCGTTCCTCCCGGAATCACGCCCGGCCACCAGACAATCGTGGGAACTCGCATGCCACCTTCCCAAGTGCTTCCTTTGAAACCTCGAAGCGGCTTATTGACCGCGCGAGGAGTCCCGCCGTTATCGGATGTAAACAGAATCAGCGTCCGACGATCGATCCCTAGTTCTCGAACTGTGTTCAGAATCGTTCCGACGCTGTCATCCACTTCGGCAATCCAGTCGCTGTAGAGACCATTGCCGGATTTGCCGACCCAGTTCTTCCCAGGATACAGCGGGAAGTGAACCGCGTTGTGAGGAAGATAGAGGAAGAACCTTTCATCCTTGTTCTCCTTCAAAAACTTCACCGCCGCGTTCGTATACGTTTCGACAATCGCCTGCTGCTGGTCCTGAGCCACTGTTCCGATGACACGAGTATTCTCAACGAGCGGCAGTGAGGGCTGCTGATTGCCTCGCAAACCCGTTTCATCTGTCGTTGACGGCGCTGCTGCCGCTTGCTTCTCCGAGCCTTTGGCGGGCTGAGGAATCGGCGCTCCCAGGTCACTCTTGGAACCTTCCGCCGCGGTGCCCATATCGTTCGAATACGGAATCCCCAGGTAATAGTCAAAGCCCTGAGCCGTCGGCAAGAACGCAGCCTGATCACCAAGATGCCATTTGCCAATGCAGGCCGTTTTATATCCCGCCGACTTCAGCACTTCAGCAACCGTCACTTCTTCCGGATTGACTCCGACAGCAGCTCCCGGAAACAGGACGCCGGGAATCGGAAGGACTCGCTTTGGATAACAGCCTGTCATCAGTGCAGACCGCGATGGCGAACAGACTGGTGCCGCATAGAAGCATGTGAACTTGCGACCTTCCGCCGCCATGCGGTCGATATGGGGAGTCTGATTCAGGGTCGAACCAAACGCACCAATATCCGCGTAACCGAGATCATCAATGCTAATCACGATGAAGTTCGGCCGCTCGGTTTCCTGACCCGGACACGATGAATGCAGGCCTGCGATGGCGAGCAGGAATGCCAGGGCAAAGCGATAATAAA
>JAEUII010000263.1 GCA_016795145.1 Planctomycetaceae bacterium
CCTACGCTGACACATTCACCTTTGATCTCATTCTGGGTTCAGGCAATCACGGTCAAAGTTATCTGTACTGGAACCGCGACCGACTCTATCAAATGCATGTCAGCTATCTGTCGGAATCAAAGAGCTGGGTGAATAGCCCCGGCCCGTATTTCGATGGAACAATCGATTATGCACGCCCCGTTCCGCCTCGATGCCTTGACTGCCATGCGACATGGATTGCGTTTGATCCAAAAGAAGTGAATCGGTTTGATCGCAGCACTCTGATCCCCGGTGTCACCTGCGTGCGATGCCACGGACCGGGGCACGAGCATGTGTCACTTCATCGGCAGAACCCGGAACTGAAGGAAGGCAAACGCATCGTGCATCCGGGCAAACTATCGGTGGATCGAGTCAATGAACTCTGTGCGCAGTGCCATTCCTCTGGTGAGCAGATTGGAGCCGCGTTCGGGTATCGTCCTGGAGAACCTCTCGCCACGTGGATGGAGATTGATCTGAACGCGAACGCGGAGAACAACGCGGATCCGCATAGTGCCAACCAGCTGGCTCGACTGATGCAGAGCCGCTGCTTCACCGAGTCTGATGGACTCAGCTGCGTTCGCTGTCATGATCCGCATCGAAGCCAGCTCGGACAGTTGAAAGTGTATGCAGCAAAATGTCGCGAATGTCATGAACCTTCGGACTGTCGTGAGTGCTCGGTGAATGGAGCAGTCTTTGCAGATCGCTGCGTCGAATGCCACATGCCGGCGCGTCGAGATGCTCAGGTTCGAATCCAGACGAGTGAAGGAAAAATGGAAGCACTTCTGCGGGATCACCGAATTGCAGTGTGGCCGGAGACAGCATCCCAGGTGAAAGCTCAGCTTCTGGGAGAGTCTGGTAATGAGGCGACGGGACAGAACAAGACTCAGGAGCGGTCACAATGATCGTTCGCGGTGAATCGATGACTCAATGGCGATGCAAAGCAGCAGGCTTAATTCTGCTTATGACTGTATGCCTGATGATCGAAGGGTGTGAGGGATCAAAAAAGCCCGTAACTTCCGATGCGCCGATTCGTATCGCCAGTGGTGAAGCGGACTCAGAACCGACGAAGTCCGAGACAGCGTCAGAGACATCAGCAGAGCAGCACGCGTCCCCCAAATCGGGCACCACCAGCCCTGACGCGCCGGTATTTCGATTTGAATCCATGCGAGACAGATCAGGAATCGACTTCGTGCAGCAGAGTGGGAATTCAAAGGACAAGCCATTCCCTGCAGCGAACGGAACCGGGGCGGGTGCGATCGATGTCGATGCCGATGGAGCATCAGACTTGTACTTTGCGAATGGGGCAGCTTTTCCGCTTGATCCCAACGCGCCAGGTCCATGGGATCGGCTCTACAGGAATCACGGAGATTGGAAATTCAGCGACATCACGAACGTCGCAGGAATCGGCAGTCCTGGATACTCCTGCGGTGTCGCGGTCGGTGATATCGACAATGATGGCTTTTCTGACCTTTATGTGAATCGTTACGGAGTCAACCTTTTCTATCGCAACCTTGGCGACGGCACGTTTGAAGAGTGTGCCACAGCATGCGGCATCGACGATCCTCGCTGGGGAACCAGTGCAGCTTTTGTTGACTACAACGAAGATGGCCTCACAGATTTGTACGTGTGCAATTACGGCAAGTGGACGTGGGAGACCAATCAGTTTTGCGGTGACCAGGCCAAAGGCATCCGAATGTTCTGCAGCCCAACGCACGTTGAACCGGAAGACGATGCGTTATTTGCCAACAACGGTGACGGGACCTTTCGCGATGTTGCACAGGAAGCGGGAATTCGAGTCCCGGCAGGCCGCGGTCAGGGAGTCATCGCAGGAGACTTCAATGGAGATAGTCATGTCGACCTGTATGTTTCGAATGACATCCATCCGAACTTTCTGTTTCTGAATACGGGCGGCAAGTTCGAAGAATCCGCTGACCTGACCGGAACAGCGCTCGATCATCTCGGTCAGGCCCAGGCAGGAATGGGACTCGCAGCTGCCGACGTCAATGCCGATGGGCGAGTTGATTTGTTTGTGACGAATTATCAGAACGAGCACAATGCTCTGTATCTCAACCTCAGCAATGACACATTTCTGGAATCGGGTTTGACTCGCATTCCGGAAGGCAGTCTTCCATGGGTTGGCTGGGGAACTGCAATTGTTGATATCGACCTTGATGGTGAGCCGGATATTCTTGTGACCAACGGACACACTGACGACAACCTTGCAGAGCTGGGCCGCGAAGGAGAATACCGGCAACCGCCTGGCATTTGGCGAAATTCTCGCGGGCAGTTCGAGATGGTTAACGCTGAGGGGCAGTACTTCGCAACGAGGCATGTGGGACGCGGGCTCGTTTCGGGAGACTTCGACAATGATGGAGACACGGACTTTGTCATCTGCCATCAGGATGAGGCTCCGGAACTTCTGGACAATCAGTCGACAAGTTCCCCTGAGGCGAAGTCTGTTTCGTTGTTGCTGCGAAGCCATCGAGGCAGTCGTCGAGTGACCGGAGCAACACTCGCAACAACCGGAGAAATGTCTCGGGCGATTCCGGTCACATCCGGTGGCAGCTATGCCTCATCCCCGGACGAACGCGTCATCATTGCCGCCGAAGGGCTTCCGGAGTTGTCATTAAATCTCAGATGGTGCAACAGTTCCGCAGCGGAAGCGATCACTTTAGAAACGGGCAAGCGTTACCTTATTGTTGAGAGCACCTCAAACGGTGTCGGCACTCGGATCCTGCAACTCCCGGAATCGTTCTAATCTTCCCGTAGTCATGACGTTTCACTGAGGCCAGCGAGCCTTCGAAGTATTCGACTGAAAGGAAATTCCCTCCATGAATGAAACAGCATTCCCGACTCGAAACGCCCCCAGTTCCGGTTTCAGTGTTGTTCGAGTCCTTGTGCTGGTTGTCATCGTCTGTTCGGTCGGCGGTGGAGTCTTCTATTGGATGGAAGCCCAGAACAAGCCGAAACCACTTGTTCCATTCACTGGAACGGTCCTCTACGACGGCAAGCCGGTCACAGAAGGGTCGGTTCTTGCGCAAAATGTTGATGATCGCAATGATGCTGCGATCGGCGAACTCAACGAAGACGGGACGTTTTCGCTGATGACGAACGGAGAACCAGGAGTTCGGCTTGGAAAACACCGCGTCGCGATCAGTGCACTAAAGCCAGGGATTCCGCCAACCCCATTGGTGCCAGCCATTTACGTCAGCACCAACACATCTCCATTAGCGATTGAAGCAACAGACGATCCCTCGAAGAACACGGTCGTCTTTGAACTTGAAGGCGAGCTTCCAGCACCGGCACAACCCATGGGACCTCCAGGCGGTGCGGCACCAGGAACTGCCCCGGACCGCCCGGCAGAAGAAAGTGGTGACCCAGGCAAGGGTAAATCAGAGGCTCAGAACGACGCCACCACAGAGTGAACAAAATACCTGTACACTTGAAATTTTCAAAAAAAGTTCCAACGGAATTCGCTTTGGAAACAACAGAGGTTTGACTCAAATTCTATCAGATGGTAATTTTCATAGTGTACAGGACTTGCGCAATGCCGATTTTCATTGCAGAGCCGATTGTTCTAGTTGCATTTTTCGGTGAAGGGGGAGTCTTATGAAGTTGAATGCCTGGAATCGCAAGGCGTTTACTCTCATCGAATTGCTGGTGGTAATCGCCATCATCGCAATTCTTGTGGCGCTGCTGCTGCCAGCTGTCCAGCAGGCACGCGAAGCCGCTCGAAGGACGCAGTGCAAGAACAATCTGAAGCAGATTGGCATTGCAATGCACAACTACCATGACGTTTACAATCAGTTCCCGCCAAGTGTTGGCTGGAACCCGGGTCCTGCTTACGCGAACGACATCACAGCTTCGTTCTCCGACAAAGTCTTCATGTTGCCGATGCTGGAACGTGCGAACGAGTTTTCTCGACTTCGTTACGACCAGTACCCATACCACCACTGGTATCGTGGCAGCAACACCTCGTTGAGCGGACGATTGCCTGTCT
>JAEUII010000302.1 GCA_016795145.1 Planctomycetaceae bacterium
GACGCCGAAGCATCAATTGGTTCAACGGACACGACAAAGCGAACAGTGAATGCTGACGGTGATCTGACAGTTCATGCCAGTGACACGGCAGCGATCAATGCGAAGAGCAAACTGGCAGCGATCGCCACGACGGCTCAGGACGTTGGACTGGGGCTTTTGATGCAGGCCTTGATCGATAACCACGGTATTGACTTCACGGATCGCTCGGGAACACAGACGGTCGCGAATGGCAAGTATGTCTACATCGATGACGCGGACTACTCGTCGGATGAGTATGTTGATGAAGTGACAAAGGGTCAGCGAGTCCGGCTGGACTACGACAAGAACGGCTTCAGCGCTGGTGATGTCCTGGAGTACATCAGCAATACAGGGCTGAGCGACGGCGTTGATCTTGATACACAGGACTACAGTGATTCTGCCAAATGGCGAAAGGTGAAAGGCAAGGCTGGGGAAGTTTATCGCTACGACGGCACGACGGGTTCCATCGATCTGACCACGGCCGACTTCAACAACACCAGCAACTGGACGAAAGTCTCAAGTCTGGCACCGTCAGACATTATTCCCGGCCTGACGCTGAACCCCGCATCGTCCAGTGCGATGGCATTTGGAATTCTGGTTGTCCGCAATGACGTTCGGAGTGATGTCGACGCGTTTCTGGACACTGTGAATGCGGCCGTTGGCGGCAATGTGATGATCGCGGCGGATGAATCAGCGACGATCAATGCCGTGGAGAACAGCAAGGTTGTTGCAAAGGGCGGGAGCTTTACCGGGCAGGGACCTTCTGTTGCGGTAAATGGTGTCGTTGCGACGAACCTGGTCAAGTCCAGCGCGGATGCCTATGCGAAGGATTCGGACCTGACTGTCACTGGCGGTGTGACCATTCAGGCCGAAAATGAGTCATCGATTCGTTCGCTGATTCGATCGTCGATTGATTCCGCTGGAGTTGGAGTCGGAGTCACGCTGGCCTTCAACACGGTCGGCTGGGATGCTCAGAACTTCCTCTTCAACACGGTCGACGCGATTGCTGGAAACGTGCTTGGCACGAAGTCTCCGGCAACGACGAAGGCGTGGACCAGCGGAACGAAGATTAATGCCGACGGCGCGATTAAGGTTACCGCAACCTCGGACGCGTTTATTGATGCTCGGATCGCGGCCAGCAACTCGTCGATCACGGTTGCTCCTGGCGGCGGCTCGAAGAACATCAATGTCGGGCTGATTCTTGCTCTGAACAAAGTGGCGACTCAGGTTGAAGCCAAGCTCGCGGGGAAACTGGCAGCCGGCAGCGTTGATGTCCACGCGACTGACAAGTCGGAGATTCGTTCAGACGTTGCCGCAAGTGCGCTCTCAATCTCCGTAGGTTCAGGAAACACGGTTTCTGTTCCAGTCAACATCGCGCTGTCGAGGAACGAGATTGATCAGGCGGTCACTGCGCAGCTGTCCGGAATCTCCAGCGTTACAAGCGGCAACGCGATCGTCGATGGAGATGTCTCCGTCACTGCAACGAAGCAGTCGAAGATTGATTCGAAGGCGGCTGCGACAGCGATCGCAGTTTCAGCGACGGCTGGCAGCCCGGTGTCCGTCAGCGGTGGTGGGGCCATCGCCTTCAACACGATCGTCGGTTCCAACAACACATCGATCGTCAACTCGTCACTCACGACGACCAGCAACGGCGATGTGTCGGTCCTGGCCGAAGATGATTCCGTCATCAATGCGGTGATTCGCACGACGGCAGCGTCTGTTGCAATCGGTGGCGGAACTTCGCCAGCCGTTGCGCTCGGGCTGTCGGTGTCGATGAATGAGATCGGCTGGAACGGAAGTACTCCGGCATTTGACTACACGAATCAGGCTTCCACGGCTTCTCTTCCGTCCGATGGTCTGCAGCCTGGCAAGAAGGTGAAGGTTGTTGATGGTCCGCTGATTGGGCGAGTCTTTGAGTACATCGGTACGGCGATTACGACACCGGCGGACGTGAAGCTGGGGGCTCAGGATTACTATGACCGTCGCTTGTGGAAGCCAGTCGGCTACACAGCCAACGGTGCTCAGATTCACGCGACCATTGATAACTCAACGATCAGTGCCGCTGGCGATCTGTCGGTGAAGGCCGATGCGAATCAGACCATCTCGGCCGACGTCCGAGCCAACTCGCTGGGACTTGGTGTTGGAGCAGGAACTGCAGTGGGCGTCAGTGCGGCTGGCGTCTATACGTCGAACAAGATCAAGAATGATGTTCTGGCGTCTGTGTCGGGCTCTTCAAACATTACAGCAGCGTCTGCAGACATTTACGCGGTGGATTTGTCGACGATCAACGCGACGGCAAAAACGTCAACGCTCGCTGCGGCTCTTGGTCCAAGTGTGTCCGTTGCTGCAAGTATTGGTCTGACACTGGCGTTCAACGAAATCAGCAGCGTCATTGACGCGAATATCTCGGGCTCGACTCTCACTACGACTGGTGTCAACGGTGACATCAAGGTTCGAGCGAACGACACGGCAACGATTGGAACGGAAGCGTCCTCCGCGTCAGCTGCGGCAGCCATTGGCGAAATCGGAGTGGCCGTCAGCGGTGCTGGTGCCTATGCGTCCAATGTGATTCTGTCGACGACTCAGGCGTACGTGGTCAACAGCACTGTCACGTCTGCTGATGACTTTGAACTCAGCGCGAAGGCGACAGGTACGATTCGGGCGAACATCAAGTCCGTCGCTGCGGCCGTCGGTGGCGGGTTGGTCGGCGTTGGTGTGGCAATTGGTGTTGGCATCGCGAAGAACTATATTGGATTCACAGCCAGCGGTGATGCGGCTTCGTCCCAGGTTCTTGCGTACATCAGCGGTTCTGCTCTGACTGCGGTGGGTTCGTTCACACAGCTTGCTCGAGGAATCTCAACGATTTCCGCCAATGTCGAAGCGGGAGCTGTTGCGATTGCCGCCGGGAAGTTTGCTGTGGCTGGTGCGGGAACTGGGGTCTCTGCAACCAACAAGATTGGTCAGACCATTCGAGCGTACATCGTCAATTCGACGGGGGCTCACATCAATGTTCGCAGCGGAACGATGTCGGCTGAAGATCAGTCGACGATCACATCGACCACGGCTGCCGTGTCGATGTCGGCGGGAATCGGCATCGGTGGCGGAATCTCGATCGCAGTGTCACTCGCCCAGAACGACATCACGAACACAGTCGAATCGTACGTCGATAACGCCACGATTCGAACTCAGAGCAATTTCACGTCGGCCGATGGATCACAGTCGATTGTTGCCGGCAAACGAGTTCGTCTTGCGGATAACTTCTCCGGCAGCGGCAAGCCAGGCACGGTGTATGAGTTCAAAGGCAACGCGGTGACTCATGCGTCGGCTCATGAGTACGATTACACGAGCACTCATGCGGCAGCCGTTCCTGCAATCGGCGATGTTGTTCTGGTGGCGACTGGCCACAGTGCCGGCGGGAACGTTGGCGATGTCTATGAGTATTTGGGAGTCGGACACGACTACCAATCATCCGACGGGTCGACATCTATCAGCAGCGGGGATCGAGTCCTTGTTGCCGCTGGTTACGATTCCAACAAAGGTCTTGCGGGGCACGTCTACGAGTATATCGGAAACGGAAATCCCACGATCGATCTCGCCACGGAAGACTACAAAGCGACGTCCCAGTGGAAGGACATTTCCGTTCGAACGTTCACAACGGAAGATTACTCCGACGAAAACCTGTGGAAGAATGTCTCGAAGGTCGGACTCAACACGGGCGAAACGGTCCTTGTGTCGACCGGACACACGGCCGGCGGCACGGTCGGAACTTTGTACCAGTACCTGGGCCGAACGACGAAGTACTCAAGCACCAACGGAACTCGAAGTCTGGTCACCGGTGATCGCGTTCGAGTCGCCCTGGCGTATGACAACACCAAAGCAGAGCCTGGGGCGATCTATGAGTACATCGGCAGCAATGCGTCCGTCGATCTTGGCACGGCGAACTATCTTGATGCGGCTACCTGGAAAAACGTCACTACAACCGATCTGACGAAGGAGAACTATTCGAACACCTCGGTGTGGCAGAACATCAGCACTCTGAACCTCGGCACTCAGAACTACCTCGACAGCACCAAATGGAAAGCCATCGCGGACAGTGATGGTGAAACGTTCTCGGTCAACTCCAGTGAAACCGCCACGATTTTTGCAACCTCCGCAGCCGCATCAGCCGCAGCGGGACTCGGAGCCGTTGCCGGCGGTGGTGCGAACTCGATCAACACGATCAGCCCGACCACTCGATCTTACGTGCAGAGTTCAACGGTTCGGCTCTCCGGGGATTTGAACGTCACGGCATCTGTAACGCCGACGGTCTCAACGGAAGTCGGAACAGAGACTCTGGCACTGGGGATCTCCCTTGCGGCGGGCGGCTCTGTCGCTGAAGTCACAGTCAATCCGACCGTGAGTGCGTTTGTGACCACGTCAAACGTGATGGCGGAAGACATCGACGTGAAGAGTTCTGTCACCCCGAAGATCACCTCCAATGCATGGGGTGTGAATGCCGGAACGCTGGCGGTTGGAGTTTCCAAGTCGACTGTGAATCTGTCGCCTGTCGTTTCATCGACGGTTGGCGGCACCGTCAATGCGGTGTCGCTGGATGTGGATGCTCAGACAAAGCTGCCGTCATCCGATCGATCGGTCACTGCGGGCACAACGGGGTCTTCTGGCGGGTTGATTGGCGTTGATGCCACACGCTCGGAGATTACTCACGGGGGTTCGGTCACCAGCGGTCTTGCCGCGTCATCGACGATGAACGTGAGCGGCACAACCAATGTGACAGCCACCAGTGCGGCAACCACGATGGCGATGGCCGACAGCTTTGCCGCGGGAATTATTGCCGTCGGCGTGAGCTATGCGAAGTCAACGTCAAACACCACGGTGACGGCATCCGTTGGCAACTCCGCCAGCTTCACAGGCGGTTCACTCTACGTTGCTGCAACTCGTGATCACAATCAGTTCGCTGACAACGAAGCGGGCGGAGGCGGTGTCGCAGCTGGCGCTTCGGCCACTGCTATCACGACTCAGACAGGAAGTGTGCAGGCAACGGTTGGGACTTCCGCAGTACTGACACTGACGGACACGTTTGACGCCGGAGCCATCAGCACTTCAACGTTGAATGGTCGAGTCCGCACGTTTAGCGGCGGCTTGCTGGCCGGAGCCGGGGCAAGCATTTCGAACACAGTGAACTCGCCGGTGACAACGTCGATCGGTGGGTCTGCGGACATCAAGGCGAAGAACATTGTTCTGGACGCCGGCAACGCCTTCCGCAAGCCGGATCTTGGCACCGACAACATTCGTGGCACAACCGGAGGTCTGGTTTCCGGAGCGAATGCCGACAGCGAGACCAAGTTGACCTTTGATACGAAGGTGGATGTCGCTGCGAATGCGAAGTTGACAGGCACAGCCTCCGAAAGCGCGCCGGGTGAAGTGTCTCTGCGAGCCGTCAACGACATTCAGGCTGTCGACAAGGTCGCGTTTACCACGGGCGGTGCGATCAGTGGTGCCGGTGCGTATTCGACGGTGAAGACCGAGCAGGACAAGGCGACGGTCAATATTGGTTCCGGAGCCATTGTGACGAACTCCGGTACGATCCTGATGTCCGCACGCGGTCTTGGGAACGTCAGCACGAAGTCGAATGTGGAAACCTACGGAGCGGTCGCGGTCGCCATTGCCGAAACGGAGTCCGACCTTCGTCCGGTTAACCTGGTTTCGATCGGAACCAGTGCGATTGTCACAGCATTGGGTGACGTGCTGATTTCTGCCGGAACGGATACTAGTTTCAACCGTGATCAGTACACAATTGCAGCCCGGACGGACAGTTTTGCGGGTGCTCCAATTCCGCTCGACAAGGTGGATTCCGATGCAACACTGATTCAGGACAACAGGATTACGATCGACACGGGAGCGTTGGTCACATCGGCCGGGGATCTCAAGCTGCATGCAGAGCGGCTTGGTCTGGCAAACATGGACAGCAAAGCCAAAGCCGTCAACTGGGCCTCAGCCGCGAGCGGTGCCATCAACAGCGCGCTGGGTGGTTCTGAACAGTTCGACGGAACAGTGACCGTTGATGCGACAGGTGTTGTCGACATCAAAGGCACAGCACGCACGGGGACTCGCCGTAATCGCACGCTGACACTTGGTACGGCAGCCACAACCGGCGATCCATCAGGCTGGAATACCACAACAGGAAATATTACGGCCATTTCCAACGACTCGAGCCTGCCGCTGACTCAGGGCAAGCAGCTGCTGCAGTCGGGCCTGATTGATCAGCTCAACCAGGCACGAGCCAACAAGGAGCTGTACGCAACGACAAACCCGACGATGGTGGCGTTCTACCAGTCCGAGATTTTCCGACTGGAGCAGGAACTACTGAGCCAGGGACTCGCGGAAATCAAGGGCTCCGGAGCCAGCGCGACGATTGTTCCGAAGGAGCTTTATGTGATGACGGCGACCGTCGATGTCGCTCGTGCTCAGGCCGGGATCATCGATGTTCGTGGCGATGCACTTGTGGGCAACGGCACCATCGACGCTCCTCGAAATGCCAGCATCAATATCACGAATCACACTCCAGCGCAGCTTGTGATCAAGGGACTGACCATTCCGGAACAAACCGGCGGCGTCTACCTGAACGGCGCAGCGGTCTACAACAATGCGGAGATTACGGGATTCAACATCACAGGACAGGGAACTGCTCAGTTCGGTTCGATCACTCCTTCGTCGTCCTCATCCGCGACGGCTCCTGTGATCAACATCACGAACACGTTTGACGGGTCCAGCTACATTGGCGATGGCTCGGTCACGTATCCCAGTCCGGACATTCTTGTCACCGGGGACATTATCAATTACAGCGGAAACCTGACGGCAATCTCCGAAGGAAACATCGTTTATCGAGCCAGCGTGAAGGCGGCGAACATCACGACGATTGCCGGCGGCTCTGTGTTCATCGATGGCGTTTCAACATACAGCGTCGGCGGTGATCCGTACGGCAAGCTGAAGGCCCTGGGCGACGGCATCAGTCAGTACAATACGGCCGCAGCGCTCAACACGCTGACTTCCGCTCCGACTGAAGTGAATCTCTTCGGGGACACGGTGATCATCAATGCGGAATACATCAATCTGAACGGCATTATTCAGAGCGGAAAAGACACCTACAGTCTGACTCTGCCTTCGTCACTCAATACGACAATTCAGGCAATCCGCAACGGCTCTTCGACATCGCGTCTGACAGCGCTGGGGTCCGTCTCGAACAAGGACTTCAAGGTCTTCTACGACCGTGTGGAAAACAAGATCGTTCTGCGCGAAGTTCGAGTCTCCGGCGGCAACGTGCAACTGACAGGCAATCTGCTGAGCACAGGTGCCGGAACGATCAAGGTTCTTGATGGCTACGGCTCGATCAATGTCGACAACCAGACCAGTTACGACATTTCGGTCGAACGCATCGATGCGTCTCAGCGAGGATCCGGCACACTGCTGCTCGCTGACAAAGCGAAGACGGCGGCACTTGCGAAATGGCAGACCAACAGCGGAACTCAGTCGGTCACGTTCGGAGATACGGTACTCGTCCTTTCAGGGTATTCCAGCGGCGGAGTGGTCGACGGCGTCTATCGATACATCGGTGCGGATGCGTCCCTTGCGCTTGGATCGCAGAATTACGCCGATACGGCGAACTGGGTCAAGGTGGCAATGACCTATACGACCGGGAGCGGAACGAAGACCGTGAATCCGGACGACATGGTGACCGTCGCCAGCGGCTACACCAGCGGCGGTGTGGCCGGAACGGTTTACAAGTATGTCGGCACTGCAGCCTCGCTGAACCTGGGGACACAGGACTATCGTCAGCTCGACAAGTGGGTGCCAATTCCAGCAGCGACGTTGTACGGCCACACTCCGGGAGCGATTACTCCGGCAGACACGACCTATTCGCCGGCTTCCAACTGGCGTTATGGGTTCTCCGTTGGGATGAGGACTGCGACTCGCACGACAACGACCTATGGCACATCTGGCTGGCTGGGCATCGATGCGCTGGCTTCGGACCCGGACAACATCGTCAGTGGTCCGAATACCGAAGTGACTTCTCAGCCAACTTTGACGCCGGCTGGAACATACTTCTTCAAAGCCGGGTCTGCCCTGGGCGATTACGTGTATGCAACGCAGACGTACAACACCGAGCCACCTCGTTCGTACCTGAAGTCACAGTGGTCAACCAGTACGTGGTATGGCAAGAAGACGTACTACCAGACGTGGGTGGAAGAGAAGAAGCAGGAGACGGTTTCGACTCATACGTTCCGAGCGGATCGACCGATCACGATTGACTTCATCGGCAATGCCACTGGCAGTGTGACGGTCACGTCCAACAGTGGTGGTCGGATTCTGCTGGCTGGGCCGATCCTGAATCCATCCGGCACGACAACGCTGACAGCTTCAGCCGGCATTGTGCAGACGAGTGATGACGCCAGCGTAGGCGGCAAGACGATTGTCCTGTCTGCGAGCAATGGGGCGATCCAAAACGTTCGCACGAATCTGAACGATGTCGGTGGCGTCAGCGTCAAAGCAACTGCTGCCAACGCGATCTCCATTGATGAGCAAAGCGGACCGCTGCCAATCGATGAAATCAGCTCTTCCAACCGTATGTCAGTTTCCGTGAAAGCGAAGACCGGATTGACTCGAGCATCCGGTTCGACGGCCGCTGCAACGGTCAAGGGAGGATCGATTACGCTCTTCACGACGTCTGGCGGAATTGGAGCCTCGGACCGAGCCATGCTGGTCGACCAGGGCGATCAGGGGACTCATGTCTTCAAAGCGACTGCGACCGGAGACATTTTCCTGGAAGAAGTGAGCGGCAATCTTCAGGTCGATTCGATCGAATCGACAACAGGCGACGTCAGCGTCACGACGTCGAACGGCTCAATCACCGACGCGAACCGAATTGAACAGCGCGATGATCGAACTCGAGATCAGCTGCTGGCAACTGTCTGGGGGGCGTTGAACCTGACGGCCGGAACCGGGGCCAATGGCAAGATTACAGAAACCCTCAATACTGCAAGAGACAGCCATTCTCGCGACTACACGACCTACTGGAAGTGGCGCAACACGACGGCAAATCCGGCGGTGTATGACATCAACAGCACGATTTCGCTGACAGCGGAAGAGCTTGCTGCCTACGCGGATTTCTACACCCTGGATGGTCAGTCGAAAGGGCTGTCGGGGCAGGCTCTGACGGACTATGTGAACTCGGCGATTGCGACTCTGCAAACGTCTCGCACAACGCAATACCATTCACTGCATGCGGAGTTCGCGGCGTACGATCGCGGAGGCTATACTGCTGGCGATCTGACCGATGAGTTTGTTGAGAACTTCGAATACACGCTCAGCGCCGAAGAAGACGCAGCCCTCCGCGCGAGCATTAAGGTCTGGACCGAAGAAGAGTTGCTCTTCACAATCGGTGCCGGATTGCTGAAGGAAGTCACGGATACTCAGACGACCATCGAAGCTCCGAACATCATTGGAAAGAATGTTCGTCTTGAGACTAAGGGAACATCAAAGAACATTGGCTCGTATTCGAACCCCGTCACGATTGATGTTCGTCCTCGACCTCTGACGCTGACCAATGAAGAACGGATTACTCTGGCATCAGCGGAACGCGCTGACGTTGTCTTCATCAGCGGCACGAAGTACACGGGAGCGATTACGTTTACAGCAGATGCCGTGAACGGGGACACGCTGACTCGAACGGACGGTACGAACTGGAGCTCGAACGAGTTCGCCGCGGGCAAGTACATTCGCATCGAAGGCGTTTCGAACAACGTTACGCCAGCCAGAACCTACTGGAAGATTGCTTCCGTTAGCGGCAGCGTTCTGACTTTGGAAAAGAAGGGAACGGTAACGGCGGAAACTGGACGCACCGTGACTGTTAGCCCGGTGATCCTCGATCCGCTGGCTGACGGAGCAACAGTTTCGTTCATCGAAATTGCTCAGCGTGATGACGTGGATCTCACCGCGTCGGGAACCATCGAGGCAATTTCCACAGGCGTGATTTTCCTTGGCTCCGAGTTCGATCTGCAGCTGAAGAACATCAGTGCGACTTCCGACGTCGCGCTGAAGACGGCGGCTGCGATTACGAATTCCGCTGCGAGCGCGGCGAGTGTGATGTTGGTGGCCGACGACCTGGTTCTCGAAGCAGCCAGCGGCGGGATCGGAACTCTAGCGCTCCCCTTGCGCCTGAATCTGACCACGACCGGCACATTGACGGCGCGAGCCAAGAACGGTGTGTATCTCGTTGAGGACGACGGGAACATGCGAGTGGAAACGGTGTACTCAGAACAGGGCAACGTGCAGTTGACGGCGGATGACGGCAGTATCCTGGATCAACTTGCGACCGATCTCGTCGACGTGAAGGCCCAGTCGATCATCCTGTCGGCTCCAAACGGAGACATCGGTGCAGCGGGCAATCTGCTCGATACAGATCAGAACTCCACCGGAACGATTAGGGCGGACGCAAAGAACATCTACCTCTGGGAATCGGTGGGTGAAATGCGCATTGACGACATTAATGCCGGGACCGGCGATGTCGTTCTGAAGGCTCATCAAAACATCATTGACGCCGACGTGACGGACCCTGTTGCAGCGGACGTGCAGGGCAACAATGTCACTTTGACATCACTGCTGGGCGGAATCGGCGGAGCGGGAGCGGATCTGGAAATTGACAGCCGTCGTAATTCCACCGGCGTTGTGAATTTCTCAGGCCTGTTTGGAAGCTTGTACGTTCAGGAACTGCTTGGCGACCTGTACCTCGATCAGGTTGGAACAGGTTCGACAGCGTTCGCCTTCATCACCGCAGCTGGCGGGGCGATTTACGACGGTCGAACAGACACAACGAAGAAGAACATCACATCGGGTAAGGTTCGGCTGATCGCCAACACGGCAATTGGAACCAGCAGTGCTCCGATTGTTTCGGCAATCTCGAACGTCGAAGGCAAATCGCAAAGTGGCAGCACGTACATTGAGAATACGGGTAGCTTGACCGTCGGCGGAGTTGTTCCTGGCGCCACGGTCGGCATGGAATCCACAGGCAACATTCGCATCGTGACTCACAGTCCGATCAATGTGACGTTGCCGATCATTGCCGCCTCAGACATTCAGCTGCTGGCGACGGAAGAGCTCGCCGCTGGCGACGACATTACCATCACGGCAACGGGTTCCGTGACGACGACCGGTGGCAAGATTCAGTTGCTGGCAGGCGATGACATCTCGATCGCCAACAGTTCATCGCTTTCTGCGACGGACTACATCGAGATCCGCAGCGGCTACAACGACATGGACACCAACGGGTCGACCATCAGCATCGGCGCTGCAATGACGGCTCCATTGATTGAAGTCCATGGAACGGAGTATGTTGACACGATCACGTTGACGTCTTCGGCGACACTGAGCGGGATCCTGATCGCAGAAGGACGCGGAGGTGCGGATACGATCTCCACAGCGATCAGCAACGACGCCAGCAATCCGATTCTGATTCACGGCGACTCCCTGTCGATCGATTTCACGACGGCTACGAAGACCGTGAACGGAATCACGACCGCAAGCAGCGGAACAGGCGGTGTCGACCAGATCACAAACACCGGCGGCATGGCCGTGATGATTGGCGGCACGGGAGCCGACACGATCACGGGGAGTTCGGGAATTGATCTGGTGCTGGGAGATGAAGGTCTTGTCACTATCACCTCCGGCAAGGTTCGCCATCTCGAGTCGACCGGGAATGCGGTTGGCTCGGGTGACACCATCAGCGCCGGCGGCGGAACAAACTCCGTCATCGGCGGGATGGGAAGCGACGCGATCACGGCTGGGAATGGAACCAACACGATTCTTGGCGACGAAGGTCAGATCGACTTCGATGCCGCCGGGAATGTGACGCTCGCCGAGAGCATCAACCCGACTCGCGGATCGGCCGACACCTTCACACTCGGAGCAGGCGTTTATCGAGTCATCGCAGGAGCCGGTGACGAATCCATCGCACTGGGAGCCGGCACGAACTACGTGATCGGCGACGCAGGACGCATCGTTCTGAATGGCGACGGCACGACGACGATTGAGTCGATGTCGCCGGCCGTGTCGGGGAATGACTCCTTGACAGTGACAGAAGGCGTGAATGTACTGGTCGGAGGAAGCGGTCAGGATACGATCACTGTGCAGGCAGGTTCCGGCGGATCGGCCACTGCGATTGCTCTGGGCGATAACGGCAGCATGACACTGGCTGCGGACGGCAAACTTCTGTCCATCGCCAGCCTGTTGAACGACACCAACGGAGCGACTGATACGATCTCCCTGACCAGTGGAACGAATGCCGTCATCGGTGGAGCCGGTGCCGATCAGATCACGGCGGGAGGCGGAACGAATACGGTCATCGCGGACGATGGTCAGGCGACGTTCTTCGCGGACGGTAGTCTGAAGCAGATCGAATCCACGAACCTGGGGACAGGTGCGAATGACAAGATCTCACTGCAGAACGGAACGAATACGGTCATCGCTGGAGCTGGCAATGACGAAGTGACTCTGGGCGGCGGCACGAACTTTGTTCTCGCCGATGAAGGAGAAGTCACTGTTCTTGTGGACGGAAGTAATGTCCCGACGGGCACGACGGAAGTCACGTCGCTGAATGCTTCTGTCGGCGGCGTCGATGTCGTTCAAATTGGCTCTGGCTTCAACGTTGTCCTCGGCGGTGCCGCGGGTGACACGGTCACAGCGAGTGGTTCAGCGGCGAATGCCAAAGCCATCGTGCTGGGTGATAACGGCAAGCTGACTCTGTCCAACAGCGGAACTCTGCTCAGCGCGGAAAGCACGAACTACGCCGACGGAGCGGCTGACACGATTTCGTTGACGAACGGGACGAATGCAGTCATTGGCGGTGCCGGGGCTGATCACATCACCGCTGGGGGCGGAACGAACACGGTCATCGCCGATGATGGACAGGCTGTCTTCTTCACGGATGGAACTCTGAAGCAGATTGAATCCACGAACCTCGGAACAGGTTCGAACGATGTGATTTCTCTGCAGGATGGCACGAACACCGTCATCGCGGGGGCTGGCGATGATCAGGTGACGCTGGGTGGCGGAACCAACTTTGTACTGGCCGATGAAGGCAAGGTTACGGTTCTAGTCAACGGCAGCAATGTTCCGACGGGCACTACGGAAGTCACTTCGCTGAATGCTTCTGTTGGTGGCGCGGATACAGTGCAGATTGGTTCTGGCTATAACGTGGTTCTTGGCGGAGCTGCGGCGGACACGATTACCGTCAACGGCACCGGCGTAGGAGCGCGAGGGGTTGTCCTGGGGGATAACGGCAAGCTGACACTTGCGAACAGTGGGACTTTGCTGAGTGCCGAAAGTACAGACTTCGCCAGCGGAGCCGCTGACCAGATTACTCTGACCGACGGAACGAATGCTGTCATCGGGGGAGCCGGCGCGGATCATATTTCTGCGGGAGGCGGAACGAACACCGTCATCGGTGATGATGGCTCGATCACGTTCTTCACGAATGGTGATGTGAAGCAGATCGAATCCATCAACCTCGGCAACGGGGCCAATGACGAGATCACTTTGCAAAGCGGCACGAACACCGTCATCGCCGGCGCAGGCTCTGACCTGCTGACCATGGGTGGCGGTCGAAACTTCGTCTTTGGTGACGAAGGTCGACTGCAGGTGATGACCGACGGCCAGGGTAATCCAACCGGAACGACGGAAGTCACCAGCCTGAACGGCAGTGTTGGTGGAACGGAAACGATTCAGGTCGGTGCTGGCTTCAATGTGGTACTGGGCGGAGCAGCTTCGGATGGAATCACAGTCAACGGCAACGCCGTGGGTGCTCGCGCGGTGGTGCTGGGTGACAACGGCAAGCTGGTGTTAAGCAATAGCGGGACTCTGCTGAGCGCTGAGAGCACGGACTTTGCATCGGGTGATTCTGATACGGTGTCTCTGACAAGCGGCACGAATGCTGTTATCGGTGGTCGCGGGGCGGATGTGATTACCGCCGGTGGTGGGACGAATACCGTCCTTGGCGACGACGGCAAAGCAACCTTCTTCGCGGATGGCTCGATCAAGACGATCGAATCGATCAATCTCGGCAACGGAGCCAACGACCAGATCACTCTGCAGAACGGCCTGAACACGGTGATCGCTGGTGTCGGCGGGGATATTCTGTCGCTTGGTCAGGGGACGAATTACGTTCTCGCTGACGAAGGCCAGATGATTGTTCAGACCGATGGAAACGGAAATCCAACGGGAACGACCGTGCTGTCCAGCCTCAATCCATCGGCTGGTGGTCAGGACGCTGTGACGGTTGGCTCCGGCTACAACGTGATCGTTGGCGGAGCGGACTCCGATCAGGTCACCGTGAACGGGACAACCGCGAATGCTCGCGGCATCGTCCTGGGCGACAATGGTAAGATGACCATGTCGAATTCCGGCGCTCTGCTGGACATCGAAAGCACGGACTTCGCGAGTGGCGCTGCTGATACGATCACTTTGACGAACGGAACGAATGCCGTCATCGGTGGCTCAGGTGCGGATCAGATTACCGCGGGTGCTGGTTCCAACACCGTTCTTGGCGACGATGGCAAGGCCACGTTCTTTGCCAATGGTGACCTGAAGCTGATCGAATCGATCAATCTGGGCAACGGTGGTAATGACATCATCAATCTGCACGACGGAACCAACAGCGTCATCGCAGGAGCGGGTAACGATCAGGTGACGATGGGCCTGGGGACCAACTTCGTGCTGGGTGACGAAGGTCGCCGCGAAGTCCTGGTGGACGGTAATGGAACACCGACCGGACAGACTCAGATTACGACTCTGAATGGACTCGTCGGCGGAACAGACAACATTACAGTCGGATCGGGCTACAACGTCGTCACCGGCGGAGCCAACTCGGACACGATTGCCGTCAACGGTGCGACAGCGGATGCTCGCGCGGTGGTTCTTGGAGACAACGGCACGATTCTGATGACGAACTCCGGTCTTCTGCTGGACATCAACAGCACAGACTTCAGTGGCGGAGCTGGTGACACGATCACGCTGACAGCTGGTCGCAACACGGTCATCGGCGGCGCAGGAGCTGATCAGGTCACCGCAACGACCGGTCGAAATATTGTGGTTGGTGACGATGGTCACGCGGTCTTCGTGAATGGCGAGCTTTCGAACATCGAATCCACGAACCTCGGCAGCGGCGGAAGTGATTCAATCACGCTTCAGAACGGAATCAACACAGTCATCGGCGGCTTTGGAAACGACATTATCGCGGCCAATGACGGAACGAACGTCATTCACGGTGATGAAGCCTCTGCGACACTCTTCATTGACGGCCTGCCACAGCTTTTGGAAAGCAGCAACACGGGCGTCGGCGGCAACGATCAGATTACGCTCGGCACGGGACTGAACACTGTCATTGGCGGCTTCGGTGCCGATCAGGTCAGCGTAGGTGCGGGAACAGCAACGATCGTCGGTGACGATGGTCGATACAGCGTCACTCGGATCGCCGGAACTTCGACCGTCAGTTCGTCCTTCGTCGAAACGATGGCCGATGCATTGGGAGGGAACGACACGATCACGGCCAACGGAGCCAGCAGCATCGTGATGGGTGGTGCCGGTCAGGATACGATCACGGGAACTCAGCCTGTCAGTGGACCAGCGCCGAAGTTTGTTGTCCTTGGTGACTCGGGACGTGCGGAATTCAATGGAGCTGGTCAGGCTCTGGAAGTGTTCACCAAGTCGGCGAATACCGGTGCGGTCGACACGATCACGCTGGTGAACGCGGACGACATTGTCTTCGGTGGTGACGCCGGCGACACGATCAACGCGGGCGGCGGAAACAACATCGTCGTCGGTGACCATGGTCATGCGACTTTCGATGCGAGTGGACAGCTGCGCCTGATCTACAGCACGGACACAACATCCGGTGGCAATGATTCCATCAGCGTCAGCACGGGCAACGACATTCTGATTGGCGGATTCGGTCGCGAAACAATGACATCGACGGGTGGCAGAGATGTCCTGATCGGTGATAGCGGGCGAGCGGAATTCAATGCGGCTGGGCAGCTGCTTGATGCCTTCAGCGTGTCCGATGCCGATGGCGATGTCGACACGATCAACACGGGTTCGGACAATGATGTGATCATTGGTGGCACGGCTGGAGATTCGATCACTGACGCTGGCGGGAACAATATCGTTCTGGGCGACAGCGGCCATGCGACCTGGGATCCGACCGGAATTCTGCGAGACGTCTACACGACATCTAACAGCATTGGCGGCAACGATCAGATCAGCACCGGAACCGGCAACGATCTCATCATTGGCGGTGCCGCCAGTGACACAATCACTTCGACGAATGGTCGAAACATTGTGCTCGGAGATAACGGTCAGGTCCTGTTCGACGATCAGGGACGACTCATCAGTGCGGTGACTCAGGATGTTGTGAACTTTGGCAACGACAGCGTGACGCTCGGCGCCGGAAACGACATTGTTCTTGGTGGTTCTGGTCGAGACACAATCCAGGGCGGGAATGGAAACAATGTCGTTCTGGGTGACAACGGGAAAGCCATCTTCAATACGGCAGGCTTCCTGATCGACTTCGACACGACGGATCCAGCAGAAGGCGATGTGGACACGATCACTGTAGGAACGGGAAATGATGTCGTCATCGGCGGAGCCGCGAGCGATGTGATTACTGCGGTTGGCGGGAACAATGTTCTGATCGGCGACAATGCTCGCATTCAGTCTGATGTGCTCGGCAATCTGGTGTCAGTCGACACGAAGGATCCATTGGTCGGCGGGAATGATTCGATCACCTCCGGATCGGGCAACGATGTGATTCTTGGCGGTTCAGGAGCCGACACGATCAACGATGCCGGTGGTCGAAACATCGTGGCTGGCGATAACGCCGGGGCGACATTCGATACGAACCGACAGCTTCGAACGATCACCAGCACGGACACGAGCTTCGGCGGCATCGATACGATCACGACTGGCGCAGGTGATGATGTCATCGTGGGCGGATCAGCCGGCGACAGAATCACGGCCGCTGGTGGAAACAACATCGTGCTTGGTGATCACGGAACGGCGACGCTGGATGCGGCGGGCGTTCTGCGAACCATCAGCACAACGTCGCCATCCATCGGTGGCAACGATGTGATTACATCCGGTACTGGCAACGACGTCGTCTTTGGGGGCGTCGGAGCAGACGACATCACGGCTTCGG
>JAEUII010000050.1 GCA_016795145.1 Planctomycetaceae bacterium
TCATTCCCGTCAACCTTGCGGAAGTTGGCGGCTCCGTCATCTGCCAGAAAGACTCATTCCTTTGCGCAGCCATGGGAACCAAAGTCAGCATCGCGTTTACGAAGAAACTGGGTGCCGGTTTCTTCGGCGGCGAGGGCTTTATTCTGCAGAAGCTTGAAGGCGATGGCCTGGCCTTCATTCATGCGGGTGGTACAGTCGTTCGCAAAGACCTGAAGGGGGAAACGCTGCGAGTCGACACAGGGTGCATTGTTGGCTTCACTGGCAACATCGACTACGACATTCAGAGAGCAGGCAACCTAAAGTCCATGTTCTTCGGTGGTGAAGGGCTGTTCCTCGCGACGCTCTCCGGACATGGATCAGTGCTGCTCCAAAGCCTTCCGTTTGCCCGCCTCGCAGATCGTGTCCTGCAGAACTCCGGGCCGACCGGTGGAGCAGAGCAGGGCTCGGTGCTTGGCTCTCTGGGCAACCTGTTCGGCGACTGAAGTTTCTGCGGTCATTTGTCGAAACAAATCCGAACCAAACCAGTGCCACGCTGCATGCCTTCCGTAGGTACTGGAAACCAGGTGGGGCCTCTTCCTGTGCCCTGGAATGACGACATTTCGGATCGTGCACACCGCACACTTTTGCACGACAACAAACGCGCACAGACGATCACTTCGCGTAGGGGAATTACCCTCGATCTCCCATGTTTTGCAAACGACAGGCCTCGCTCATCTCCGAGTAGACTGAATGCTGGTTAGTCTGTCAGCATTCAAGTCGCTGAGACATTTCCGCCCGATTTGCTTCAAAAGATACAGAGCCTGCTGTGGAAATCACCGAGGTACGCATCAAGTTGGTTACTGACGTCGACGATCGCCTGAGAGCGTTTTGTTCGATCACGTTCGACCATGAGTTTGTCGTTCGCGACCTGAAGATTATTCAGGGGCAGCGAGGACATTTTGTGGCAATGCCAAGCCGCAAAATCATGGAAAAATGCACTCGATGCTCGGCCAAGAACGAAATCCGAGCCCGCTACTGCTCCCACTGCGGTGCCAGCCTGCCTCAGACCGTTCCCGTCGACAGCACAGGTCGCAGCCGAATGTTCGCCGACATCGCGCACCCGATTAACTCGTCGTGCCGCGAACGAATCGAAACGGCCGTTCTGCATGCGTTCGAAGAAGAAAAAGTCCGTGCTCAACAGCCTGGCTACGTTTGTCGCTACGACGACTTCGAAGAGTCCATGCACTAAGACACGAATTCGGACTTGAGATAGTGGACCTTGCTGTAGTGGATCTTGCTAAAGATCCCTGACTCGCAGCACGTCTCGTAGGGTACTCAATCCGAAGTCAACGGTACTTCGCCACTTCGTGCGTTGCGGCTGGTGGAGATTCTTTGTTTGCTCGCAAGCAAGACCGCGCGCTCGGTTCGGCGGAGCGAACCGTGACTCTGTGTAGAGCGACTGTCCTCAGTCGCTTTGGGTTTCCCACTGGCTAGGCTGAATTCGCTGGCTCACGCTGGTGATTAGGCGCTCGGTTCGGCGGAGCGAACCGCGACTATGTGTAGAGCGACTGTCCTCAGTCGCTTTGGGTTTCCCACTGGCCAGGCTGAATTCGCTGGCTCACGCTGGTGATTAGGCGCTCGGTTCGGCGGAGCGAACCGCGACTATGGGACTGGGTTCATCAACGCCAGGATCAATGCAGCTCGAGTCACAATGCGAGCCCCAATGCCGATGGCTCGCTCATCGATATCAAACACTGGTGAATGCAGCAATGGCCATTCACCGGCAACGCCCGCACAACCCAGGCGGAACTGCGCACCGGGAACGTGATCGAGGTACACCGCGAAGTCTTCGCCGCCCATGCTTGGTTTATCGATCAGTACCAGGTTCTCACCACCCAGCACCTGAATCGCCGCCGCTTCGTAGGCGGACATCGACATCACGTCATTCACAACAGAACCCAGCGGGCACTTGAACTCCACATCGATGCAGCATTCGGTCGCAACTGCAAGACCTTCGCACACGCGGCGAATCGCATCCATCGCGTCCTGTCGAGCTTTCCGGTCGGTCGTTCGGAGTGTGCCTTCCAGATTGATCTGATCCGGTATGACGTTTGAAACATTGCCACCGTGGATGGAACCAATCGTGAACACAGTGGGCGTCAGCGAGTCAACTCGGCGAGGAACAGTCTGGTACAAAGTAGTCACCAGGGACGCCGCAGTGGCAAGCGGATCGGTCGTGTGATGAGGCCGTGCAGCGTGTCCTCCCTTGCCGCGCACAAGGATCGAAACCTCATCCAGGTGTGCCGTCAGGACTCCATATCGAATACCAACTCTGCCCGCGGGAATCGTTGGGTCCACGTGCAATCCCAGGATGCAGCGCACTCCGTTCAGCGCACCGGCATCGACCATCCATGCGGCCCCTTCCGCAGTCTCCTCCGCCGGCTGAAAGATCCATCGCAGCCGAACGCCAGGCACTTCCGATTCTGGCAAACGTAGAGTCAGTTCGTGGACCGTTTCGGCGACCGCAAGTGCAATCGTCGTATGAGCATCATGGCCACAGGAATGAGCGATGCCGGAACAGGTCGATGAATATTCTGCTCCCTTGCGATCCTGCAGCGGAAGTGCATCGATGTCCGCACGAATCGCAATCAACGGCGCGTCGGGCGGTGGATTGCCGATGACCATGTCAGCGACCGCTCCGACCTGCCTGTCGGTGATCACAGGAGTCATTCCGAATTTTCGAAGTCGGTCAGCGATAAACTGCGTCGTCTGCTTTTCCTGCCCGCTCAGTTCCGGATTTGCGTGAAGGTGCCGACGATCTTTGATCCAGGCCGATGCACGTTCCTCTGCGACGCGATCCAGCAGCACTTCAAACGGCACAATCCGTTCGACGTCTGTTGGCGTAATTCGCCAGCTACTGCTTTGATCCTGCATGTCCAATCCTCAATGACCTGTTGTTGCAGTGCCAACTTGCAAAATGCCGTGGTGGACTGCAGATGATGACGCATTCAGTCCGATTCGGTCAACTCTGTGATGCCAATGGCAGCTTCTGACTCTGCCCGGTTCGGGCTGCCGCGTAGATCGCAAGGATGATCTCGACGCTCTTTCGCCCTTCAGCTCCATCCACTCGAGGAGCACGCCCCGTCTGAATGGCATCCACAAAGTCCTGCAACTGCATCTGGTGGCCTACAAATGAAATCGCCTTTGGGTCAGCTGCGCCGCCGGAGGTCGCAGAGCTACCTCCCAGCCGGGATCGCACTTCATCATCTGTCGGGTTTGGATCCGCGAACTCCCAGCGAAGAATCGAATCCTGCTCGATAATCACGGTGCCGCGGCTTCCGTGAATTTCCGTCTTCTTCAACAGACCCGGCCAGGCCGCCGTCGTCGCTTCCATCACACCAATCGCACCATTGCGAAACTTGAGACAGGCAACACCAACGTCTTCGACTTCAATGCGTTCATGAGCCAGCGTGCCGGTGTAGCCTGTCACCTCGGCGACATCGCCCATCAGCCAGCACAGAAGATCCACGTTGTGAATCGCCTGATTCATGTACGCACCACCGCCGTCCAGTGCCCACGTTCCACGCCAGCCACCGCCATCGTAATACTCCTGAGTCCGCCACCACTTGACGTAAGTGTCACCCAGAGTCAGTCGTCCAAACCGTCCGGAGTCGATCGCTTCCTTCAGAGCAATGTTGGCGGCACTGAAACGCGATGGGAAAATCGTGCAGAGCTTCACGCCATGTTTTGCACAGGCGGCAATGATCTCGTCACACCGCTCGAGAGTGATCTCCAGAGGTTTCTCCACGACCACATGCTTACCGGCTTTCGCCGCTTCAATCGCAGGATCCCGATGAGCACCGCTGGGCGTACAGATCGTGACGATCTGAACTTCCGTGTCAGACAGAAGATCAGACAAACTGGTACATGCGCGGCAGCCATACTCACGAGCAAACGCAGCGGCTTTCTCATGGTTCTGGTTGAAGCATGCGACAACACGTCCTCCAGGCATTGCCTGAATTGCTTTCGCATGAAAGTGGGCAATCATGCCCGTGCCGATGATGCCAAATCCCATACTCATGGTCACACCTCAATCGAACTCACAAGGACCGAAGCCCCGGTTAATGCAGATGTGCGGGCTCAAGGAACGTCACTCCATAAGCCAGCAAAATTCCGGCCAGCAACGCCGCCGTCAGTCTCACGCGGTTGTGAGCATGGAACTCCATTTCCGGCAGCAGGTCACTAAGAGAAATACAAAGAAAGATCCCAGCCGAAAACGCTAAAGCAGAATCAACCGCCGAAGGATGAAGACTGGACATTCCAAAGTAGAAAATTGCCGCTCCCAGCGGGCACATTGTTGCGAATCCCGCGTTCACCCAGAACCTCGCGCGAGGATTCCAGCCACTGCTCATCATCAGCGACGTGATCGACACCGCATCCAGAGGTTTGTGGAGAAGAATTGCCAGGAATGTTCCAAACCCAAACAACGACAGGAAAACGCGATGCCCCGATTCTCCCTGAACACTCGCCGCCAGCGCCATGCCGTCAAGCAGCGTGTGCAGCGACAATCCAGCGGTGATCCCAACCCAGCTCAACTGATGTGCGTGATGACAATGAGGTGGCGCGATTGTGGTCGATGCGGAAGCCGCACCGTTTCGATCTGAGACTCGCTGAACCGAGTTCTTCTCATGCTGATGACTATGGTCATGATCGTGATCATGCCCACAATCATGATGGTGTCCATGGTCATGATCATGAATCTTGCCAGCGGAGTCCGAGGGAAGAATGCTCAGAAGACCATCGCGATGTCCCTCGCAGGGATCTTCCTTCTCGGTCGAAATCTCCAGCGGGCCATGGTGATGAAAATGAAAGCACCGAATCAGAAGGAACATCGTCAGGATGCCAGCCATCATCCACCAGGCGACCGAATCCGGTGACTGCCGACCATGCAGCGAATGAGGCAGCAGATGGAACACCGCAATTCCCAGCATCAGGCCGCCGACAAAGCTGATCACCGTCTGCATGCCCGTGTGAGTCATTCGGACGATCGACGGAATCCATCCTCCACCGATCGAAGCAAGAACGATGGCGGAACAATACCCGAGCAGCAATAGTCCACCGTGACTTCCGTCTTTCACTGGTGGGGCGGTCATTTCAGGCACGGAGAAATTCAGCTCTCCAGCTGCGTCACGGGCAACTTCATCGGCTCGAAGATTGTCGCCGGAAATTACTGAACACAACAGCAGGCCCCCACCGGCAATCAGGATCGCGAACAGCCAACGCGAATCGCCTGCGGCCGAAACCTTGCGGGCCGAAAATGCCTGTGGAAAACACCCGGGAAGTCGGAACACTGTGAAGCCGGATCCTGCGAAACTCGTACCTGATGAAACTGTCCGTTTGAACCACGGAACATAGATGGTTGCCGGTCACCTTTCGACTCGTTCCACGCGATTTTGTGAAATTCTGACTCGTGTCGATTCATTCACTCTCACAACCTGCCACGGCGTCCCGATTTTGAAAGAAGCCCGCCCGATTTTCTTCCCGTTCTCCTTCCCGAAGTCAGTGAACTTCTGAAGTCCGGCCTGATCACCATCATTCCAATTGCCCGCCTCGTATTCGGTCGATATCGTCCCATTCCCACCTGACAAGGGCTGAAAGGCCCAAGCCCCAACAGAGCCTTCCGGTTCGTTGCCAAGTCCACACTCATGTTGTTCGTTTGTCTCAAGCAAACGCTCACCGTGAGCCACAGAATCAGAGCAAGACTCTGAAGCTGTTCCCGCCTCCGTTCTTCCTCCCCTGTGACAACATGCCTCCTGCATCCTCGCACTATGGTCTCCGCTCTATCGTCATTCTGGCGGCCATCGCGCTGTCAGGATCCGTTGGTGCTGATGATGCGATTAAGCCGGAAGACCTGACGTTCTTCGAAGAACGAATTCGCCCGGTCCTGGTAGAGCACTGCTACGAATGCCATTCGGCGAATTCGAAGATCCTTCGAGGTGGTCTGCTGGTCGATAGCCGCGATCCGTTTCGCAAGGGCGGTGAGAGTGGTCCGGCGTTTGTCGATGGAAAGCCGGACGAGAGCCTGCTGATCAAATCGCTCCGGCACGACACCTACGAGATGCCTCCGAAGGGCAAGCTACCAGATCCGGTCATCGCTGATTTCGTGGAGTGGGTGCGTCGCGGTGCTCCGGATCCTCGAACGACGGCGACTCAGGGGAAACTCAAACCCGTGGATTGGGAAGCGGCCGCGAAGCACTGGGCTTTCAATCCGGTCACCAATCCTGTCCCTCCGGAAATCCAGCTCGCGAATGACCGTGAAACGCAATGGACAGTAAACCCCATTGATCGATTCGTGCTGAGCAAACTTCGGCAGGAAGGTTTCCATCCGGCACCTCAGGCGGACAAACGAACCCTGATTCGTCGAGCGACTTTTGATCTGACAGGTTTACCGCCAACTCCTCAGGAGGTTGATGCATTCCTTGCCGATGAGTCATCCGACGCCTTTGCAAAAGTGGTGGATCGTCTGCTGAGTTCGCCGCATTACGGCGAACGCTGGGGTCGACACTGGCTGGACCTGGTTCGCTATGCGGACTCCAACGGTGCAGACGAAAATCATGGACTGCCAAACTCCTGGAGATATCGCGACTGGGTGATTCGAAAGATCAATGAAGACCTGCCTCTGGACCAATTCATCGTTCAGCAACTGGCAGGCGATCTGCTTCCTGCTCCGGACGATGAAAAGGCGGCCGGTGATCTGATCACGGCCACCGGCATGCTGGTGATCGGTCCGAAGATGCTGGCGGAGCAGGACAAGGACAAAATGATCATCGACATCGTGGATGAACAGGTTGACAACGTCAGCCGCACGATGCTCGGACTCACCATGGGCTGTGCTCGCTGCCACGATCACAAGTTTGATCCCCTCGCCGCTCGTGATTACTACGCTCTCGCCGGAATCTTCTACAGCACAAAGACGATGGCGAATCGTGACTTCGTTTCGCTATGGCTCGAACGCCCGCTGCCGTCGAAGGATATCGAAGCAAAACGCGTTGCTCATCAGGCGATGATCGATCAGGCGAAAGCGGAACTCGAACGACTGAAGAACGCATCGGCCGCGGAGGATCAAATCAAAGCTCAACAGGCGGCTTTCGAAAAGCTCGAAAAAGAAATGCCGGCGTTTGAGATGGTCATGTCCGTGACCGAAGGCACGCCGACCGATTTACCCATTCATCTTCGAGGCAATCATCTTGCTCCTGGGCCGGAAAAAATCTCACGCACGATGCCGTCGATTCTGACTCGGGTTCTGCCAGCCCCGGCGATTGCTGCGGAGAAAAGCGGCAGACTGGAGTTTGCGGAATGGCTCGTGTCGCCTCAGCATCCGCTGACGTCACGAGTCATGGCGAATCGCCTCTGGATGTGGCATTTCGGTAAGCCCCTCATGAAGAGCCCATCAAATTTCGGGCTGCAGTCCGAACCACCACTTCATGCTGAACTGCTGGACTGGATGGCTCAGGAACTGATCCGTCACAAGTGGTCACTGAAGGAGATGCACCGCCTGATCATGCTGTCGTCGACCTGGCAAATGAGCAGTTCAGCAACACCGGCCGACGAAGAACGCGATCCGGAGAATCGTTTCCTGCGACGTTCCAATCGAAGAAGACTCGAAGCAGAGCCCATACGTGACTCTATCCTGTTCGTCGGCAACCAGCTCGATCTGCAAATGTTCGGGGCGCCCAGCGGGACAGATACAAAACGGCGTGCGATCTACGTGTCGATCAATCGAGCTGCCTTGTATGAGATGTTCTCCACGTTTGATTATGTGGAAACAGACAACCACATCGAACAGCGTCCCGCCACAATCGTGCCGTCTCAGGCGTTGTTCATGATGAACAGCCCGATGGTGTTTGACTCGGCAAAGAGTCTTGCGGCCACGGTGCTCAGCCAGACGTCGTCGGCCCCCAGTACAGATCAATCACCTGCAATCCATGCCGTTTTCGAACGCCTGTTTGCCAGACGTGCGGAGCCACTGGAAATTGAACGGTCCTTGAAGTTCCTGCAGGAAACAGACCTACTGCTGGCGAGCGTTCCGGATCCGGCAGAACGTCGCCTGCAGACCTGGTCAGCACTCTGTCGATCTCTTATGGCATCGAATGAGTTCGTTTATGTCGATTAACCAACCAAATTCCAGGATCCTGATGCCTGCCGGGCTCGGTCGCCGCGGAATGCTGTCACAGTGCGGCGCCGGCTTTGGTGCGCTGGCTCTGGCGGACCTGTTGGCACGGACTGGATTCTGCTCTGATGCTGGCAGCGACAGTCGTCATCGTGCCGTGAGTCCGCTCGCTGCTCGTGAGCCTCACTTTGCACCGCGAGCAAAGCGAGTCATCTTTCTTTTCATGCACGGCGGTCCGTCACACATCGATACGTTCGACTACAAACCACAGCTTCAGGAACGACACGGTCAGCCGCTTCCGTTTGCCAAACCCAGAATTCAGTTTGCTCAAACCGGCAATCTGCTGAAGAGTCCCTGGAAGTTCCGACAGTACGGGAACAGCGGTGCATGGGTCAGCGACCTGTTTCCTCACGTAGGACAGTGTGCTGACGACATCACGTTCATCAAGTCCATTCATGGATCCAACGAAGCGCATGGAGGTGCGTTACTCAAGATTCACACAGGCTCCGACACGTTTGTCCGTCCCAGTATGGGCGCGTGGATCAGCTACGGTCTGGGGACTGAGAATGAGAATCTGCCCGCCTTCATTACGATCAGCCCGACAATGGGTCACGGGGGAGTGCGCAACTTTGGATCGGCGTTTCTTCCACCGATCCACCAGGCAACTCGTATCGCCGGAATTCGCAAAGACGATGCGGGAGCAATGATCCCGAATCTGACGAACAATGCCATTTCGAAAACTCTTCAATCGCAGCAACTGCAGTTCCTTCGCGAAATGGATCACTTGCGGCGTCCGGGAGTTCATACGTCTGCCGACGCTGACCTGGATGCTCGCATTGAATCGTTTGAGCTCGCGTTTCGGATGCAGACGGAAGCTCCCGACATTCTGGACCTCTCCGCCGAATCGGAGTCGACACTCAAGCTCTACGGCATTGATGGCGGGCCAACGGACAACTTCGGTCGGCAGTGTCTTCTGGCACGGCGATTGTCAGAATCCGGCGTTCGATTCGTTCAGGTGACTCACGCCTATTGGGACCAGCACTCCGAACTGAAAGAGAAGCACACCGAGCTGGCCGGACAGGTGGATCGCCCCATCGCGGGACTCCTGCGAGACCTCAAACAGCGAGGCCTTCTTGAGGACACACTGCTGATGTGGGGTGCCGAATTCGGAAGAACTCCAACAGCGCAGGGGGACAACGGACGAGACCACAACCCTCACGCGTTCACTTACTGGATGGCAGGCGGCGGTGTGAAATCCGGATTCAGCTACGGCTCATCGGATGAATTTGGTTTCTACGCGGCCGAAGACAAAGTCCACGTTCACGACCTGCACGCAACAATCCTGCATCTGCTGGGCATCGACCACGAACGACTCACCTACCGCTACGGCGGCCGCGACTTCCGCCTAACCGACATCGAAGGCCACGTCGTCGACAGCATCTTCGCCTGACAAGGGGCGAAACCCCTTGCCGCGATAGAGTCTACCGCTCACCTCACGCATTCCAAAAACCACCTCTCCCAAACGAAGTTTGGGAGAGGTCGAGCGAGCGTCAGCAAGCTCGGGAGAGGGCCGCGGCTCACGGCTCCAGCAGCCGAAACGCTCGCGGCAACAAGTCCGACAGCACCATGACCTCAGGCTCTGTCCCAGCCGGATTGTCGGCGTTGTCGAGCAGCACGATCAGGTCTGGATTGAACTCCACAAGAAACTGCCGACACGCGCCACACGGCACTGGAACGCCCGTGAGAGAAATGCAGATCGCGGAAAACTTCCGGAGCCCCATCGCCACCGCTCGGCACACTGCCACACGTTCCGCGCAAATTGTCAGGCCATACGACGCATTCTCGACATTGCAGCCTGTAATGATCTCGCCCGTCGTGGTGAGCAATGCCGCACCGACCTGAAACTTCGAATACGGAGCCCACGCATTCGCGCGAGCATCCCTCGAAGCGCGCTGCAGATCACGCCAGTTTGTCGGAAGCGTTATTGTCATCACTGATCTCCGGCCAACAAAAAAAAACGCAGAACTCAATCTCACGGAGAATGAGTCCTGCGTCTGATTTGTCAATCTACTTGTCGAATCGACTGGCTGTAGTGGATCTTGCCAAAGATCCCTCAATCCCAGCACCATTTTGCCGACGGGAACTCTAGCGAGTTCCACTACATCTCGGTCTCAATCGCGCCTTCAAGAAAACGCGTTCTGGTTCGCTGTAGTGGATCTTGCTAAAGATCCCTCATCCCTCATCCCTACGCACCAGCCGCCTTCTTCTGAAGCTCTTCAGCCTTTGTCTTCAGTTCAGCAGCCTTCTTCACTGCTTCATCGGACTTTGTCTTCAGTTCCGTTGCCTTCGCAGTCGCTTCGTCGGCCTTCTTCTTGGCAGCATCCGCAGCAGCCTTCTTTTCTTCTGCTGGCTTCTTCAAAGGCTCGACCGCTGCAGTCGCTGTTTCAACGGTCTTCTGAGCAGCTGCAACTTTTTCTTCAGCAGCCTTTACTGCGTCAGCAGGCGAATTTGGATCGGCTTTCAAGGCTGCAAGAGCCTTATCGGCTTCGCCCTTGGCGGCGTTCGCAGTTTCCAGTTCTTTGTTGGCTGCGTCCAACTTGCCCTGAGCATCCGCATGTTCCTTTGCTGCCGCTTCGCTGGCAGCCGTGGCTTCTGCGACCGCCTTGCCCTGAGCATCAATCATCGCCGCAAGTTCTTCGACCTGCTTTGCAGCATCTTCTGCGCCGCGTGTCGCTTCGGTAATTTCACGCTCGCGATCCTTCTTGAAGTCAGGCACAATTTCGATGCCGGGCAGAGCAGCCTTCAGGGTCTCTTCACCGGCTTCTGACACAGTCGTCTGCCAAACGAACAGTCGCTTCAGTGACTTCACTCCGGCCAAATGTGCCAAACCTGCGTCAGTGACTTTCGTTTCATAAACGTTCAGGTATTCCAACGCTGGCAAACCAGTCAGGTGAGCCAATCCAGCATCGGTAACGGCAGTCTTTTCGAGGTGAAGGCGAGTCAGGCCTTTCAGAGTGGCGACGTGAGCCAGCCCGGCGTCGGTGATCTTGGTTCCTCGCAAATTCAGCGTGCAGACGTTGGCCGCATCTTTCAGAATCGCCAGCGTCTCGTCGGTCACTTCCTTGTCTGCCAGGTGAAACGCGACGGTCAGTCGAGCATCATTCTTCGCCAGCGGCATTGCCTGACCGCCAGCTTCCTGAATTTTCTGAATCAGAGCCTTGTCGGCATCTGTCAGTTCCTGAGCATTTGCGAATCGAGGCAGAACGGCTGCTGTCAGCGCAAGTCCGGCAACAATCGCTCGAAACACGGTTAGTCCTCGGATCATGGTTTCCCCTTTCACTCTCGCCTTTGAAATGGTTCGCGGGCCGGGCCCGGTTTCACTGAGAATACGCGTTGTGCCGACGTCATACAACGGTGCGAACGATTTCAGAACGTCTCCACTCGTCTTTCCAGGATCAAAAAACGGCCGCACACTTTCACGTTTGCATTCACAAATCGCAGAAAAACAGAACGATAGTCCGACCGAGTGCTGTACTTCGCATCGCAGAAGGCTTCAATCTGGCGACGCGACGATCCCGTAACACACACACCATTGAATCTTGAACTGGACCGCCGGAATGCCGGATGCTCTCACAATCCCGACGATCGACTGCCGCCAAAGCGATGCCCGCGATTTGTTTCGCCAGCTCCGCGACAAACTCAGCCCGCGAGGAGATGTCGTATCCGAGGCCGGTCGGCAGCGCACGATTGAATTGTTCGGAGAACCGCTGAGCCCGCGCGAAGTTGTCCGACGCATCTGCGAAGACGTCCGGACTCAGGGCCTGTCGGCACTGCTGAGCTACACGTCCAAACTGGACCGCAAAGATCTGACCGCCGACACCATGCGAGTTTCGGCAGAGGAGCTGAAGGACGCGGCGTCAAAGGCTGACCCGGAGTTTCTGGCCACGGTCCGCCAGATCCGTGACAACATTCGCGAGTTCCAGTCGGCTGTTCTTCCCAAAGATGCCCTGGTCAAACGATCGCTGAATGGCGGAACTGTCGAACTGCGGCAGCGTCATCTTCCTATGAAACGAGTCGGCATTTGCGTTCCCGGCGGAGCGGCTGCTTATCCGTCGACCGTCCTGATGACCGCTGTGCCTGCGATGACTGCCGGTGTGCCGGAGATTGCGATCGTTGTCCCGCCAACATCGTTCGGTGGATACAACGTCGACATGCTGGCCACGTGCCATGAGATCGGAGTCAAGGAAGTCTACCGCGTCGGCGGCGCTCAGGCGGTGGCTGCACTGGCGTATGGTGTCGAGGGAATTCCGCGAGTCGACAAGATCGTTGGTCCGGGAAACCTGTTTGTGGCACTCGCCAAACAACATGTGTTCGGCGACGTCGACATCGACAGCATCGCAGGCCCAAGCGAAGTCATCGTTCTGGCCGATGCGACGGCTAACCCGGAATACGTGGCGGCCGATCTGATCTCACAGGCCGAACACAGTCCCGGGTCAGGAGTCCTGATCACCTGGCACGCGCCGCTGATTGACGCCGTGAAGACGGCTCTCGAGAAACTGCTGGCATTGTTGCCTCGAGGCGATCTGGCTCGTCAGTCTTTGAATGACTACGGAGCATTGATCGTTGCTCGAGATGAACAGGAAGCTGCGGAGCTGACAGACCTGCTGGCTCCGGAACATCTTCACATCTCGATGAATGAACCAGACTCGATGCTGGCCAGAATCCAGAATGCCGGTGCCATCTTCGTCGGACACCATACACCTGTGGCACTCGGCGACTACATCGCCGGACCATCGCACGTTCTTCCCACCGGAGGCACAGCACGATTCGCTAACGGTCTTGCCGCCACGGATTTCCTGAAGCGAAGTTCGGTCATCCGTTACGACGCCAAAGCCCTCGCCGGCGACGCCTCCCGAGTCCGCCTGATGGCCGAAAAAGAAGGACTCACGGCACACAGTAATAGCGTTGATATTCGGTTGAAGTAGTTCTTGGTTCTTGGTTGGTGGTTCTTGGTTGGTGGTTGTTCCTCGTTCTTCATTCTTCGTCCCTTGTTGGGGGTAGTTGTTCCTCGCGACTGAACCCTCCCCTCCCAAACGAAGTTTGGGAGGGGTCGAGCGAGCGCCAGCAAGCTCGGGGGAGGGCGGGGCTTTCGTGTTCAGTTTTCAGTGTTCAGTTTTCAGTATTGAACCAAGAACAATGAACCAAGAACTCTTAAACTCCCCTGCCGGTCAACCGATCACGCTTCCGTTCAATCAGCTTTCTTTGCGCGGCATTCGTTGATAGAGCAAGTGCATCGGTCAGATGAGCAACGGCATCCTTTGGCCGATTGAGTTTCTCAAAGATCTCTGCAATCGCGCAGTCCCACCAGGGACGAAGTCGACGGCGATCATCATCAGAGAATGATACAAGTGCCTTCAGAGCAGAATCGGCACCACAGACTCGCGACTGAGCAATCACCAGATTCAGTCGAACCATCGGTCCGGGGTTCATAACGGTCAGTTTCTCGTACAGACTGATCACGCGCGGCCAGTCAACGCTCTCCAGGTTCTCCGCGCGAGCATGCTCCCAGGCGATAGCGGCTTCCACGTGGTAGCGCGAAAGCACATTGCCTTCGGCAGCGAGTGTCAGCCAGTGCATCGCCTCGCGAATGCGTCCGGTATCCCAGCAGGTCCGGTCCTGTTCACCGAGCAGAACGATCGCACCGTCGGCATCCACACGAGCATCCATGCGCGATGACTGAAGCAACAACAAACCAAGCAGTGCTGCAGTCGCCGGCGATCGGCTCCACGAATGCTGGTTGCACATGCGCGCAAGGCGCATCGCTTCTTCACACAAATCCGAACGAACGGGATTATCTCCAACCGTGGCTGCGTATCCCTCCGTGAAGATCAGGTAGATCGTCGAAAGTACTGCTTCCACTCGTTCTGCAGCCGAATCACTGGTGAGTTCCGAGATCTCCGTGCCTCGATCCCGCAAAGTGTCTTTTGCACGCGTCAGTCGCTTTTCCGCATTCGACTTCGAAATCAGGAACGCGTTCGCAATTTCGTCGACGCTGAAACCGCCCACGATCTTCAATGCCAAAGCCACTCGGGATTCCAGCGCCAGCGTCGGATGACAACAGAGGTAGAGCAGACGAAGAGTCTCATCGCCAGGGTCGCTATCCAGCACAGCATCGGCAAGGCGGTCATCGTCTTGCGTTTCGGTCGTTTCAGCACTGATCTTCGCCAGTGTCCTGAGTTCGATCTCGCTTCGGCGCAGCGCATCGATTGCTGTGTTTTTGGCCGTGCGATAAAGCCAGGCTGCAGGATCCCTGGGAATTCCCGCTCTGGCCCAAACCTGCAACCCTTTCGAAAGGGCGCTTTGCACAGCCTCTTCAATAAGGTCCAGCTGACGAACTCCAAATGACTTCGTCAGCAACGCGACCAGACGACCATACTCGTGCCGAAAGAAGTGGTCAACGAGTGTCGAGACGTCAGACGGCATGGCCGGCGAGTTCACGAATTTCGATATGTCCGCCAACCTTTGCGATTGGACATTCCCGAGCAATCTCAATGGCCACTTCGTAATGTTCCGCTTCTACCACGGAATATCCTCCGATCATTTCCTTCGCTTCCACGTACGGCCCGTTCGCAACGTCACCGTTTGCGTGCAAGACTCGTCCGGTCGGAAGCAACTCGTCGCCTGCATCGACGATTCGATCCCCAAACTGCTTCATCCAGGCCTCCCACATCTGCAGGAACCCCTGCATCTCTTCAGGGGAGATCACCGGACGGTCGCCAGCCTGGTCACGATAAATCAGCATGAACTTCGCCATCGTCATAGTTCCTTGATTGGTCAAAAGACTCAGGATCCGACAGTCACAATGACTACGTTTTCCCGAGAACACAACAACGACGCCCGAGCCATGGTGAACCGGACAAGTATTTTCAAAAATGTCCGGAAGGCCCCGGGAAAGGAAAAGGGACCAAGGTGCTGTGCACTTTGGTCCCCTGTGGTGAATGGTTTTTGAGCTTTGAATTTAGGGGTCGAGGCCCTTGGGAAAGAACTGAGAGATCTTTAGCAAGATCCACTACGTCCAACCCGAACCCTAGCGGCTTTCCAATGCGTTGAAGAAGGCGTCAATTCCATCTCGGAATTCCGCTGGCACCTGATCGGTGCTGTTCCCGGTCGACTGCTGCACTCCACGGGCTTCGACTTTTGCATTCGGGTCAGAACCCGGACCGTACAATTCGAGTGCGACGCGATCGGTATTGCCGCTTCCGCCGCCACCTGGAGTTGAACCGCCGCCACCGCCACCACCCTTTGGATTGGCTCGGCGAGACTGCAGCAACAGTTCGATCGCTTCGGTTTCTGCAGCGATCGCACGTGCGCCAGTTTCCGGTTCGGCCAGAATGTCCATCGCATCGCTCATCGCACCAGCCGCAGCCGAAATGATGCCGATCTCACGACCAAACTTCTGATCGCCCAGTGGAAGCGCTCGAATATCGTTGACGACATTGACGCAGCGATTCTGGAGCAGACGCTGTGTTTCAGACTGCTGCTCGGCCTTCGTTGCGTATTCACCCGTCTCCATCTTGTCGCGGATTTTCTCGAGTGCTCGAGTCTCTTCGCGAAGGTCCATTTCGCCTTCCAGAATTCGCATCACTTCCAGAACGATCGATGGTGGAAGACTATCGCCTTTGCAGCCTTTGCACTGACCGCACTTAGACGCCGACACCAGTTCTTCGGCCCAGCGATCAAGAGTGTCAGCCCAGAACTCAGCCTTCACAATCGATTCACCCGTGTGGTTCTGTCGAACGGTATCACCGAGAGCATTCAGCTTGCTGACAACTTCGTACTCATCCATTTCCTTCAGGATACGTTCGAACTTCGCTTCCTTGCGGCGGTCGAAGTAGGCTTCCAGGTCGTACTGGATGGTTCGAACCTTTTCACTTTGAGCCGTCTCACGTGAGGCGAGTCGATCGGTTTGTTCGCGAGAACGATCATCCAGTTTCTTCTGATCGACACCGAAGCCATCGAACACGGTCCGATTCAGCGCGGCCGCCACTTCCAGCTGTTCGCGTGAAGCAGACTTCAGACGTTTGACGAAAGTACTGTCTTCCAGATCGTCCATGATCTTCTGAAGGTCTTCGCGGACCTTTTCGAATTCTGCCAGCAGGTCAGCCTGCTCTTTGACGGCCTCATCAACCTTTTGCTCAGCCGGATTCGAAGGCTTCTGTTCTTCTGGCTTCTGTTGAGGGCCGCCCTGCAGAACGGTCTGTGGCAGACCAAACTTGCCTTTGCCGGCCTTGCTTTCGCTGCCGGACTTTTTCTGTTCGTCAGGGTTTTGCTTGTTAAAGCCAGACTCAACGTCGGTCAGCTTTGGTACCGCCGGCTGATTTGGATCAGACTTCTTCGGCTCGCCAGGCCCACCGGTCATTGTGCCCTTGTTGTTGCCAGCCTGAGGAGCCGACTTTGCGTCGCTCTTCGAGCTTGCATTTCCGGCACGTCGGCCAGGAGCCTTTGCTCCCTGTGACAGCAGGTCAGCCACGGAAGGCATGCGATTGTCCGCGATGGCTCGCAGTCGCTGCAGTCCGTCTGCCCAGGTCTCAAGATGACCAACCATCATTTCCTTGTTTCGCATTGCCTGCTTCACAAGCTGATCACCCTGATCCACGACTGCTCCAAGACGCTGGCCGTTCGCTTTTTCAGCAGCAGCCTGCTGTTCGATCTGACGACGAACTTCCGGAGCATTCAAGTCTTCAGGGCTCATCTGACGAATCTGGCGATTCGCGTCATGCAGCCGCATCTCTTCTTCATACACATCGTCTGCGGTGCTGGCCCAGCGTCGAAGCTGTTCCATGATCCAGACAGAATGCTGTTCGGGAGTCATCACGTGAACCACGAACGCTGGGGAATAAACGCGACCACGGCCCGGCAGGTAGTCTTCCGCCCATGCTCGCAGTTCCAGAGTCTGAGCCGGCACCTTGTCGGTGTCTGCACAGAAGGTTGCTTTTGACGCCAGCCGAGTCGTCTCCGGCGCACCGCCTTCGACGAGCTTTGATCCGTTCTCCGGAGCTGGGTTGTTGATCGGGTGTTCAATCCCCTTCCATTCCAGCCCCACGTTCTTCAGACCGAAGTCATCACGTGACTGTACGTCAAAGGTCACGACGTCTGTTGTCAGCAACACCTGTGGAGTTTCACCCGACTGCATTGAGATCTCGGGCTGCTTATCGTCTATCGCATTGACCTTCAGCTTGAAGGCATCACGGGAACTCAGCCCCAATTCATCCTTCCACTGAAACTCCAGAACGTCCGAGTTCTCAACAACGACTGGCTCAGGACGAATCTGATTGCCTTCAACCGGAGCTGTCTGAGACTTCACGGATGCTTCGGCGAGGTTACGGCTCACTTCGGCAATGAACGCAGCCTTCGATCCCTTCAGAATCGAAATTGCTCCGCCGCGAACATCGGCCTTCACCGGTTTGCTGTACTGAAGATAATCCGGCAGAGTAATTGACGCGGACATGGAACTGAGTTCAGGACGATCGGCCACCTGAACGTTGACGTTTTTTGTCAGGTCACCAACGCGAACGTGCATCGTTCCGTTTTCTGTCTGACCTGGCATCTTCAGGTCGTAGGCTCCTTCGTCCTTTTTAGATCGAACCTTTGGCTGACCTTCAATCGATGCCGAAGCTGTTGTTGGTTCCCAACGAGTCGACTCCTTCAGGGCAACCTTCACTCCGAAGTCTTCACCGTGAGGAACAACCATCGAATCCGGCAACTGCTCCACCTGAGCAAACGTGTAACGGTCAACGTTCCGCCATGGCATCAGCCAGCGAGTCAGTGCATTCGTACCGGCGGCAGGAACGATCGCGAGTGCCAGGATCGCAACGCCAAGCGGCACACCCGCGATCAATGCCCAGCGACGATGTCGAGGTGCCGGGACGGCATCCGCGAAGTCGCGGTCTCGAACCACCGTATCCACCTGATCGATGGCGGCCTGAGCCAGGCGAGTACTTGTGCCAAGATCTTTCTCGCTGTGAGCAAGTTCGATAATACCAAGCAACTGATCGCCCAGTGCCGGGAACTTGTGCTTCAGAAGAATCGCCACCTGTTCAAGGCGTCGAGTTCCCCAGACCCAGCGATGAAACTTCCAGGGGAACAGCACACCAATGCCGATCGACCCTGAAAGAAGAATGGTAAGTCGTGTCGTCGTTGACGTATCGACAAAGCGATCGATCGTGAACACCACAAGGTAGGAAACGACAAGCCCAAACAAGCCCGCCAACAGACCTTCAGCGATCTTGACGATTCGCACCTGTTGACGAAACTGCTCAAGCCTCTGCTGAGTCGTTTCAGGAAGCCGCAATGCATTCTGTGACATAGTCCGGGGCTCCATTTTGCTTTCGATTGTGGGGCCGCAAGTATAACACCCCACAAAGTGGCTCGGCAGGGCAAAAAAACACATTTCACTGAAGTTTTGCGAGCCTCTTTCGCTGCAGATTTGTCTACTGATTCACTCGACCGGGCGAAGTTCCCTGATTCAGCTGAGTTCAATTGTTCGGGTTCTTTCGCCATGATTCCGCGCGGCGAGACAGGATTTTGAGATCCTCGCCGGTCGAAAGTGTGTCGAAACACTGCGTTTGCACGATCCAATGAGGGCTCACGCCCAGTATTCAGGCAAAGGATGTCATGGCTGACAAAGGACGCAAGTATCATCGTTCAGGCGAAGGGCGCAAGGTTCGAGTGGACCTGCGTCGCAACAAACAGAATCGCGCCCGGCAGCAAAACCTGACGCACGATCTGATGAACGACAAAGAGTCCGCCGAAGACGTTTCGCTGTCGGAACGAGTGACAGCCAGAGGCGATCTCTTTCGTCGTCGAACGATGGTGGGAGTCCGAGCGGAAGGAGACCAACTGGTCCGCGATGTTGATCCCTCAACGTGTCGCACTGGGCGAGTATCCAGCTTCATCGGCCTTCACATCATGGTCCGTGATGATGAAACTGGAGTGGAATACTCCTGTTCGGTTCGCGGCATCCTGCGTTCACTGGCCCGCGATGCTCGTAACGTGGTGGTGACCGGTGACCGCGTGTTGTTTCGCCAGGAAGGTGATGCCAGCCAGGGTGTGATCGAACGCGTTGAACCTCGGCATGGAATTCTCTCGCGAGGCAGTCACGGCCGGGAGCATATCCTCGTTGCCAACATCGATCAGGTGCTCATCGTTGCTTCGGCCGCTGATCCCGAATTCAAACCTCAGCTGATTGACCGCTATCTCGTCTGCGCTGAAGTGCGAGAAATCCAGCCGATCATCTGCATCAGCAAAGTCGACCTTCTGGATACTCGATTGCTGCTTCCAAACATTCAGGCATTCGGTCGCGCCGGTTACAACGTTGTTTTGGCCAGCACAAAAACAGGGCAGGGCATTGAACAGCTCAAACAATTACTGAAGGGAAGACAAACGGCGGTCAGCGGACAAAGTGGTGTCGGCAAATCGTCGCTGTTGAATGCCATCGACCCGGAGCTTGGACTCAAGACGGCCGATGTCAGCGACTGGACTCACAAAGGCACCCACACCACTCGCCGCGCACGTCTGGTGCCACTTTCCTACGGCGGCTGGGTCTGTGACACACCCGGGATCCGACAGTTCGAGCTCTGGGATATCTCGTTGGAAGAAGTTGACGGGTACTACATCGAGTTCCGTCCGTTCGTTCCGTACTGTCGCTTCCAGGACTGTACTCATACGCACGAAGATCATTGCGGCATCAAACTGGCCGTCGAAAACGGCTTGATCCCCCGAGTCCGCTACCAAAGCTACCTCCGCCTCCGCGAAGACGACACCTGGGCCTGGAAAAACCCCGCCCGCGGCCACGCAAAGCAACCGCAATAAGGCACCGTGCTTCCGCGAACCAACGGGTAGCACCCCCAACGGACGTGTGCCGCAAGCGTCGGAAGCGAAAGGGTGCATGTAATAGTCTTACACAGGCGGCCTGTTGAAACAGCTTCAACAAATCCTGTTTGTCAGCGGTGCGGAGGATTCCGGTGGCTCGTCAAGTACATGCGCCGGACATAAGAAATCACAAACAAACGCGAATCCTGTCGCAACACCCGATCATCAGTCATGCACGGCAACATCGATTCTGAGTGATGTCAATCCACTATCAAACCCACGAAATCAGTCGGCGAACTCGTCCTCTGAGATTTGATCACTCGCGTCCCCAGCGCGATTCCTCGTTGAGCAATTCGAATTCTGCTATCGTGGCCGATTCGTCATCATCGGCCATATCCACGAAGCCCGTTAAGCTGATCG
>JAEUII010000075.1 GCA_016795145.1 Planctomycetaceae bacterium
AAGAGAAACGCCGCCGCCTGTCGAACCTGTCATGGTTCATGAAGTGCCTCTGCGAACCCATTGCGAAGCGAGCGAATCTTGAAGAAAAGACTCGTGGGCACTTCTGGGAGGCTCGTTTCAAGGCCAATCCGCTCCTTGATGAAATGGCGATTGCGGCGTGCATGGCGTATGTCGATCTGAATCCGATTCGAGCAGGTCTGGCGGAAACTCCTGAAACGAGCGACTTCACCAGCGTGCAGGAACGGATCAAGGGTCGAGACGCAAGAAAGAACGGCGGCAAGCCGGTCAACGCGGAAGCCGATACCTCATCATCTGAACAGAACCAACACTCCGGGTGGCTGGCACCGATCCAGCTTCAGACAGACAACAAGGCCGATCAAGGGAAGTCATCCGCGAAGCCGCCAAAGCGTCGAGCCAGCAATAAGGGCTGTCTGGAGATGACTCTGGACCGCTACCTGCAACTGGTCGACTGGACGGGTCGGCAACTGAGGAAGGACAAACCGGGAGCCATCGACAAAGGCCTCCCCGAAATCCTGCAGCGACTCGACTGCACCGCCGACTCCTGGCTGGACCTCGTCCGCAACTTCCGTAAACGCTTCCGGACCGAAGCTGGCCGCCCCGCATCGCTGGCTGAGGCAAGCTCAATCAGGCGAGCCTGCCGGGTGGCGAATCATCGAGGATAACGCCGCGCAAACGTGTGAGAAAAACACAGTATTCTTACTGGTCAAACTGAGAAGGGTGCATGGCACCCATGGTGATCGACACCGCCGACTCCTGGCTGGACCTCGTCCGCAACTTCCGCAAACGCTTCCGCACCGAAGCCGGCAGGCCAGCATCGCTGGCAGAAGCAAGCTCCATCCGGCGAGCCTGCCGGGTGGCGAATCAGCGAGGATAACGCCGCGCAAACGTGTGAGAAAAACACAGTTTTCTTACTGGTCAAACTGAGAAGGGTGCATGGCACCCATGGTAATCGACAAAGGCCTGCCTGGAATCTTCAGCGTCTCGACTGTACCGCCGAACCCTGGCTGGACTTGGGCCGCAACTTCCGCAGATGGTTCCGCACCGAAGCCGGCAGGCCAGCATCTGGCTGAATCCAGCTCCCTGCGGCGAGCTGGCCGGGTGGCGAATCAGTGCGGTTGAGTCGCGCAAATCACAGGTGTGAAATACAGAGTTTTTACGCAGTTATTCTGTTTTGGTGCATGGCACCTTTGAGAGTCACTTGGCACCTTTGAGAGTCACTTTGCCAACTTGTGAGCACAGTTGTGTTCAGGGATCATGCCATTAAGATCTGCTTTGAGTGGTCTTGCGGCTCTTGCACTTCTTCTGAGCTGGCGTCGTTTTCGTCGTCAGAACGCCATCCCAATGTCTTCGTCACAGTTCCCGGTTTCGTCTTCTGTTGCACCTTCGTCGTCGCCCAATGGGGATCTGGCGATTCTGGCGGGCTCCGGGAATCCTGTGTTCGCGAAGAGGATTGCGGACTGTCTGGGGGTTGGGCTAACGCCATGTGAAGCTCAGATGTTCAGTGAAGGCAACGTCTTCGTCCGAATCCTGGAGAACGTCCGAGGACGAGATACATTTGTGATTCAGGGTGTACACCGTCCGGTCAATGACAATTTTGTTGAGCTGCTGTTCTGGGTCGACGCACTCAAGCGGGCGAGTGCGTCGCAGGTGACGGCGGTCATCCCTTATTTCAGTTACGCGAAGGGCGATAAGAAGGACGAGCCCCGCGTTTCGATTCGTGCGCGAGTTTGTGCGGATGCGATTGAAGCGGCGGGAGCAGATCGAGTGCTGACGATGGACCTGCACAGTCCCCAGATTCAGGGCTTCTTCAGCGTCCCTGTCGACCACTTGTATGCTCGCCAGGTGATCTGCGACCACATTCGGTCGATGAACATTCCGAATCTGGTGATCTGCAGTCCGGATGTTGGATTTGCCAAGTCAGCGTCTGCCTTTGCCAATCTGCTGGGTGTCCCTGTTGTCATCGGGAACAAGCAGCGCAAGGATCACTCCGAACGTGCTCAGGTGCTGGAAGTGATCGGCGATGTCAGCGGATGTAACGTGCTGATGGTCGACGATTTCACCATCACCGGCGGATCACTGGTCAGCATGGCGGAAGTCCTGAAGGCACGAGGTGCGAAGGACATTTACGCGGCTGTTTCGCACGGCGTCCTTTCGAAAGGCTCAGTGGCCCGAATCGAACAGAGCGTGATCAAGCGTTTGTTTATGACTGACACCATTGAGCCTCCACTGGAACCACAAGGCGATCGAATCGAGATGATCTCGGTTGCGCCCTTGTTTGCTCAGGCCATTCGATCGATTCATGATCGAACAAGTGTCAGTATGTTGTTCCCGGACGTGAAGTCGCTGTAAGTTTGAACGAACATCGTTCACGGAATCTTCCGCAGGTCTTTCTTCGATTGCTCTGCAGCCATGTCGAAACTTTCCCCGATGATGGAACGGTATCAGGCTGTGAAGGCCGAGCATCCGGGAGCGATGCTGCTGTTTCGCATGGGCGACTTCTATGAACTCTTCTACGAGGATGCTCAGAACGCATCACGAGTCCTCGGGCTGACGCTCACAAGCCGCGACAAGAATTCCGACAACCCAGTGCCGATGGCCGGGTTTCCTTATCATCAGCTCGATTCCTATCTGCAGAAGCTGATCCAGGCCGGCTTTCGTGCGGCCATTTGTGATCAGGTTGAGGACCCGAAGAAAGCCAAGGGGCTTGTCCGGCGGGAAGTGACGCGCGTGGTCACACCGGGAACACTCACCGACGATCAGATGCTGGATCCTCGGCAGTGCAACTTCCTCGCGAGCGTTGCTCCTTCGAAGTCCGGAATCGGGCTGGCCTGGCTGGAGTTGTCCACTGGTCGGTTTTTTCTGACGGATGTGGAACCCGCGCAGCTTCAGGACGAACTGGCTCGAATTCGTCCGGCCGAATGCCTCATCCCGGAAAGTGCGGCCCAGGAAAGTCAGTTCTCCGCACGCCGCACGGAGACTCAGAGTTTTGTTCTGACAACGCGGCCTGACTGGTGCTTTGCCAGAGACGAATCCCGCCGCCTGCTGAACGAGCACTTTGGAACTCGCACACTGGAAGGCTTCGATGTCGAAGATACTCCAGCTGTCACAGCCGCTGGTGCGCTTCTGGAATACGTTCGCGAGACTCAGAAGACGGCCCTGCCCCATATCGTACGTCTGGAATACTGGCGTCGTGGTCGTCACATGATCATCGACGAAGCGACGCGTCGCAGTCTGGAACTGACTCAGACGCTGCGCGACGGCCGCCGCGATTTCACGCTGCTGGGTGTCATGGACGAGACCTGTACGCCGATGGGATCGCGACTTCTGGCGGAGTGGCTCTCTAGTCCGTTAATGGACCTCGAACAGATCACTCAGCGACAGGATGCCATTGAAGAGCTTGTTGGTCAGTTAACGCTGCGTGACGATGTCCGGGAGCTCCTGAAGCAAACGTATGACCTGCAGCGACTGACATCGCGGGTCGCAACGGGACGCTGCAGCCCAAGAGACCTGGTCTGTCTGGCGCGAACGCTTGAGCAGTTGCCCCGCATGCGGGCCCGACTTGCAGAGCGACGTTCAAAGCGACTTCAGACTCTGGAGCAGCGAATCGAGCTGTGTCCCGAAGTTCACACGGCCATTACCGCAGCAATCGTCGACGAACCACCAAATACGCTGACTGATGGTGGTGTGATTCGCCCGGGTTACAGCACGGACCTGGACGAATTCCGAGACCTGATGCGTGGCGGTCGTCAATGGATGGCAGCGTACCAGGCGAAGGAGATTGAACGCACCGGGATACCGAGTCTGAAGATTGGGTTCAACAAGGTCTTCGGATACTACCTCGAAGTGACCGCGGCGAATCGAGACAAGGTTCCGAACGACTACATTCGCAAGCAGACTCTGAAGAATCAGGAACGATTCATTACTCCGGAACTGAAGGAATACGAAGACAAGGTTCTGCGTGCAGAAGACCGAGCCAAAGCGCTGGAGCAGGAACTGTTCACTGCTTTGCGTGATCAGGTTGCGACATTCGTTCCTGTCCTGCTTCGCACGGCGGAAGCCATGGCAGAGATTGATGTTCTGGCGGGGTTGGCCAACCTTGCTGCAAACGCCGGATACTGCCGGCCGGTACTCAGGGATGAAGGCCTTCTGGATATTCGCGATGGCCGCCATCCGGTGCTTGATCGTCTTTTGTCGGCAGGTCAGTTTGTTCCGAATGACGTTCGACTTGGAATCGCTGCGACCGAAGAGCATGACAAGGCGGCGGGGCGCGTGCAGATCATTACCGGTCCGAACATGGCCGGTAAGAGTACCTACATTCGCCAGGCCGCGCTGATCA
>JAEUII010000079.1 GCA_016795145.1 Planctomycetaceae bacterium
ATGAACCGCAGCAATACGGCGGAGTGATCTCCCAGCGTCGCGGCACCACAACCAGCACCTACCACGCCGACGCCCTCGGCTCAACCTGCGTGCTCACTGACAACTCCGGAGCTGTCACAGACACCTACCTGAACGACGCCTGGGGAAACTCAGTCGCCTCGACAGGGGCCACATTGAATCCGTTCCGATGGGTCGGCAAGTATGGGTACTACACGGACAACAGCACCGGACAAGTCTATGTCAGGGCGAGGATGTATCAGCCGATAGTCGCGAGGTGGCGCAACATAGATCCCATTCCGATTGAAGTGGCTGACTTGAACCTCTTTCGATACGTGCGAAGTAACCCCCTGAACTCCAGAGATCCATCCGGCTTGGTCGAACCCTGCACGGTAATCATTATTGGCGGAATCATCGTCATCTGGCTGTGCTCTGGCTGCGATCAGCCGCCGCCGCTGCCCAAGTGTAAGAACGGAAACCCTGAACCATCTGTACCGGCCATACAATCCCCGCTGCCGCCGTGGGCGGCAAGGCCTGTGGAGTGCATTCCAAAGGAACCAAATCCAAATTTAATAGCTCAAACGGCGTGCAATCAAGAGGGGCAGCTCGTCGAGAGACTTTGTACCCAGGGATTGCCGCGAACTCCCAAAAGGAGTTGCATTACCGAATGTCTTGTCCAGAAGGAAGATTATGCGGTCGCGATGACCAAGTGTTGTGCGTCTCAGCCATGCGTTGGGAATAAGCTCCTTCCTCTGCAGCCATTATGTTTGAAAGCCTTGGATTGCTTTACTTTTCAACCGCTTGGGCCGTGCCTCGAAACATGTTTACAACGTCCTCCCGCCTATCACCCGGATGATCCCGTTGATCGTGATCACGAAATCATCAAACGCATTCGCACGCTTGTAAAAAATGCTCAAAAGAACTGCGTCGGTCTTCCGCATCCTTGTGACGTCTGCAAATAACAATTCGTCCATTTCATAAACGACATCAGAATGTAAAGACAATGTATAAAAAGTACGCCCGCTATTCACTATGTCTAACTGCTGTACTTGCAATATACATTGATCTCTACCTGTTGAATATACAAAGAAGTGTTTTCACGCTGTGGGTCGGCGAAGGTTGTTATTCGGTCTGTGCTAGTTATCGAATTTGCAATTCTGTCTCACGGCGAATATTCTTCCCGCTACACTGGATTGATGCCAACGTGCTGCGAACGGAATACTGGGAACCTTTCCCGGAGCACCTTGATCCAATTCTTCAAGATCAACTTGCGAGGGGTGAACTTTGAGACTTATGGAGCACACCAGTCGGCGTGAATTGGCATAAAAGTAGATTTCGGAACTTAGATGTAATGATGAGCAGGCAGCGAGATGGGGGAACCGACGGATCGTACAGCCCAGCGCTTGAATTCGCACAACAGAACTTCGAGAATCAGCCGACTCTGTACCGTCTGCCAGCCAGGAGCAGGGTTACGATGATCTACAACGGCGACAATCGCCGAGTCCGAATTCAGGAGCCGTAACATGCGCGAGACGATCTTTGTTTGGGACTCGGTCAACGACTGTGTGATGTCGGAACT
>JAEUII010000088.1 GCA_016795145.1 Planctomycetaceae bacterium
CGCTCCAAACAGAATTCCAGCGACAGAAACGGCGACCAATGAATCACAATCAACTCGATTTCAGCGTAGCGCAAAACCGCGAACGACGGCCTACGCGCAGAAATAACTCTCTAAACCGCTAAAATGGTCGCTTGTTTGAGGCCTAGAACTTGACCGAGAACACCCAGATCCGCGAATCGGCTGCGGATTCAAAATCGTTGTCGATGGACATCAGCAATGAACGGCGGTTGCCGTCGAGCATGGGTCCGAAGGTCAGCCCTTCGATCTTCTCTGGCATGTCGGCACCTTTCAGTCCCCACTTCGGATCGAGCAAGTCAATGAACGTCGACTTGGACACAGGTCGCACTGTGGACTCCTGCAGGTTCTTTGGCAGAGTCTCCATCGAAGCGATGTTTGTCGCGCTGGACAGATCGCACAACACAATCCGACGATAGCCGCTTGGTTCGCCTGGGACGCTGTCTCGTTCAATCACCAGAAAGCGGTTCGCGTCGACGGTCAGAATCTCACTGTTGCCGTTCGATGAGCTATCGAGAGGATACACATACTCTTCAATTGCTCCGCCATCAATCGGCAAGCGAATGAGTCTGCAAAAGGTGCCGATCGCTTTTCCGGTTTCATCGACGGTGGAATCCTGCAGCAGTGGTCCCTGCATCAGAGCGATCAGGTGCTTTCCATCATGCGAAATCGCAATGCACTCCAGCCCGCGATTGGACGCCCGACCGACCTTGTTCTTCACGTTCTCTTCCACACGGTCCCCGGATGGAACCGTGACTCGAAAATACTTCGGCACACAGTATCGCTGAACTTCCTTCCCGTTCGGGTCGAAACGAATGATCTCCGGACCATACTCATCCGACACAAAATACGATCCATCCGGCGCGAATCGAAAGCCTTCCGGATCGAAACGATGCCCCAGCTTGTCGGTGGGTTCCAGATAGATGGATTTGCCAGTCAGAGGCCGACCGGTCGCATCGGTGAACGGGACTGTTCGAACGAGCTTTGTTGAAACCTTCGTCTCAGCCTTTGGATCGATCTGAATCTCGAGCATCTGAACGCGACACGGATAACTGACGGCACCGTCATCGGGCCCGCGATCGGCCATTGCGGCGTAGAGGTTGTCTTTGCCAGAGTAGTCCAGGGCGGAAAAGCCGCCGACGCGATTCACTGCTTCGCCATTTTCCAGCACGAGTTCTTCACCGGAAAGATCGCGAACGGTCCCCGCGATCCGGGCTTCACCGACCCATTGGACATCCGGCTCCGACACAACGCCGGATCCTGCGGCAGCAAAACCAGGAGGCGTTAGCAGCAAAACGCTGAAACAGACGAAAAAAGACATCATTGCTTTTCTTCAACAGAGTCCGAAAACAGTCGTGGCACTTCCACCGGCAACATTTTGGTCCGTGTCGCCGCGATTGCCATTCGTCACATGTGGGGCTTAACCGAATCTTCACACTTTCGTCGGTTTCGAGGACTTTCGACAACTTGCTTTGCCGCTGTTATAAACCACTGACGAGCGAGCCCGGAGCTGAACGTTTTGTTCGAACTTGCCTGCCAGGAAGCCGACAACGTGGCACAGATCATGACGCCAGTGTGGAACAAGTGTTATTCAACCATTGCTGTTTCTTTCAATGCGGCAGCGGTTGCATTCGGGTTCTGCATCATACTTCTTTCCTCGACAGCTTCGTTCGCAGCGCCGTCATCGACTCCGCTAGAAGACGTGGAAGAATGTCAGACGATGCTGCGGACCGGAAAGTATGCTGAATGCCTGGCGGCCACGACGAAGGCGATCGAAGAAAAAAGTTACGGCGAAGAATGGCCCGTTCTGAAAGCTCAGGCCGAACTCGCGCTTGGAAAATACCCGGAAGCACTGGCAACAATCGCCGCTGGAATTGAACGCTACTCCTGGAGCGTCCGACTTCGCGCGCTGCAGTACGAAGCGGCGCTTGCCAATGGACAGAAGGAACTGGCGGCAGAAGCGACAGTCAAGACGGAAGAACTCGCCAGCTCCTCCGCGTGGCGATACACGGACGCGGATGATCTGATCGAACTGGGTGACATCGCACTGGCTCTGGGGGCCGATGCCAAAGCCGTTCAGGAAGGTTTCTTCGAACGTGCTCGCCGCAATTATCCCAGCCGTCCGGATGGCTTCATTGCAGCCGCCCGCCTGGCTCTGGCAAAAGGTGATCCATCGTTCGCGGCGGAGCTTTTGCAAAAGGCCGTAACGGACTTTCCCGACCAGCCTGATATCCAATATTTGTATGCTCAGGCCGTCGCTGGAGTGGATGAAGAACTTGCGGCGAAGCTGATCCAGACTGTCTTCGAGATCAATCCGAACTATGCGCCCGCATTGCTGGACATCGCGGAGAAGCAGATCATGGGCGAGAGTTATTCCGATGCGGAGACGACGCTGCAGCAAATTCTGGCCGTCAATCCTAATCAGCCAGAGGCTCATGCTCTGCGAGCCGTCATCTTCCATCTTCAGGGGAATGCAACGGCTGAAGAAGAATCCCGAAATGCGGGTCTGAAGTTCGCTCCGAAGAACCCCAAAGTGGACCACTTAATCGGGGTCCGTCTGTCGCGTAAATATCGATTCCGTGAAGGCGCCGCCGCTCAGCGCAAGGCGCTTGAAGCGGATCCCGATTTTGTGGACGCCAAAATTCAACTCGCTCAGGATCTGCTGCGACTGGGCGAAGAAGCAGAAGGCTGGCAGCTTGCTGAAGAAGCTCACAAGAAGGACGGCTACAACACGACGGTCTTTAACCTGCTGCAGCTCAAGGACAGCCTGGACCGGTTCACGACCGTCACCACGGAACACTTCGAAATTCGAATGGAGAAGAACGAAGCAGCGGTCTATGGTGCTCGAACGGCCGAACTGCTGGAAGAAGCATGGACGGTTCTGGCGGCTCGCTATGAATACACGCCTGAGACTCCGGTGTTTGTCGAAATCTACTCGCGCCCAGAGGACTTTGCGGTGCGTACATTCGGCATGCCGGACGTTGCAGGTTTCCTTGGTGTGTGTTTTGGTCGAGTCGTCACGGCCAACAGTCCGGCCAGTCGTAAGGAAAGCCCAACAAACTGGGAGTCTGTTCTATGGCATGAGTTCTGCCACGTGATCACTCTGCAGAAGACCGGCAACAGGATTCCTCGCTGGTTGAGCGAAGGAATTTCTGTGTACGAAGAACGGTGCCGCGATCCTCGCTGGGGCCAGCGAATGTCTCCTGATTTTCGAGATCGCATTTTGGGAGGCAAAGTCCGTCCAGTCAGTGAACTGAGCAGTGCGTTTCTGAAGGCGGAAAGCGGCGAAGATCTGAACTTCGCGTACTTCGAATCTTCGATGGTGGTCGAGCATATTGTGAACCTGCATGGGCGTCCTGCACTGAACGCAATCCTTTCAGATCTTAACAGCGGCGTTCAAATCAACGATGCGATCGAACGTCACGCTGGCGGACTCGCCGCGTTTGAAGCCTCGTTTACCGAGTACCTGAAGAAGGAAGCCAGCGAGCTTGCTCCCAACGCAGACCTGAAGCCACTCACCCCCGATATGGGAGCATTAGCGAGCGTTGATCAGGCCAAAGCGTTCGTTGAAGCGAATCCAACTCATGTCGGTGGACTGTTGACTCTGGCCAGCCTTCAGATCAAAGCCGGGGACAACACAGGGGCCGAGCAGAATCTGCGGAAGGCGATCGAGCTGTTTCCGGAAGATGAAAGTTCTTCGAATGCCAGAACGCGACTTGCTGAACTGTACCGCACGCAAAAATCCGATCAGGAAGCTGCAGTGCTCGCCGAACAGGTTGCTATCACAGCGGACGACATTGCATCAGCCGTTCGACTGCAGGAACTCTCGATTCAGAAAGAGGACTGGAAGACGGCCGCCGATCTCGGAAACTACATCTTTGGTGTTGACCCATTCCAGCCCACGGCAATCCGCCACAGTGCTGATGCCGCAGAGAAACTAAACGATACAGAACGGTCCGTGCGATGGCTTGAACGACTCGCTGTCCTTCAGCCCGACGACATGCCTCGCATCAACTTCCGTATCGCCAACGTTCTGAAAGCCGTCGACAAACCCCGCGCACGGCGCTATGTCCTTCTGGCTCTGGAACAAGCCCCGCGCTTCCGCGAAGCCCACGCTCTTTTGCTTGAACTTAACTAAGTTCAAAGGCTGGTTCTTTGTTCTTGGTTTCGTCGTGGGGCGGCAGGCGCAAGATATAGGACGCCACAACAAAAACCCTCCTCTCCAAACGAAGTTTGGGGAGGTCGATCCAGCGAAGCGTCGATCGGGAGGGGTGCATGCGGTATTGGCGAGACCATGTGCATTGAAACCACCAAGCGCGCACATGGGCTTCCGGCCGCTGCGCGTCACAGGCTTTGCCTGTGCTACCCAGTCGTTTTTTTTTGGAAAGAACCCACATTGGGTAGCACATACGAAGTGCGTGCGCCGCAGGCGCCGGAAGCTGAGGGGCTGCGATTCGCCGCCGGCATTGTAACTCCTGCACACAACCGGAGTGCGTCTATTCCTCAGCCAGCTCCAACGCCCGCTCGAATCAGGTTGGCAAGTTCTGCCGTCGACATCGCTGCCGATGATTCGGTCCCGGACAGCACGCCTTCGACAAGGCCCCGCTTTTCCTCATGCAGACTAAGAATCTGCTCTTCGACAGTGCCACGTGCGATGATGCGATACACCATGACGTTCTTTGTCTGTCCGATTCGGTGAGCACGGTCGGTGGCCTGGTCTTCAACCGCAGGGTTCCACCATGGATCCATGTGAATCACATAATCGGCCGCGGTCAGATTGAGCCCACTGCCTCCGGCTTTCAGTGAGATCAGGAATACGTCACCCTTACCCGCCTGAAACTCCTCCACTCGTTTCTGCCTCTGTGCCGGGGGTGTCTGACCATCCAGGTACTGATACTGAATCGCACTCTCTTCACACGCCTTGCGAATCAGCTCCAGATGAGACGTAAACTGACTGAAGACCAGAACACGATGGCCTCGTTCTTTCAGCTGCTCCAGACGTTCCATCAGCACATCCAGTTTGGACGACGATCCCGTCCATGCCGGATCAACGAGGCCGATGTGACAGGCCATCTGTCTCAAACGCGTCAGGATCTGGAGTACGCGAAAGCGAGAATCATGTGACAGTTCACCGCCATCGGCTGCAAGAGAATCAACCTCGGAGACTGCCGCCAGCCGCATCTCGTCATAACGCTGTCGTTCGTCCGGAGTCAGATCGACGATCAGGTTGCTCTCGGAGAGTTCCGGCAGATCCCGAAGGACATCCTCTTTGTTGCGACGCAGAATGAACGGTGCAATCACGCTGGACAGCGCGGCCTGGCGCTCAGGATTACCCCCGCGTTCAATGTGCTGAGCAAATCGCTTGCGGAACTGCTCCCACGGGCCAAGCACTCCCGGGGCAACAACATGGAAGATGCTCCAAAGTTCACCGAGGTGATTCTCCATCGGCGTGCCGGTCAGTGCGATCTTCCAGCGAGCCGGAAACAACTTGACCTGCTGTGCCGTCTTGCTGTTGCTGTTCTTAATGTTCTGAGCTTCGTCGAAAATGATCGTTCCCCATTCGACCTTCTTCAGCTGATCCGCTTCCCGCAGCGCAAGACCATAGCTGCAGATGATGACCTGGCCTGTTGATGCGGACGCCAGCAACTCACCCCGATCTGCCTCACGAAACAGAATCGGTGTCAATGACGGCGCAAAACGCTCACACTCGGCTTTCCAGTTGAAACCCAGAGATGTGGGAGCGATCACAAGGGCAGGGCCGGATTCAACACGATGCAGCAGAAGGGCCAGCGCCTGGACCGTTTTTCCTAGCCCCATGTCATCCGCAAGGATTCCGCCAACGCCCCAGGTGGAAAGACGGCACAGCCATCGGAAACCCGCCAGCTGATAATCACGCAGAGTGCAATTCAAGCCCGGGGGAAGCTCCGCATTGATTTCATCCGCGGACTTCAGTCGCTCCAGGCACCTCTTCCATTCTCGATCCGATTCAACCTGAACCTCCTGCGCTTCCAGAGCACTCACGGCCATTGCGCCGGTTGCGTCCAGCTGGAGCTTTCCGCGTGTTTCAAAGCTGACGTCGGAAAGTCGTTGCAGCGTCTTTCGCAATTCCTCCGCGATCGCAACCCATTTACCTGGCGTGATTTCTACAAGACCCGCACGCCGCTGCCCATTCATGCCCGCCAGCAACGTCTGAAGCGGAACAACCTGATCACCAATTTGACAGCTTCCCTGAACGCCAAACCAGTCACGCTGCCGGTTGACTTTAACCTGCACGTTCTTTGCGGACACACGCCCCAGAATTTCGAATCGATCGGCAGAGTGCTTATGCCAGAGAACCGACAGCTCGCCACGCGTCACCAGCCCCGCCGACTCACACAGCAGCGATGTCACCAGCTCTGGCGTATCCGCGCGCCATGTCCACGGGGAGACGCTGCTGAATCCGTGCAGCGGAAGCTGAGCCTGAATTTGCTGAAGCCGACGCTGCTCCTCTTCGCAATCCCGGACTCTCTGGACCGTCTTTCCATCTTCCTTGTCGAACCGTCGCAGCACGCCCTCGCCAGGCAGAAACAACTTTCCCTGCTCGTCCCGAATGCAGAGTTTTGCTTCAAGGACGCCCGTTCGTCGCATTTCCAGAAGCAGAACAGGATCAACGGCTGCGTTGATGACGGGAACGTTCAGCGATTCAGGCAGAACCACCGGTAACAGATGCTGCACCTCCTGAATGCTCTTCAGGATTTCCTTTTTACGTGACGCATCAAACTCGACATCCCGAGTCAGAATGTGCCTGACAAAGGAGTCACAGCGTTCATCAAAGTCGTAAAGATGAATCTCCGCGTTTTTGAAGTCCAGAAGGACGGCAAACTCCGAGCCTCCCATGACGCAGACTTGCTCGTCGACACCGGATTGCTCGGCTGATCGCTGATTCTGCAGCTGAGCGACATTCGTGCTGAACTTGTAGCTCTGCTTTGTAGGCGACTCCAGAATCCAGACTTCCAGCTTATGGAAGCGAATCAGGCAGGGGCGAAAATCCAGCATCGCCAGATCTGTGTTCGCCACCAAACGCAGGACATCCACTGCAGGCAGTATCGAGGAACCGGACTCTTCAAGTCGCTCCTGAATGGACTTCTCAATCGGACTAAGACTGGATGCCGGAAGAGAGTAAAAGGTCTCAATTCGGATCTCACGCCCCTTATTCCAGACGCCTTTCTTTGTCAGCTGTTGCTTAACCGGGTGCACCACAAAGTCAGAACCACGGACACAAAAATTCCACGCATAACGCACTTCTTCATCGGCATCCGGTTCCTTTTCCAGGTCAATTTCGCCAGGCACCGAAACGTGTTTCTTCATCTTCGCGAGAAGTGAAACGGCGACCTCAATGCCGTACTGCGGATCATCAGTTCCAAGGAGTGTTTGAGTCAGCGGACTCGTCTCACTTTGCAGTTCGTCCCAAAGATGGCTGACAGCGATCCGACGATGCAGACAATCGCTGCCTTCCCGGCACTTGCATTCGATCAAGGGCTGGGTTTCTCGCAGCACAACACGGACATTTCCATGTCCCGAAAAACCGTGTCGAGTCTTCGCAAACACCGTCAGTGCGATTTCGCCCCGTGGATCAACAGAATTCCACTCGACCCTCGCACTTGTCCCCTTAAGCTCTGAAGGACTGATGAAATAACGAAATCGAAAACGCGCATTGACGATCCACAACCATTTCTCGCGAAGGCCTTCGCGCGCTTCCTGGGAAAGCGATTTCAGCCATTGCGTCGATCCGACAATCAGCGGCAAGCCGGATGGCGACTCTTCAATCGCCCGTTCAGTACTCTTATGCGCCGGTTCAGCACTCTTTTGCTGCAGCTCAGTACTTTGTTTCGCCGGCTGAGTACTCTTCTGCGGCGGTTCAGTACTTGGTTTCTCCGAGCCGCCTTTTGGGGCACGAACGATCTTGTCCACCAGATCGTCAACGTTCGGGACGCCATTGATTCTGGCGAATGCACGTGCCTTCTTGAGGATTTCTTCGTAACTGAGCGGCCCCAAGTCTCCGCTATGAAGAAGGCGAACAAATCCCTCGACCAGTTTTCGATCCGACGCCATCCTGAATCAGAGCCTTTTCAGAACCCAACAACGTGACAAGAGCACTTCGTTCGCAGGCGAGAACAGACTGCGCAGGGAAAGATCACTTTCCGATTTCTCCAAGCACTTTTTTCAAGCCTGTGAGATTCTGCTGAAGGCTTTCTTCAGCATCGATTGTCTCGCGATGATCAATGATTCCAATCGGGCCATCGTACCCAGACTTCAGGATGATCTTCAGCATTTCAGTATCGTGCTGACCGGAACCGATCGGAAGAATCTTGGGGGTTGCGTTGTCGTTCATCCCGTTCAGATTCAGACACAGCAGGTAAGGCTTCAGCATAGTGAGCTGTTGTTCGAAATCCGCGATGTGTTCGTGAGCATGATGCAGGTTGTACACGATGCCCACATGATCGGCCTGATGATGTGTCCGGAGATACTCGCACACGTCGATCATGTTCTTTGGCTCACCGCTCCAGCCGCCATGGTTGTACAGCCCAAGCTTGAGTTTGTGACGCTTCGTTTTCTCCACCATCGGCAACAGAGACTCCGCTGCCGCTTTGACTTTCTGCTCATGAGTCCCTTCGGCCGGAGCACTGAACATCAGCCAGATCTGAGGATGGATTCCGTGCTTCTCGATGAGCGGCTCGAACGCATCGTGCCAGCTCCAGAATGCAAAGAACTCAATATCGTGCTTTTTGTACTGCAGAATCTCTTCTTCAAACGTCGGCACATGCACATCGCGCCAATCGTAGGCAACGCGAGCCATTCCCAGCCGACGCACCATTTCAGCTCGTTCCGCCGGTCCGCGCTGCTTCGCATCGAACGGGACAATGCACCAGGCAACCAGTCGATCTGGCTGAAGATTCTGCGCATCGCCAGCAATCGACGAGTTGCCTAAAAGCAAACCAAAAGCGAGCAGCAAAGCAGAAACAGAACGCATGGCAAACCCCGTGGAGTGGTGGATGCCTGAACTATCTTTGTAACCAGCGACAAAGATCAGTCAGGAAACACAAGGCAGGAGGTCAGCAGCATAGAAGATCGACTATCGTCACTCAAACGGGAACCAATCTTCATTGAGCCTTGTCGCCGCTCCCCTCAATCCTCAACCACGGAACAACCAACCAACCAACCAACCAACCAAGAACGAAGAACGAAGAACCAAGAACCAACCTCGCCCCTATTTCAGCAACGCAGGCGGAATCTGAACTTTCGGGTTCACGCTTTTGGCTTGCTTAATTGCGTCCGACACAGCGGCAGCATTTCCCTTTTTCTTTTCGAGTTCTGCAACAGCCAGCCAATACTTGTCCAGTTCTGCAGCCCCGGCTTTTAGCTTCTCGAGGTCCGATGCGGCTTCTTCCAGTTTGCCAAGCTGAATGCGGCTTTGGGCAAGTGTCCTCATCGCGGTCTCAACCAGGTCAGCCTGCAACGCTCCGCCGGCAACCGCAGCCGCCAATTCGGTTTCGGCCGTGGTGAAATCACCCTTTTCGTAAGCATCCAGCCCCGATTGCAGGGACCCTTCACCAGCGGCCACGGACGCTGCAGCTCCAGACTGTGAGGAGCAGCCAGCTGCAAGGCTGAGCGACGTTGCGAGAACAGCAAGTGTGAAGATGGCTTTCATAAGATTGCTCGCCTGATGCATGGTCGAGTTGGGTGCATCTGTCATGGGAAATTGATTCGAGCATCAAAAGCCGGATGACAATATCCCGCCCCGAGGCTCTTATAGAAATTCAGGGAGGAGCCTGTTAGCGAGGCTCCTCCCTGTCGATTCAACCTGGATCAGCGATTCGATTCATGGCTGGCCCTGAAACACCTAACCAGAGATCGAGCACAGAACCTGTTACCATTCGCCGATCGTCTCGCCTTCACCGCGGGACCCGACTGCTCGCCAGACCCCGGTATCGATGTTATCGCTGGCAAAGCGAACGCTTCCGTCAGCCAGCATCACATTGACGCCGCCAGTGTGCATACTGCGAGCTGAAATGACCGCATGTTCGCCAGGCGTGTCAGAAATGGCAGACCAGTTGCCGCAGTCCCAGCCCTTCCAGTTCGGAGTTGCAACGTGGTTATACATCGTTCCCGAGTACGCTGCGAACGGCCAGCCGTTGGAGAAGTCACTGCCAGTGGCCCATCGGCCGAAGGTCGTGAAGTTGAAGCTGCTGACCGTAACTGTTGCATTCAAACAGTCGTTGAACATCTGGTCCGGAGCGAGCATTGTGTTCTGACGGTTCGGCGATGTGATGATGTCCGCCTTTGTTGGCAACTCCGAAGCCGCGTTTCGCGCAGATCCTTTTGTACGCTCAGCAAACATTGCGGTGTTTGACATGCCGTCCGTAAAGTCCCGGTCCGACAACGACTGTCCCGCCGTAAACGCACCGTTCCCAAGGCAAGACAGAGTCTTTCCACCGACGGAGATCGAAGCGGACTGATTGTTCTGACCTGTCGAATTCGCAGCTCCGGCGTAAGGAGTACTTCCACCAAAGTTGTAGACGTAGTTGTTCTCTGAGATCACTCTGCCGGTATTCGCGTCCGATGGACACAGGAACAATCCAGCAGCATTTGCATAAGCAGTGTAATTGGGATTGCTCGGTGTTCCGGCATTGGTCATGCGAGTCGAATTGGGGCCGGAGAAGTTGATCAGGTTGTAAATGTTGCCCTGTTCCATGTACGGCAAAATGAAGATGTGAACAGAGCGGTTACCGGTCCAGACGTTGGCAGCATTGCTGGTGTAGCTCGTGTAGCTGGTCGAAACGACTCCACCAAACATCAAGTCTGGCATCAAACGTCCCGGGGGAAACTTACTGTGTGTTGACAGGTAGTTGTGAAGCCCCAGCCCGATCTGCTTCAAGTTGTTTTTGCACTGCGTCCTTCGAGCCGCTTCTCGTGCCTGCTGAACTGCAGGCAACAACAGCGCGACCAGAATTGCAATGATGGCAATCACCACCAGCAATTCGATCAATGTGAAACCTCTCTTACGTCCTCCCATGGTTTTCCTCCCGTCATCGAGTTGCACAAAAAGTAAGCAAAAATAAACAAATACGATTCGGCGTAATGGCAAGCACTTTCTGCGCCGCTTTGTACAGCACCGAGTGAACAAAAGCGCACATTGAAGCTGATCGTAGGGCGATCGTCTCCCTCTGGCCCCTTTCCTACTTCAATTTTTCAAAAAATTGGCAGCCAACTGAATCTTTGAGAATACGAGGACAATGAGTCCTGTTTCTGGTAAAGCAAACGCGGCGCTCAGTCGCCAACCTCCGAACGACTCAAATGTCCCCAGTGCGACGTTGATGTGCCTTACTTCACGGCAGCGATGGTGCGCCTGCGGAGTTTTGCAGGAGATGTACTTCGAGCCAGCAGAGCTCTACTGCAGGTAGACTCTAAGCCACTCACTCATCTTCACGTACACCTCATCAGGAATACTGTGCCCCTGATGGTGATTGAGCAGCCCCAGACGTGCCGGGGAAGGATACAAGCTCCACGCTGGCAAGGCGGCATTCATGATGACCCAGGAGCGATCTCCGTCGGCTGCTCCCGGCCCCGATTCTCCTCCAACGACCAGAAATGGGCGAGGAGCAATCAGTGCGAGCAACTGATGATGATTCAATGGAAACTCCGGGGCTCGAATCGCTTCACCCAAATACCACGGAGCGTCCCAGTTGGTCGTCCGAAAGCCAAGGCCACCTTCCGATGAAACCGCCGCACTGATTCGCTGGTCGAATGCGGCGAGATACAGCACTTCCTTCGCACCGAGCGAGTGCCCAATTGCTCCAATTCGTTTCGGGTCAACATTGTCCAGGCCCGCCAGAACATCGGTCGCCCGTTTCGCGTCATGGAGCATCTTCGCCATCCCTGTCGTGTTCGGGTGCCTCTGCCTGTGTTTTGCAACCGCCTCGTTCAGACTTGAAACATCCTGCCACAGGAAGCAGCGAGGACAGATGACAACATAACCTTCCAGAGCCAGTTTTCGCCCGATCTGCATCGCATCTCGACCTGAGACACCAGCAATCTCGTCAATCGATGCATCCGTGGTCTGATGAAGCGCTACGATGCCCGGCAGCTTTGGCCTGCCAGAGTTCAGGGCAGCGTCCGGTAGAAGCAAGTACGCCTGAACGAGCTGACCAGGTTCGGACTGATACTGGATCAGCTGCCGAGCAAACCCGTTTTCCTGAGTCTCCCTGAGAACCTGAAAGCTCGACTCTGAAAACTCCGGCATCGGCCCAAGGAACGTCATCCATTGCTCTCGAATGGAAGCACGCAGCCCCGTCCATCCTTCAAGGGAAGAGACCTCAGACCCATCGCTGCGTTTGAGGATCGGGTGAAGCGTCCCGGGATTTTCAAGAGACGGAGATTGCGGGGCTGTTGTTACTTCAGACAACCATTCGACATCGACTGGTCTCTCAGCCGCAGCATCCTGAGCAGTGCCGGTGGCAGCGTACCCGCAACAGCTCAGTACCAGGATCCCCAGGAACCAGCGCATCGCAATGTCCTCCGATCAAACAACAAACGATCGATGTACTGTAAGCGATCCTCATGCTGTTCCCAAACCTCGACACAGGACCCCTGTGTTCCTGAGTTCCTGCATTCACTCAGACTGTCCTGAGATGCTCGTGCGATCAGCCGGCATTCCTAAAGCCAATGAGACATTTTCGGGAAGTGTTTCTGAAAGCGACGAATGCGTCAGAAACGGCTAGACTCCGGCACGTCGGTTTCCCCAAATCATCCCCATCGTTTCATCGCTTCTCAGAAATCAGGTCCTACCCGTGAATGCTCGACCAGTCTCCCGCGTGCTGGGAACAGAACAGTTTTCGCTGCGTTACGAAGTTGTCGATTCTGATGAAGCGGCTGTTCGAAGCATCGTGGAGTCCACCGGGTTCTTCCATGACTATGAAGTTGACATTGCCGTCGAACTGGTCCAGGAACGACTGCGTCGAGGTGACGCGTCGGGCTACTACTTTGCGATCGTAGAGCAGGGCGGAAGTCCCGTCGCATATTCCTGCTATGGACCAATCGCCTGCACAGCAGACAGCTATGACGTCTTCTGGATTGCGGTCCGCAAGTCTCACCAGCGGCATGGGCTTGGGCGCTGGCTGATGGAACTCACCGAGAAGCTTATTTCAGCGGCTGGAGGACGACGCATCTATGTGGAAACGTCCGGCCGTCCTGACTATCTGCCGACTCGCAATTTCTACGAACGTTGTTGCTACCACAAAGCGGCCGAGCTGCCCGATTTCTATGCCGAAGGGGACGCTAAAGTCATCTATGTGAAGGTGCTGGCGAGAGAGTGAGGAAGGAAGTTCGTGGTTCTTTGTTCCTGACTACTGAACACTGAAAACTGGCAACTGAAAACTGACACCCGCACCTCATTCAGTTCTCAGTAGAATTCAGACGACTTGGATAGCCGTACAACTCGAACATCCACCCGAGGCGTTCGTAGAGCATTTCCATGGTGGAACGGTCCATGCGGAACGAGTTCTTCTTGTAGCTCGCAATGCCCTCAAGCTCCCCGCGGATCTTCGGCTCAACGTCACTCCACCCGGGCAGATTCAGCTCTGCATACGTCTTTTCCATACCGGCAAGAGGATCCTGTTCCAGATCTTCGAAGCGGATCTCTGTGAGATTCCCTTCCGGAATCATGCCCTTTGTCTCTTCGTAGGTCCGGATGCACTTTTCATAGAAGAACAGAGCATCGTCCGAACAAGTCTCCAGCTGAGCCGGCCCAAGAGCATTTTCTGTGAACATCGTCCGCCGCAAATGCATGGTCGACTGGTACACGGAATACGGATCACGATAGATGTAGACGAACTTGGCGTCAGGGAACATCTCAAGCAGGATCGGAATTCGGTACGTGTGACTCGGCGACTTCATGACGATGGAACGGTTCGAACGAATCGTCAGCTTCTTCATCAGAGTCAGCAGCGACGACTTCCAGATCTCGCGTTCGTCCGGCGTCATATCGCGAGGATCAAAATACCGTTCATAGACACTGCGACGGTTGTGAAATGCCAACATCAGGTAGGGCGAGATTCCACAGTCAAGAGCCAGTGCGATTTCATCTTCCTGCGGTGTCGACCAGCTGGTTGCAATGTTGTCCATGGGCCGAGTCTTCGGCAGAATGAACTTCGTCAGCGGAGCAACGATATTCTCCGTCAGCAGGAAATGACCAGGGAACATGCACTGATAGAGATTTGGAAACGTGACGTTTGAATCAAGCGTCAGCAAGTTGTGCAGCAGCGTTGTCCCGCTTCGCCAGTGCCCCAGAATAAAAATCGGAGGATGCTCGATCTTTGTCGCAGCAACTCGCCGGCCGTACAGCATCGACTCAACGCCGTTCTCAACGCTGTTGATCACTCCCGCAGCGGCAATGGAAAGCAGGCGAGGCGAATAGCGAAGTCCGGTATCCGGCCGAAGTTTCATCATGCGCAGAAAGCCACCAAAGGACAATCCGTGCCACATGCACAGAAATCCCTGGCGTGATGCTTTCACGGTGCTTGGAGATTCCGATCGGACCGCCTGCACTGGTTTTTCGCGAGTTATCGACATTGTTGACATGACCGGCCTGCCCCTGAGCGTCAAACGACGGAGTACTCCGTTTTGATATCGGAGCACACAGAAGCAGATCCGTGACCCATTGCGGCTAATGTGCCCCACTGGTCCCCACCGGTGTGGCAAAATCGCTTTTGTCCGCACGAAAGGCAGACGCACAGAAGTGTGAAGTGTAAACAGGCGAGACGGAACCGACTTTTCCCATTATCACCCTGTTTCTGAAAAACCATTAGAAGCGTCACGTTCGGAACAGAGCACTACGGTTCCCCCGGCCAAAGTCCCCTCGATCAGCGACTCCCCATTCTGCCCCACCGTCACCACAACGAGTGCGTCGAATCGCACCGACAACACTGCAACTCCGCAGTCGTTCCGACTGATTCAAACGATGTGGTACAGGTGGAAACAGGCCCGCCGCTCTTCATGGCCGGGCGATTACAGATGGCGGTTGAGGCTACGTCGGAAACAGCAAAAAAACGAGGTTTTCACGGCCTTTTCCAACGATTCGAGGCAATGAGTCCCGCCCGCCTCAGCCAGCGGATGCCTCGCGCGCTGTGGCCTCAAAGGCAAATCTGAAAAATCAAAAAATCGCGCATCTCGAAGCCCCGCCACAGTCTGCGGCGAACGACTTTGCAAATCACGGAAGGTTCCTCGTCGAGTCCGCTTGACGGGCAGCGTCAGGCGGTTAAATTCCCCGCCAGTGGTGATCTGTGGGGAAAAATGGGGAACCGTGTGGAGCCCTGAAGAAATCCACAGGTCGCCGGGTTTTGAGTGATTCGATGGCACTGACGGGAACCTTTGAGCGGACGATGGATGACAAGCTTCGGCTTGCGATTCCAAGACAGATGCGAGAAGGATTTCGCGACGGTGAATCAGAAGAGCTGTACTTGGCTCCGGGAAATGAAGGGTGCTTGTCTTTGTACTCACTGCAGGGCTTTGAAGCCTTCGCAGCAAAGATGGCAAGCGTTTCAACCGGGCGTGTACAGGTCAGAAATTTTCTTCGTTTGTATTACTCGCAGGCGGAACGCGTGCAGGTAGACAAGCAGTCGCGGATACGGATACCAGAGCGGCTGGCGAAGATGGCTGATTTACAGCACGACGTGGTTTTGATCGGAGTTCATGACCACGTCGAAATCTGGGACAAGGGACGGTGGGAATCGTTTCTTGCCCAAAACGCCTCACAGTTTGATGCACTGACCACGGAAGCCCTGGACCTAACGTCTCCGTTTGGCGGAACGAATTTGTCCGGGGGTGCAGGCTGAGAGGACTGAAGCGAGCATTCCATGGAAGGAATGCTCCTGAACGAGGTCAGGCGGACCCAAAGCCGGCTGACCCTCGACTACGTCAGAATTTGCCGCGGCTTACCGGGCTTAGCGGAGTTCGACGATAACAGGGAAGTGATTCGTCCTGGGGACGGCCTGCACAAGGTCGCAGCCGTCTGCCTCCCGCGACCGAAATGGATGTCGGTAGGAGGCAGGCGGCTGTGGTCCCTGGGAATTCCGCTTTGGCAGACGCTACTGCCTTCCCCACGAATGAGCCCACAGATTTCGCTCGACGCACGACGCAGCCTGAATGCCAGGCCTTGCCCCGACACTGCTCCCTGTCACCCTTTTCCGGAGCGGCAGCCGTTCAGCCCCGCACAAGAGTGTCATTGCCCACCACGAACTCAAGCGTGACCTGTTGTGCACTCACCAGAGGACAAGGCAGCGGGCCGCCGTCAACCTCAGAATCATGGTTTGGGAACTTCTTCCCAAATTGCGAGAACAATTTAGGCATTTTTTCCAACGCACGGGATTGACACTTCCACAAACTGCCTTCATCTTACCGATTTATTCCGCAAAACTGTCGAAATGGTGAGCACGAACGAGAGCAGATGTTCAGAACAATGGGCCTTCGTTCCGAATTACGGGAAAGCGACTCGCTCTGCGTCCATTGATTTTTGTTGTTTTTCTGTCTTCTTAGAGGAGAGTTTTCATGAGAACGGTGGCAAGAACTCGGTCTGCCTTCACGCTGATCGAGTTGCTGGTGGTGATTGCGATCATCGCCATTCTGGTTGCACTGCTGCTTCCAGCTGTGCAGCAGGCGCGTGAAGCGGCCCGCAGAACGCAGTGCAAGAACAACCTGCACCAACTCGGGGTAGCGCTTCACAACTATCACGACGTCTACAATCAGTTCCCTCTGACAGTGTTCGAGACGAACGGCCCGGTTCAGTGGTCCGATTCGTCCCGTGGATCTTACCTGATCCGACTGCTGCCATACATTGAACA
>JAEUII010000099.1 GCA_016795145.1 Planctomycetaceae bacterium
CTGCCCCGCAGGAAAGGCACTGCTGTCCGCGCCGAACTTGACGTCTTTCAGCACTCCGACCGATGCGGCCAACAGCGTCCGAGATTCAAGTGGCTCCACGGAGACTGGTCGAGACCGCCTGGCGGTGCGTCGACTCGACAAGTGTCCAACGACGCTTCGGAACAATTCGCGGATCGACATGGTCGCCTCTGATTCAGATGGTATGAATGTGTGCTGCGGTCTTGCGAAAGAACGGACGCGAGGTCCCAAAACCAATGATGCCTTATCTCATTATTTCGAAATGGGTTTTCGAATGACATGCGAATTCCGATATTCCCGCGAAGGCGACAACGTCGTCCTCCATCGGTAAATTGGGTCGTCGTTTGGCGAAATGAAATCCGTTCAAGGTAAAAACGATGACTGCTTCGCTGGAGGGTGTTCATCCCGTGCTCATGGCGAAGGATGTGGCGACCAGTGTGCAGTTCTACGCCTGCCTCGGGTTCAAACTCCTGTTTCAAGACAGCTTGATCAAACCGAGTTACGCGGTGATGCGCCGAGAAGCCGCGGAGTTGCATATTCAATGGCAAGCCCCGGAGCAGTGGTCGTTCGCGGTTGACCGACCGGCTTATCGTTTTCTCGTGAGTGACGTAGACGCTCTGTTTCAGGAGTTTTCAGACAGGGGCGGAATCACGGACGAAACTGTGCAAAAAAGCCCTTGGTCCAGGCCCGCCGACACACCGTGGGGCACGAGGGAGTTTCATTTGCGCGATCCGGGAGAAAACAGTTTGCAGTTCTACCGTCCGCGCACCGTCGAGGTGATCGGAGGTCGGCCACGTTAAGTGCTCATAGCCAAACTTCGTACGAAGATGCATGTCCTTTACCGGAAGTCGCGAGATGTCAAATCTGCCAAGAAGCTTGTTTCCAGCATGTGCTTGTTTCGGACCAGTCATGCTCGCACTGGGTCCGCTACTGCCAAATCGAGACGGTACGCCCTATGGTCTCATCGTGACCATCCCCGGCGCGTTCCTGACCACTGCGGCTTTACTCATGATCTTTCGCACGGTCAAATCGCTGGAGACAGCGGCGGAACAATCAAACAACGCCAAAGCCGAGGATGCCGCATGAAACAACGGTGACAACGACGTCGCCCATCAGTAAATTAGGCAGCAAAAGGTTTCCTCAACGTGGTGAGACCGGCAAGAGCCCACCGCTCACAAAGCGGCGAAGCGACAGAACGTCAACGACAGGCCAAAGGAAGACTGCTATGGATCGTGTGTGCCATTTCGAGATCCCATTTGCCGATAAGAAGCGAGCCGCAACGTTCTATCAAACAGTGTTCGGCTGGCAAATCTCGGATGCCCCGGGCGATATGCCTTATTCCTTCGTGATTACAACACCCGTTGACGAGAGTTTTGCGCCCCGTGAACCGGGCGGAATCAATGGCGGTATGTACCCTCGTGGTGATGAAGGTGGCAGCAAATCGCCAGTCGTAGTGATTGAGGTGGAATCGTGCGAGTCGCGTATTGCTGATGTTGAACGAGCAGGTGGCTCAAAGGTGCTTGGGCCACACGAAATCCCCAACATGGGCATCTATGCTCAAGTCAAAGACAGTGAAGGCAACACCATTGGTCTTTGGCAACCACTTAGGCATGCCCCAAATTAGTTCACAGACACGCAAGGTATCGGCGCACAGAGTCTGCACAGGGAAACCTGAGCCATGCGTTTGCAGAACGCAACATGGTTCGTGGCCGCCCTGTGCACTGTGACGGACGGCATCAATCTGTGCAGGATGACCAAATGAGTGCGAATTTGCGAAACCTGGTCTTTCTGCTGACACTCATGACCCTACTGAATGGGTGCCAGGAGTCATTCGACAAGACAACGCTTCGGCCCGACGCAAGTGGTCACGTACCCTGGAAAGATGCACAGCGTGCGATCCTCTCTGGAGCAGTAGTCGGAGTCACTCAGACACACTCCAAAGAAGTATCCTTTACGTTTGATGACGGATCGACTTTTCGAACAAAGGAAGACCGCATTGACGAAGTCCTGGACTTGATCAAGGACAACCATCTCGAAGATACAATCTCGATTGTAACCGAATAGCTGTGCCCGACGTTGTGCCATACGATGCGTACAGACTTCGGATACCGGACGTATTTGCTGCGGTGAAGAAGAGCTTTCCGTTACCGACGTAGAAATCCGATGGGAAGCTTCCCGCTGCGCCAGTTCGCACGTCCATGAACAGTTGCGTATTGGCTTCTGTTCCATCCGTCCGCCAAACCTCACTGCCAACCGTGCCGTTATCCGCAGCGAAGTATTTCCATCCGCCGAACGAAACAAACTCGGTGCTCTGCCCCGCAGGAAAGGCACTGCTGTCCGCGCCGAACTTGACGTCTTTCAGCACTCCGACCGATGCGGCCAACAGCGTCCGAGATTCAAGTGGCTCCACGGAGACTGGTCGAGACCGCCTGGCGGTGCGTCGACTC
>JAEUII010000102.1 GCA_016795145.1 Planctomycetaceae bacterium
GAGTCGACGCACCGCCAGGCGGTCTCGACCAGTCTCCGTGGAGCCACTTGAATCTCGGACGCTGTTGGCCGCATCGGTCGGAGTGCTGAAAGACGTCAAGTTCGGCGCGGACAGCAGTGCCTTTCCTGCGGGGCAGAGCACAGAGTTTGTTTCATTCGGCGGATGGAGGTACTTCGCTGCGGATAACGGCACGGTTGGCAGTGAGGTTTGGCGGACGGATGGAACAGAAGCCAACACGCAACTGTTCCAGGACGTGCGAACAGGTGCAGCAGGAAGTTTCCCGTCGGACTTCTATGTCGGTGACGGAAAGCTCTTCTTCACCGCAGCAAATACTTCCGGTATCCGAAGTCTGTACGCGTCGGATGGCACTACGTCGGGCACGGTGATGCTCTCAGCAAATCGCGTCGACGCGGCCCTTGGCACGGTCGACACGACTACTTACTTTCTTCGATCAGGGTTGATGGCAGCACCGGGAGAATTCTGGCGATCAGATGGCACGCCATCCGGAACGGTGTTAATGGGCAGCGGATTCATCGACGGCGGTTTTGGCGAAGCGGTCGTCTTTGACGGAACGCTCTTCTTCAGTGCGGATGGAGTGAATGGCAACAAGACGCTGTGGAAGATCGATTCAACAACTCATACGATTGCAGAGATCCCTGGTGCGCCGACTGCGGTTAGTGGATTCCGGCAGGTTGGCTCGACACTTTTCTTTTCCGCCCTCGCAACTGGAGCAGGCAATTCACAACTGTGGAAGATGACCTCAGCGGCGGCAGCGCCGGCTGTCGTTCAAACATCGGGAAGCATCGGACTCAATCCAGAAGGACTAACCAATGTCAACGGAACACTGTTCTTCAGCGGTTTCACAACGACAGAAGGGCGCGAACTCTGGAAAAGCGACGGGACAAATGGAGGGACCGCTCTGGTGAAGGATATCCAGTCGGGAATGGGCTTTGGACTGCCGCAGAATCTCACGGCAGTGGGCTCCACGGTTTACTTCTCAGCGGATGATGGCACCAACGGTCAGGAATTGTGGAAATCCGACGGCACTGCCAACGGCACGGTTCTGGTGAAAGACCTGGTCCCGGGCAGCGGTCATGGATCGCCACGAGGCCTCGCAAACGCGAATGGCGTGCTTTTCTTCACGGGCGCAAATCCGGCAACCAGTGCATTCAATCCCTGGCTTTCTGATGGCACGGCCAACGGCACATCAGTGGTGAACACAACCGTGTTGAACTTGCCGGAGAACTTCGCTCAACTGTCACCGACCGGCTTTCTGTTGATGGCAGAAAATCCAACCGTCGGCCGTGAGCCCTTCTTCCTTCGGATGGGGACTCAGCTTACGGCGCCCACCATTGCCGCCTCACCAGCGACGACGACATCGCAGCGCCCATCGTTTTCATGGAATGCGATCTCCGGAGCGATTAACTACGAAGTCTGGATCCGAAATCGGTCAACGAACCAAAGCCCTGTCGTTCTGACGACGGTCGCCGGTACGTCTTTCACGCCATCAATCGATCTGGGAATTGGCAATTTCACGATCTGGGTTCGTGCCCTGGGCGACGTTGGGACTCCCGCGTCTGTGTGGTCTTCACCGCGAAACTTCACGATCAATACCGCGATAACGCTGAACGCTGTGGGAACAGACCTCGCGACAGGTTTTCCGGAGATTTCCTGGTCTGCGATGAAAGGAGCATCGACCTACGAAGTCTGGGTCGATCGACTAGACGTTCCGACTTCGCACATCAATGGAACGACCATCGTTTCCAGCACAAGTTACGTGCCGCAGTTTGCGAACGGCCGTTACCAGGTTTGGGTTCGAGGCATCGCAGCGGACGGACTGAGAGCCGCGTGGTCCGTCGTCCAGACCTACACGTCCACTCAGGTTCCAGGAGTCACGGGCGGAATCAATCCGACTTTCGACACGACTCCGACGATCACCTGGACGTCCGTGCCCGGTGCAACGACCTATGAGGTGTATGTTCTGAACCGCAATACAAACACGAAGGTGTTGCTCCAGACAGCAATCGCAGCCACAACATTCACTCTGCCTGCTCTGCCCGCCGGTCCGTATCGGTATTGGGTTCGAGCGACCGGGGCGACGGTCTGGAGCAAAGAAGTTGACATCAACACGGATGGCCGCACAACCGTGTTGACACCAATAGGCTCGACATCAAATCCGCAACCAGTGATCTCCTGGAAGAAAGTCGACGGCGCGACGGGATACCAGATCTGGGTCAATCGTCTGGGCGTTCAGGACAAGATCATCTTCCAGACCGTTGGCACAACCAACGTGTCGCCCACGATGGAGAGCTTTACTCCTGTGAGCAGCCTGCCAACGGGTAACTACCGTGTCTGGATCCAGGCCATCAACGGCGGCTCAACGGCCCCGTGGAGTGCCTCTGTGGATTTCTCAGTGGCTTGAGAGGCAGACGTCACGTCTCTGCAGCGACGGATTGTCACATGGACAAACCAGGTCGTTCCTGAATCGCATCACTTCCGCGTCGAGCACAGTTTTTGTGACTGATGCAGAAGCTGGATTATCCGGTTACGTTTCATGCAGCATCGTCAGCTTTGGGGTTGTTGGATCGTTCCGCCGTCTGGGTCTCCAGAGACCTGATGCCCCGAAAGATCATCAGTAATGCTGCAGTGGTCATGAGCGCGCCGGGGATAGTCACGATGAGACCATAGGGCGTACCGTCTCGATTTGGCAGTAGCGGACCCAGTGCGAGCATGACAGGTCCGAAACACGCACATGCTGGAAGCAAGCTTCTTGGCAGATTTGACATCTCGCGACTTCCATCGAAACAAGTTGCGCCACGTGACTTGTGATGCCGAGCCACCATCGTATCAGCGCGTGTTGGGGATGTCAGCTTGATTCGCACCGAGGGCAGCCTGTGTTGGTTCAACAGTTCTCTGCAGCGGTGACAGAAGTCGCTGACTTAACGTGGATGGTTTGATCGTGGTGTCAGTAGTGCAGAAGCCGAGGACCACCGAGGTGAACTCGGTGGGGAATGGGATTCCGCCGCCTGCGGCACATGCGACTACAGCAGCATGACGAGGCCGTCTATTCCGGACAGGCGAGCGTAGATGGCCAGAACCTGCTGAGAACTGTCGCAGGTGGGTTCGAGCGTTACCGCCACATGGCGGCCGTGTGCCGTGTTTCGCAGTGAGAACGGTGGGTCTGTTTCGAGCCGCAGTTCTTCTCTGACACAGGCGACGACACGTGCTGTGAAATTGTCGTCGGCGTAACCAATGACCTTGAACGTGTACACACAGGGAAACGTGTGTCGCATCTCAAGAAGTTCATGCGAAGGAAGATTCAACACGGCTGAGTCTCGCCGAAAATCGTATCACGGTCTTGCGGAGTCTGATCTGCCCGAATTCTAACCAGTAGCCGATCTCAAAGAATCACGATTTGCGGAGTGCATCCACTTTTGCGTCGATGAACGGCAAATGATGGGGAATGTGCCTGGTGGTTCGTTCGAGCAGAGTCTCCAGTGTCAGCGGTCCTGCTTCAGAATGGACGCCCGTCCGCTGAAAGTCTTCAACGTCGGTCTGCCGAAGGATGCGGGCGATCTGGCTTCGAGTCAGTCGGATCAGATCCAGCTCTTCTTCCATGTTGCGATGGTCATACTGCAGTGCGGCGATGTAGCCATCGGGTTCCGCATTGAACAGCGTGGGGTTGTCTTCCGCGAGGACTCGCTTCATTCGTTCCGCATTGATCAGCTCAAAGTCCGCAATGTGGCAAACAACTTCATGGATGGACCATGTGCCCGGAATCGGATGCCGCATCCACTGCTCGCGACCGACTCGCTTCACGCTGGCTTCCAGCTGTGCGGGACCAAGTTCGTACTGTTGAAGAAGTTCATCCAGAGTCATAGCGGGCTTGATCACCTTACTCACGGTTCAAATGAAACAGGGCTGCGGAGATTTCTCCGCAGCCCTGAGTGTAGAAACAGCAGCTTATCCCAAAACAGAAGATCGCTTCACAACGCTGGGTTCCCGCCTTCGCGCGAATGACGAAGAAGCGGGCTGTCAGGCAGAGAAGCTGCTTCCGCAGCCACAGGACTTCACGGCGTTTGGATTCTTGAAGGTGAATCCGCGGCGAGACAGATCGGTGTAGAAATCGATCTCGGTGCCGTCGAGGTACAGGTCACTCTTCTTGTCGACAACAACGCCGACGCCGTGATGTTCTTCCATCACGTCATTGGCTTCATCGAAGGAGTTGGTGAAGTCGAATGAATACTGGAAGCCACTGCATCCGCCGCCGACCACGCCAACGCGAACGTACTTCAGCTCCGGGCGATTCTGTTCGGCAATCACACGCTTGATTTCGTTTGCGGCATTCTCCGTCAGGATCACTGACATGGACACATTCTCCCAAAAACCAAAACCAGTTAGACCAGGATATCCCAACCGACGAGATCCCAGGATCATCATCGGAAAACAGAATACGACAAATTTAGACTTGATGGCGTGCAGCTTACAGGCGAAAAACTGACAATTCCGAGTCTGCGAAGGCGAACGACGTCCATTTTCCAGAAAAGACGTGCTCACCTGATCTATTTCGGACTCTATAGTCTGCTGTTTTCATTCGCCATCGCCTGTTTTTCCGGAAACGGTCTCGGGAGAGACAACTTCATGCCAGTTCACACACGTCGATTTTTTCACCCGCTGGCGATCATTCTGGTGCTGGGTTCGATGATCCCAGGTTGCCTCGAAGGACCTTCGTCGGGCAAAGCTGTGACGGGGACTCCGGACGGCACCGTTGACCGATTGATCGTCAAAGATGACGAGATCGTTCACGAGTCGGGAAAGTTCCTGGAGCTGGTCGATCGCAAAGATCAGACGCTGGTCCTGGTGGACTTCTGGGCGGAGTGGTGCGGCCCCTGCCAGGCTCTGGGACCATCACTGGAAAAGGTCAAGAAGAAGTGGGGCGACCAGCTGGAAGTCGTTAAGGTTGATGTTGATCAAAACGGTCCGATTTCAGACCACCTTGGGATCAGCGGTATTCCCGACGTACGAATCTACCGGAACGGAGTTCAGGTGGGCGGATTCGTCGGCCTTGCACCGCGCGAGGAGATTGAGTCCATTCTGAAATCTCTGAAGTAATGACCTCCGGCACAGCGCAGGGACAGCGACGTGGTCGCTGGTGGTTTCGTCTGGCAGCCATCGTCTGTGCGCTGTTGCCCTTTGTCTTCCTGGAAATCGTGTGTCGCGTCGCTGGCTGGGGGGCCGAAGACCTCCATCGCGATCCGTTCGTCGGGTTCGCTGCGACTCGCCCGCTGTTCGAATTATCGAATGACAGAGCGACGATGCAGATTGCTCAGTCGCGTCGAGGCTTCTTCAAACCGGATTCGTTTGCCGTTCAGAAAGCACCAGACGAGTTTCGAATCTTCGTCGTCGGTGGTTCGACGGTGCAGGGCAGTCCGTTTTCCACGGAGACCAGCTTTCCGGCGTTCACTGCGCTGGCTCTGAATGCGATCAGTTCCGACAAAACATGGAAGACCGTGAACTGTGGAGGCGTGTCCTATGCCAGCTATCGGATTGCTCCGATTTTGGAAGAGTGCCTTCAGTATGAGCCGGATCTGATCATCTTCTGCGAAGGACACAACGAGTTCCTTGAAGATGTCAGCTATGTGGGCCGGAAGCAGACATCGAATCTGATCGCCCCCCTGTATTCCGCCGCGTCAAAGCTTCAGAGCTTTCGTGCGATCGAAAGCCTGATGGCACATTCGGGCAGCAGCGATTCGGGTCAACCCATTCTGAATGGCGAAGTGACGACACGGTTGGACCAGGCTGAGGGACTCAGTGCCTATCATCGTGATGATGCGCATGCTTCCATGGTGGCGGAGCATTATCGGGCCAATCTGATTCGCATGTGTCGCATGTGCCGACAGGCGAACGTTCCGCTGCTGGTCATTCGTCCGTCCGCGAATCTTGCGGACTGCCCGCCGTTCAAGTCCGAATTCTCGGCTGAGCTTTCGGAAGCGGAACGAAACAGGATCGCCGACCTGCTTCATCAGTCACGACAGTTCCTGTCAGAGCAGAAGTGGGACGACGCCCAACGCTGTCTAAATGACGCCGTCACGCAGGATCCTCGTTATGCGTTGTCCTGGTATGAGCTCGGTCAATGGCATCGTTCCCGAGGCAACTCGGCTGACGCACTTCGCTGCTTCCAGCGAGCGGTTGACGAAGATGTGTGTCCCCTTCGAATGACGACACCGCTTGTCAGAGTGATGAGGGAAGTGACAAGTGCAGAGCAGGTTCCGCTGCTGGACGCTCATGAGTTATTGGCGACGTTGTCCCCGCAACAATTGCCTGGAGATTTTCTGCTCGTCGATCATGTGCATCCGTCGTTTCGAGGACACGAGGAGATTGCCGTGGCGATTGCAAAATGGATGCAGCAGACAGGACTCGCGCCGATGGTGGATGCAGCCGCCTGGGAACAAAGTGCCCGGGACGCGTGCCGTCAGCGAGTCCAGTCGATGAGCGACACCTATTTCCTGCAGGGGCGTCGTCAGCTGGAGATCCTGAAACGCTGGGCCGCCGGCAGATCTCAGGAACCTGAATTCGCGCCGGATGGGAACTAGTTGTCCTGTTCGCACCAGTGGGCCCACTGTTGTTCGATCCAGTTGTTATCTGTCGGCTGATCGGTGATCAAAAAGCGGTAGCGACATTGCAGCGGGTGCTCACGGTCAATCACGAACTCATCTTCGACGCAGGGACTGAAGACAAAATACGGCTTCGTCGGATGAATGCGTGCCGCCTGAGGTGCTCGAAAGTTCTGCGCGTGAGACAGAACGGTCAGCGTCACTGGTTGACCGTGAACCGTCCCGGAGAAAGAGACCCATCGTGTCTTTTCGTGATTGCCCTTGATTCGATCAGAACCATGCTCATTCAGAAACGAGCCGGGTTCTCGCTCAGACGTCTGACCAGACTGCTTCCCGACGTCGCGGTCTTTCCCGGAATCATTGTCTTTTTCCGTCAGCCATCGAACGGAGCCGCGAAAGGCCATGCCGCCGTAGTGATACTTCTGCACGATGAGAGGAATGTCGGTGAGCGCGGTTTGAGTCGACTCGATGTCGAAAGAATGGAAGGAACCATCTGTCTCGCTGGCCGTGACTTTCCAGCGGTCTCTCAGGAGATCAACCACCGGTGACTGCAGGGCTCGATGCACCATGTCCACTTCAAAGCCGACCGATCCCTGATTCGCAAAGGTGTTCAGAACGCGCTGGTGAAGAACACGGCCTGTGCCGCCTGCCAGGTTCCAGAAATCGATCTCACGGTCATTCCATCGAGTCTTCACCCAGGCCGAAAAGATGCCGGACTGATGAGCATGATCGAAGGGATAAACCTCCGTCACAATGCGCTCATTCGGTGATCCAACGGGATGAAGAAATCCAGTCCGCGCGAAGACAGGATCGATTCCTTCGGGAACCTTCGGTGCCTGCTTGTTGTAAGTCAGAACGACCTTCGATGACTGTCGAATTGTGACCGTTGTGTCTGTCTCTTCCAGTCGCAGTGCGCCGGACGTCAGCGATCGCTCGTACGGTCTGGGCACGACGGTTTCGTCAATTCGCTGCTGCACGAAGAGTGGTTTCGATTCCGGTACTGACTCCATCAGGGCTACAGCCACGAGTGGTGCGACGGCTCGACCGCCGTCGACATTCAGATGAGTATGGTCAGCACCTTTGTCGGTCATCGGCTCGAAAGCTCGAAACGCCTCCGGACCGAGTTGCTCACACTGCTGGATGCTGAGCCGATGCAGATCAATCAGCGGGACATTGAGTTCTCTGGCAACCAGCGACGTGGCTTCCGCATAGTCAGCGAGTGTCGGTTCGATGCGACCGTCTTTGGACCATCGGCGGCGAGTCAGCGAGGTCACAAGAACAGGCTGAATCTCCTGTTCTCGCGCTTCGCGAACGAACGCACGAAGATGATCGCGAAAGTCAGTTTCCGCGGCGGATTCACGTTCCGGTCCCTTGCCCGGCTGATCATTGTGACCGAACTGAATCAGCAGGTAACGAGGCTTTGCATCGAGGCATTTCTGCCACCAGCCTTCCGTTCGATAACTTCTGGAGCTGCGTCCGCTCTTTGCCAGGTTGATGCATTCGGCATCGTCCGAAAGAAGCTCCGCGAAGGCTCGTCCCCAGCCGGCGTCATCGGTGACCGTCGAATCGCCAGCCAGCACGAATCGGATCTTTTCCGCACCGGAGAGCAGTCGAATATCGCACAGCAAAAGCACCGTCAGCGCGAGCAGTTTCTTCACGACGACTCTCCGGATGCAGCAGGATTACTTCTTCAGGAATGGCACGGGCTTCAGTTCGATCTGCTTGATGGACTGCAGATAATCGAGCACTGGTTTTGCTTCGTCGCCGCCGACCTGAGCATGGAAGTGCAGGCTGAAACCGTGCGGGCCTTTGGCGTCAATCAGCGCTGGCTGCAGCGTGAGGAATGACTTGATGACTTCCAGTTGTCCGAGCATCGCGGCGCAGAAGAGGTCGATCCTGGCGCCTCGTTCCAGCAGCAGTGTGACGATGTCGCGACGACCCATGTGCGACGCACCTCCCAGAGCCGTTTCGAAGTCACCCGCACCCCAGTCGACTGCACCGTTCAGCAATCCCGGTTCGCGATCCAGCAGCTTCTTCGTCATCTCCAGTTCGGAATGAGCGAGGATGACAAAGTCCTGAAGCATCTGACGATTCAGCTGCTCCTTCTTCCACGAGGGTTTAAACTTCGGAGCGTCATAGTCTCGCTCAAAGGCCGCCTCAACGGGGCCCGCTGGCTTTGCATCCTGAGCCGCCTTTGCAGGCTCGGCTGGCTTCGTCGCTTCCTGGCTAAAGAGTGACGAATGAACGCCGGCCAGAAGAGAACTGCCGGCAGCAGCAGAAACAAACCCACGACGATTCAGCGATCGGAATGACATCAGCACTGTCCTCAGGAATGATGCGGTTGAATCCATGAGCCCGGAACATACCGCTTCCGCCGAAATGCTGCCAATCACCCGTCAGTCCCACTTCAGCTGTTTCGCCCCCTGAATCGCGTAATGCAGTCGCGACTTGACGGTGCCCTCGGGCAGTTCGAGTGCCGTCGCAATTTCGGGCAGCGTCATTCCATCCACGAAACGCATGAGCAGAACTTCCAGGTGCTCCTGTGAGAGCGAAGCGAGCTTCTTTGACCATTCATCACGAATCAATGCGGCTTCATCGGCTGTCGTCCCCGATGAGTCCGCAACATGCGGCAACAGATCCTCACCGCCGGACGAACGCAGCCGCTTTCGACGCAGCGCGATGGAGAAGTTTCGAACGGCGGGATAAAGAAACGTCGTGATTGCAGCCGTCAGAACGAAGCCCGGGAACTTGCGGGCAAAATATGCAAAGGTCTCCTGCAGAACATCCAGCGCATCGTCGTGGTGACCGGTGAATCGCAGAGCCAGCCGCATGGTCCAGTCGCGATGGCGAAAGTACAACGCTTCAAAGGCGCTCATGTCTCCCTGGTTGATCGCGTCGACCAGCTGCTGATCAGATCTGTTGTCGATCGGTGCCGGTGACATGCCGAAAGCCACGGGAGGAAGTTTGTAGGACCCGAACGGGCGGGAGGAAATGTAGACGAAGGCAGCATGCCGCCGCAAAGGAGGCAGCAGCCCCCAGTATTTCTCATCCGTTAATGCTCCCCACCCATGCGAAGCAATGGGAGGGGTCGAGCGAGCGTCAGCAAGCTCGGGGGCGGGCCGAGCGCGTGGTGTTGGCAAAGGACTCAGACGGCCGAGGGCGGCCATCCTACGGCGGCCATCTTGTCTACGGCGCTATGCTGTGATGTGATGTTTGCGGGACTTCAGATCGGCGTTTTTACTTTCGGCTCACTTTCTTCACTTGTTCACTGCCTGGTTGTTGCACGCTGAAGAAATTCGCCTGGTTCGGCGGAGCGAACCGCGACTATGGAAAATCTCCAAATTCCTTTGAACCCTTTTCATATCTGGCGCACTTCACAGGCTGAGAATGAATGCGACGTCGTCCGGAGACGGGACTTTCTTCTGAATAAGTGACCCAGATCATGACTGATCCTCAATCAGAATTTTCGTTTGATGACGATTTGCCGGAGTCCATTCGCGAGGCGTTGCGGTCGCGATTTGGGGCTTCGGGTGTGGTGCCGTCGGCGACGGATGAAACGATCCTCGCGGATGCTCGCCGGCAGCTCAGTGAGGCTCGGCCGATGGCCGCGCGGCGTCGGTCGAAACTTCTGAGACTTGTGGGGCTCACGTCGACGCTGGCTGCTGCGGCTTTGGCGTTGATGATCTGGGTTCGTCCTCCAGGTGGAAACGGGGATGGTCAGCGACCGCTGGCGTCTGCGAACACGCTGAAGGAAGACGTGGATGGAAATGGTCGAGTCGACATTCTGGATGCCTTCGCGGTGGCTCGGCAGCTGCAGCGAGGGAATTCCGTTGTCGCAGTCGACCTGAACGGTGACGGACGCACGACTCAGGCCGATGTCGATGCGCTGGCTCAGCGAGCCGTCATGCTCTGACAAGGGCGGACCGGTCGTGAACCAGAATCTTCGTAACCCGAAACGACAGTGAGGGATCGAAACGACCGTGAGTTTCAATAAGGATCCCTCGCTTACGCAGCGGGTTGAGATGAGCTTTTGTGCCGCAAACCATAGAGGGTAGTCATCATGTCCGAAGCATTCCCCCATCGATCCGTCTGGCATCTTCGCCTGCCGATGTGCTGGGTCCTGTTGATTGCTCTGGACTTCTGTCTGATGGCCTTTGCATGGGCTCAGGATGGAAGAACCGCGCGGCCTCAGGATGCACCGTCGGTGGCTGAAGTGCGAATTCCAGCGCCGGAAGGCGTGGATGAAAAGTCTGTACGATTTGAAGCGGTCGACATCTTCGTGGATTCCGCGGATCAGTCTTTGGCCGCATGGCAGCTGGAGCTGATGAGTCCAACGCAGGATGTGGAGATTGTCGGTATCGAAGGTGGCGACCATCCCGCCTTCCAGAACCCACCGTACTACGATCCTCGTGCGATGAAAAATAACCGAGTGATCCTGGGAGCCTTTCAGGTCAACCAGGAGAACGGCCTTCCGACAGGTCGCCATCGAGTCGCCCGCGTGCACGTGCAGGTGAAGGGCATTGGCGACCGCGTCTGGATGGGCGAGCTGACGACGGCGGCCGATGCCGAAGGGAACCCAATCGTCGCCAGCATTGCTGTGGAAAAGGCGAATGGCTGACAATCGATTGAAATTAGCGGAAGGGCGCGAGCCCTCCGGTATTTGCCGCACCGGACGGCCAGCGCCATACCGCTAACTGGGCACACCAAGTTCGAGCGACCTATTGACCATGAGCCTTCACATACGCGTCGTGCGTGAAGATGAAAATACTGAAGCAGAATGAAGTCGATGCCAATCCGTCGCAGCGACGGCAGACAGACGAAGGAGTCTGATCCAGATGAATACTCTCAAAAAGCTAAGTCTTCCCCTCACGATACTTGGGTTCTCAGTGTTGTGCCTGATTCAGTCAGGATGCGGAGCCAGCGATTCTGGTTCACAGGGTACTCCCACGAAAGATAACGCGATGGAGTCTGGCAAGGATCAAGCTGCCGGTCCCTTTGAGAGCAATACACGCATGGTCCTTACTTCGCCGTCCGATGAGTCGCAGGCTGGCAAGCTGGGTCGTCGCGTCACGTTCGAACTCATGCCAGGCGAAGAACTTTGGGTGATTGCTCGAGGCGTCACGCCAACGTCTGCAGCGGATCGTCCGGGCTGTGGTGCTCTGATGGCGAAGCTTCCCGATGTGGAAAAGGAAGTCCCTGTTCCTCTGAAGCACACGTCTGTCAACGGCACCGTCGATGGCTACATCGCCACCGTCGATGTCACTCAGCAGTTTCACAATCCTTACAGCTCGAAGATCGAAGCGGTTTACGTTTTCCCGTTGCCCGAGAATGCAGCGGTCAACGAATTTGTCATGACCGTTGGTGAACGCAAAATCCGAGGCATCATTCGGGAGCGTGAAGAAGCCGAGAAGATCTACAACGAGGCTCGATCGCAGGGCCATGTGGCGTCGCTTCTGACGGAAGAACGTCCCAACATCTTTACTCAGAAGGTGGCCAATATCGAACCTGGCAAACAGATCGATATCAACATCCGCTACTTCAATCCGCTGCGTTACGACGACGGGGCGTATGAGTTTGTTTTTCCGATGGTCGTTGGTCCTCGCTACAACCCACCGGCAACAACCGATGGTGTTGGAGCAGTCGCACGGGATGCCGCGGGAACCAGCGGACAGGCAACGGAAGTGTCCTATCTGAATCCTTCGGAGCGCAGTGGTCATGACATTTCTATCAACCTGCAGATTAATGCGGGTGTTGATATCGAAGACGTCCGTTGCGTAAATCACCAGGTGAATATTCAGAACAGCTCCGAACGAGAGCGAACGATCACGCTGTCTCCCTCAGACTCGATTCCAAACAAGGACTTTGTGCTTCAGTACAAAGTGGCGGGAAAGCAGATTAAGACCGCCATGATGACCCACAAGGATGCTCACGGTCAGTATTTTACCATGGTGTTGTACCCGCCGGCTCAGTTGGAGCAGGTTCAGCGAAGTCCGATGGAAATGGTGTTTGTGCTCGACTGCTCCGGGAGCATGAACGGTCGTCCGCTCGAACAGGCAAAGGCTGCTGTGGCACACGCTCTGCAGAATCTGACACCGCGTGACACGTTCCAGATCATCAACTTCAGTTCAACGGCTTCTCAGCTGGGCTCATCACCGATCATCGCATCGCCGGAGAACATTCAGAGAGGCCTGAATTACCTGAACAGCATCGACAGCGAAGGTGGCACCGAGATGATTCAGGGCCTGCGAGCGGCACTCGACTTTCCTCACGACGAAGGACGCTATCGCCTGGTCTCGCTCATGACTGACGGATACATTGGGAATGATCAGGACATCCTGAATGCCGTCGCAGAAAAGGTCGGCGATTCCCGCATCTTCAGCTTCGGTGTGGGTGAAGCGCCGAACCGTTATCTCATGGATCGAATGGCGCTTCTGGGACGCGGGGCTGTGGCGTACCTGAGTCTGAATGATAACCCGGTTGAGATCATGGATCGGTTTGAAAAGAGGATCAGTCATCCGGCCATGACCGACGTGTCGATCGACTGGGGCAGCATGAATGTGACCGACGTGTATCCTCAGATTCTGCCCGATCTGATTGTTGGCCGACCAATCACAGTGACCGGTCGATACACCGGAGAGCCGGGACTCGTCAAAATCGGCGGACGATCCGGAAGTGCGGTCGTCACCAGTGAAGTTCAGGCAGATTCAAAGGATGCCCAGAAGGAACACAAAGGCATCGCCGCCGTGTGGGCTCGCCTGAAGATCGCGGACCTGATGGCACAGACGTCACGAAATCCGCAACAGGAAACACGTCTGAAGCATGAGATCCTTCAGACGGCTCTGGACTACAGCCTGATGAGTCCGCTCACCGCCTTTGTCGCCGTGGATTCCATGACGAAAACGGAAGGCAAGTTCGGGACGACCGTCGCGGTTCCCGTGCCAGCGCCGGAAGGTGTTCGCTACGACACGACCGTGAACAAATGAGCTTGGTGAGATCAATCGTTAAATAGCGGAAGGGCGCGAGCCCTCCGGTAACGCGAAGCTGCACAAACCGGAGGGCTTGCGCCCTTCCGCTACTAACCTTACGGGTTCTTCTTCTTGCCCAACTGCTGAATCAGTTCGGTCTGGATCTGCTGAATTTCCAGAAGCCGCTGCCATTGATGACTCAGCAGCATGTCCAGTTTCGTGTGGAGATGTCGGATCTCCAGTTCGGCCTTAAGATTGACTCGATAGTCATGCTCGGCACGAAGGCGGTCTCGAGCCTCCTGGCGATTCTGGCTCATCATGATTACGGGAGCCTGGATGGCTGCGAGACAGGAAAGAACGAGATTCAGCAGGATGAATGGAAACGGATCAAACGGCTTTTGAAACAGTGCGATGGAATTCAGAGTAATCCAGACGCAAAGGATGAGGCCGAAAGTGATCAGGAACGTCCAGCTTCCGCCAAACGATGCCAGACGGTCGGCAATGCGTTCGCCAATCGTAGCCGCTTCGGCAATCTCTTTGTTGGTATCTTCGGAGATCAGTTCCTGTTCCTGCATACTGCGCAGCACATCAGCATCAAGTGCGGAGATTTCTCCGCGCTCGATTTCCATAACACGGCCGACGTACTGAACTCGATACCGATTCAGGTCGTCCAGACAGATGTAGGAGTCGCTGTTCCATTGAGAATGATCGGCTCGAATCAGTTCCGCAACAGAACTGCGAACCATGTCGGCAGACATCAGATGGTTCTTATGCTGGCCACAGACGCAGCATGTCTGAACAGTATGGGTCATTCGTGTCACCCTCTTGTGGGTCGCCGATCGCGCACGACGCAGAGTTCGTGCCCTCTCCCGAGCTTGCTGATGCTCGCTCGACCTCTCCCAGACTTCGTCCGGGAGAGGAGGATGTGCATGATTCAACTTGCAAAGTAGCGGAAGGGCGCGAGCCCTCCGGTTGTGTTGGTTTTCGACACCGGACGGCTTGCGCCGTTCCGCGAACAGCTTGTTGAAATTGATCTCAACCCGCTGCGTCAGCGAGGGGTCACGTTGAGAATCACGGCAGTTTCGATCCCTCACTGACGTGTCGGGTTATGAAGATTCTGAGTTCAACAGGCTGCTAGTTGAACCACGTCATGAAGAGGAAGAACTGGCCACGGAATCCGTTGAAGATGCGATCCCACGTTTGCGGGTCGGTCTTGCTGCCGGTTTCGAGGAACGGATGCAGGCCGGTTCCCTGGATCCAGAGGATCAGGTCCAGACGCTGAGGATCCGTGAAGACTTTTCGGAGGTTGATTCCGATCTTTGGGTTGGTTGGGAACGAGTTCTGGAACGGAGCGAACCCGCCTTCGATGCCTCGCCAGAACGGCAGCAGCTTCTTTCCCTGCAGGATCGCGTCAGCTTCATCAAGGAAGACAAACCACTGAGTCTGCATCTCCGGAGTGACTCGCATGTTGGGACTGAAGGCCGCGGTCTGTTTCGGGTTCGGCAGCCATTCCCGATCGTTGTCGGTTTCGGCGTTGATCAGCTTCCATGACTCGCGGCTGAGCTTGACGACTGTTTCCAAATGAGTCAGCGCGGACTGCATTCGTTTGGGTTCGGTGCATTCGTAGTTGATCGTGTGAATGATCGCGATGACATCAAGAAAGTTCTGAGTGTTAAAGCCGCCCAGGGGTCCGATTCCTTCGTCAACCAGATACTGGTACGGCGTTTCGACGTTGGGATAGAACAGATGAGCCGTTCGTTCGAACTGATCTTTCCAGTCGTAGGCCAGGACCACTTCACACATCGCCGACATCACATGGCAGTAGCCTCGCAGCCACAGCACGTCACCATCATCGAATGCGATGACTAGCTGATTCACGCTCTCGTCAAGACCGGAACCGCCACCTGACATGATGGCGTTCATCACTTCCAGCAGCGACTCTTCGTCAGTACCAATTCCGTCACCGTTCAGGTCGAGTCGAACCTGACCGACTTTCAGAGGCAGCTTCACGCCGGAAGGTTTGACCTTCGCCAGTGTCGCTTCAGCTGTTGTCAGTCGTTCCAGAAAGTTCTCGATGATCTTTCGAGCCTTCGCGTAGGAAATTTGCTCGGGCGAATCATTCTCCGGAACAGGCAGACGCATCATCGGAAGTTGTCGGCGTCGACCGCCAAGAAGGCCGTAGCGGTACTGATCCTGCCCGAGTCCTTCAACGGCCTGGAAGAACTGAATCACGCCGAGGCTAAATCCGGCTTCTGCGTCATTTGCATTGGCATCCAGCGCCTTTTGCATGGTAGCGGCACCATCGGCCAGCTTGCCTTCCTGAAGAAACTTCTGAACAGCAGGCTGCTGTGCGGATGCCGGAAGGCATGCACAACACAATGCGACGAAGAACAATGTGGGTCTGATCATGACAGGGCTCCGGAAACAGCCAAAACGACATCGGGAGTTCACAAGAACTCCGGGCTTCCGCGGTCTGCGATGCTTCATCTGCGTCGTGAAAATGAACGACGGTGCGATGAAACGTAGCGGAAGCTTCTGCTGTCGGGCTGTTCGTTGCCTCAGATCATATCTTATTGCCAACGAACACGAAAACGGCCACCGTCACGAGCGCAGAATCGCAAATGTGCCTCGTGTCTCCGACGCGAGCGTTCTGTGTATCAGCCGGCAATCAGCGAGTCTGCAGCCACGGCACCATGGTCAGCGTAAGGGATTGGACGACCAATGTTGCTCAAGTTGGTTGCTTCCGGATTCAAGCCCAGAGCGCGGCAGATGGTGGCCATCATGTTGGGAACGGTCATCGGGTTTTCGCGCACTTCCATTCCATCGTCGCTGGTCACTCCATAAACCTGACCGCCACGAATTCCGCCTCCGCCCAGAACAGTACTCCAGCTGCCCGGCCAGTGATCACGGCCAGTGTTCTCGTTGATCACCGGAGTTCGACCAAACTCGCCCATCCAGATCACCAGCGTGTTCTCCAGCATGCCACGCTGCTTCAGGTCATTCATCAGTGTCGCCCAGGCCGGATCAAGCACTCCGCAGAGCGATTTCACGGCGTTGAAGTTGTCCGTATGAGTATCCCAGCCGATCACTCCGCCATTGGCTGTTTCTGACAGCGACACTTCTACGAAGGAGACTCCTCGTTCGATCAGACGGCGCGCCAGCAGGCATCCCTGTCCAAAAGAATTTCGTCCGTACGCATCGCGAAGTGCAGCGTCTTCTTCATCCAGGTTGAATGCCGTCACAGCTCCTGACTTCATCATCCGCACGGCTTTTTCATAGGACTGCAGATGACTGCGACCAGGACCGTCGGGGCGTTCCGCAAGGAAGGACGTTTCCAGAGTGCTGAGCAGATTCAGACGCGAGTCGACCTGAGCCGATGCCAGACGCTCGGACGGTTTCAGATTCTTGACCTGAAACGAAATGCTCTGATCCTGCTGTGTTTCCGAAGCGACGACCAGCGGCGACCATGCTGGTCCAAGAAAGCCTGGACTGTAGGCGGCCGGACTGAATGCGCGAAAGGGATTCACGCTGATGAATGAAGGCAGATCGCATTCCGGTCGAACCAGAGCCTTGCCGAGGAACGAGCCCATCGTTGGGTATTGAACGGGACCCTGAGGAAGATAGCCCGTGCGAAGATAATAGGTTGCTCGCGTATGGTCGCCTTCCTTCGTCGTCATCGAACGAATGGGAGCGAGGTGTTCCATGACCTTCGCCACCTGAGGCAGGTTCTCCGCGATGCGGATTCCTGGCACGCTGGTTTCAATGGCCTTCGTCGGGCCGCCATTCTTCTGACCTTCTTTCGGGTCAAAGGTCTCCAACTGGCTGGGGCCGCCAGGCATCCACAGCAAAATGCACGAGCGGATTGGTTTCGTGCCAGCTTCCTGCACCGAAGCGGCCAGCTGCGGAAGCCAGCCGGACATCGATGCACCCAGCAGGGACAGACCTGAATACCGAGCAAACTGGCGTCGAGTGAATGCGTTCATAGGAAGATCACCGTTGGTTGACTCGTGACAGTCTCTTGTGAAAGCGAGCGTTGCTTAAGTGTCTTTTGTGAAAGCAGCGAAGTGGATCAATGGATCAGTGGTTGAACAGGAACTCGCTGCTGTTCAGCAGAGCCCAGAAGATGTCCGCGAGCGCTTCTTTTTGATTGCCGGCTGTGCCACCATCCTTCAGGTACTTTCCGAACACCTGTTTCTCCTCATCGCGTGGCTTGCGACCGAGTGCCGAGATGAACAGCGTTTCGAGCCGTTCATCATCGGACATCAGAGGAAAGTCCACGACAGCTCGCAGTGTCTGACTTTTCTCCAGGCTGGTCGCGTCATCAACAAAGTCTCCGTTCATCATGGCCAAAGCCTGAAGGATCGTCGTTTCCTTCATCAACGGAGATTCATTTTCGTCGCGAAACAGTTCGAGGAATCGTCCGCGAGGAGTCTCACCGTCGATCACAAACGGATTGTCCGTTCGATACGGCTGATAGTACCCGGTGGCTTCCGCCAGGCTGTCGAAGAACTGTTCCGGCGTCATACCTCGCAAAGCCGCGCGGGCAAACTGAGCGGGATCCTTCTGGCTTTCATGCGTCAGTCGACTGGTCGTCTGATACACGCGAGTCAGTGCGATGGTTCGAACGAGGAACTTCAGGTCGTAGTTGTTGGCGGCAAACTCCTTTGCCAGCAGATCCAGGACTTCGGGATGTGACGGCGGATTGTTGTCGGAGAAGTCATCGATCGGCTGCACGATGCCCTGACCCAGGAACAGCGCCCACATGCGATTGGCAGCCATGCGAGCGAACCATGGATTGTCTTTTGCCGTGATCCAGTCCGCCAGGATTCGTCGCGGCTCAGCCGTGTCGTTCCATTCGGGCGATGTGCCTGTCAGAAACTTTGCTTCGACGGTTTCACCTGTGGAAGGAATGCGGATCGAATGAACATCTTTTTGTTCACGACGCATCATCATCGCGGCGTCCGGAGACTCTCCCGCCGGGCGAAATCCGGAATAGAACGCGGCCATGTTCCAGAACTGCGTTCGCTTCCATTTGTCGAACGGGTGATCGTGACACTGAGCACAGTCGAGACGAACTCCGAGAAACGCGCGGCTCGTTCCCGTCGCCAGATTTTCTGGTGCCAGCTGCCGAACGATGAAGAAAGCACTTGGTGAACTTGCGGACCTCAGCAGCGCCTGAGGATCGTCACCGTAGTCGATTGGCGTTGTGATCAGATCACGCACCATTTGATCGTACGGAGTGCCTTCGGAAAAGTGCTTCCAGAGCCATGCTTCAAAGCCCGGCACAAGCTGTCGTGTTCCGATGTCGTTGAACGCTTCCGGGATCAGAGCATTGCGCCACAGGATCGTGAAGTGACGAACGAACGCAGGTCCGTCCAGCAGTTCATCGACCAGACGCTGTCGTTTGTCCTCCCGAGTGTCCGCGAGGAACGATCGAACTTCGGAGGCTGCGGGAATTCGTCCGGCCAGATCAAGATACAGTCGCCGAACGTACTCTTCGTCGGTTGCCAGAGGCGCGGGTTCGACACCATTGGCTTTCCAGGCCGCTTCAAAAAGTCGGTCGATGGAAGCGGCCACCTGTTCAGGCGGGTCAGCTTTCACCAGACCGGCGCTGGCCGTCAGCACGAGCGTAAAGACAAGGGATCGAAGAAACCGCATGGAAACTGCTCCGAACTTCACAAAGGAGCCCTGCAGGTAGTGTCCGTTTGACTGGAAACAGCATACCTGCGGCCACCATTTTCCGCAGCCGGAGAGTCGGGAACTTCGCCGTTTTGTCTCGCATCCCTCGAGATTTGCTCGATTTTTCGAGAACTACTCGCCGCCGAACTTCTTGATGTTTCGGGTTGGGCGTTCCTTTTTGCGAAACGCCTCAAAGCCCTCGACTTTGTATTCCGGCAGCACCGTATTGATGCGCTTTTCGATGTTGGTCAGTTCGCCGCCCTGAGCCAGTGTCACAAACGTCACGGCTCGCCCGTTCTGGTCGGATGAGAGACGTCCGGTTCGGCCCACGCGATGAACGTAGTCGTCGCAGTATTCCGGAATGTCGTAGTTGATGATGTGGGAAATACCACTCACATCGATTCCGCGTCCGACGACATCAGTCGCGATCAGCAGACGGAGTTCGCCCGATCGAAGATCACGAATGACCTGGTCTCGCTTCCGCTGCGGAAGGTCGCCGTGAATCGCAGCGATGCGTCCGGACTTCAGCCGCTTCGAAAAAATCTCGAGCAACTTGTCGGCTCCTCGCTTCGTGCGAGTGAACACGATCACCTGACTTGGCTTCTCCTGCGCCAGAACTCGCAGCAGCAATGCGGTCTTTCGGTCTTCGTCGACAGTCACGTAGAACTGTTCAATTGTGTCGACGACGACTCGATCTTCCGACAGGTCAACGGACTCCGGTTCCACCATGTAACGCTGAGCCAGCTTCATGACTTCAGGAGGAAGCGTGGCAGACAGCAGCAGCGTTTGTCGATCTGCCGGGCACTGTTTCAGAATGCGTTCGATGTCCGGACGAAAGCCGATGTCCAGCATTCGGTCCGCTTCATCCAGAACAGCGATGAACAAATCGTTCAGCTTCAGATGACCGCGCTTGAGCAGGTCGATGACGCGACCAGGAGTGCCGATCACGATCTGAGCGCCACCTCGAAGGTCGTCGATCTGCCGGCCCATCGGACGTCCGCCAACGCCCAGTGCGAACTTCAGCTTGAGGTTTCCTGCCAGCCTCTTTGATTCCGCATAAACCTGTTCGCTGAGTTCACGAGTCGGAGCCAGCACCAGCGCCTGGACGCGAGGAAGACTGGGATCCACCTGCTCCATCGTGGGCAGCATGAAGGCCGCCGTCTTGCCGGTTCCCGTGCGAGCCTGTCCGATGCAGTCTTTGCCTGTGATGGCAATCGGAATCAGAGCCGCCTGAATAGGACTGGGCTTTTCGTAGCCAATTGTTGCCAGCTGCTTCAACGTCGCAGCATGCAGTCCCAGTTGTTCGAATGTCGTTACGTCGGTCAACAGATCATCCCAAAATTCGCGATCCCGGATCGCATTGATTTCCCGTAATTTGTCGGGCCGCCACTCTAAGACATGCCTGGCCCGGCGTCAATAAGCCGACAGGCAAACCTCGCACCTTGCCGAGTCTTTGGAATGGCAGTAGGTCCATTCTGCCGGAATGGACTTTCGCCGTTAGGCGAAGCACTTTCTGGCCCGTTCTTCACCAAACCCTCATGCAACGAAGCTGTCACTTGGCGAAGTTGTTTCCACGTCGTGGCTTGAAGAACGTGGCGACTGATCGGGTCGCTGGTCGCGGCGAGGCCGCGAAGTGCCGCCCGGCAGGCGTCACCTACTGTTCCTGCAGCACTGGACTTTCCGAGGGAGCGGGATACCCTCACTCCCCTGTGACCGCTTCCCGCCAGCTTCCCACAGGTGATTTCAGGATGTCGTCGGATCAGAATTTTCAGGTCAATCTTGGTGGTGTCATTCGTTTGCTGTCGGACCATCTTTACGGTGGTCCTGAAGTCTTCATCCGGGAGCTTCTTCAAAACAGCGTTGATGCCATCACCGCGCGTCGAAAGATCGATGCTTCGTATTCCGGACGCATTCGAGTCGAAGTGATCACCAGCGATCGCGGCAATACGGTCTGCGTGGAGGATGATGGAATCGGGCTGACCGAATCGGAAGTCCATCAGTTCCTGGCGACGATTGGCGAATCGTCCAAGTCGGGCGATTTGTCTCGCGGCGATTTCATTGGTCAGTTCGGAATCGGATTGCTGTCGGCTTTTGTCGTGTCAGATGAAATCACCGTGCTGACTCAGTCGGCACGTGACAGCGCGCAGCCGGTTCAATGGACGGGGCGGGCGAACGGAACTTACGCGGTGACTCAGCTTTCGCAGTCACTGCCCGTGGGGACTCAGGTGTTTCTTCGTTCGCGACCTGGCAAGGAAGAGTTTTTTGAGCCGGAACGCGTTCAGGAGCTGCTCAGGTACTTCGGTCATCATTTGCCCTGGCCGATTGAGTTTCACAGCAAAGGAACCGTTGCGAATATTACAGAGACCGCGCCGTGGCGACAGGCATTCGCCAGCGACGCACAGCGCCGTGAGACTCTGCTTCGATATGGTCGAGCCACCTTTGGTCCCGAGTTTCTTGATGCCGTCCCACTGCGCAGTGAAACGGGTAGTGTTGACGGAGTGGCATTCGTTCTTCCGTTCACAGCCAGTCCCGCGTCCCGACATACTCATCGAGTCTATCTGAAGAACATGCTGCTCACGGAATCTGCCGGCAGCCTGCTTCCGGAATGGGCCTTCTTTGTTCGATGCGTCATCAATGCGGATCGTCTTCGTCCCAACGCTGCTCGCGATGCGTTCTATAAGGACGACGCGCTCGAGAAGACTCAGCAGGAAATTGGCCGTTGCCTGAAGGATTACCTAATCAGTCTGTCGCAGTTCGATCGGCGACGACTGGAGCAGCTGATTCGGCTGCATTACCTGCCGATCAAGTCGCTGGCGACAGAAGATGAGGAATTCTATCGGCTGTTCATTCGCTGGCTGCCGTTCGAAACGACAACCGGGTCTGTGACGCTTGAAGAATACTTCCAGTCGAACAAGTCTCTTCGCTACGTCAAAGACGTCGATCAGTTTCGACAGATTGCCAGCGTCGCGAGTGCTCAGGGACTGTGCCTGTTCAACGGCGGCTACGCTTACGACGCGGAACTGCTCGATAAGTTGCCAGAAGAGTTTCCTGGGCACGACATTCGCCCGATGGAGGCCAGCGAACTCGTACAGGACTTTGAAGAACTGTCGCTGGAAGAATCACAGCAGGTCTTTGATCTGATCAAACTGGCTGACATCGTGCTTCAGAAGTACAAGTGTCGCGTCGAGGCCAGACGATTTGTTCCCGCTGAACTTCCCGCGCTCTACACCGCGAACAATTCCGCCCGGTTCCTGCGGTCTGTGGAGCAGTCGACGGAAGTTGCGGATGACATGTGGAGCGGCATCCTGAACAACGTTGCCGCGGCCGTCGGTGCGGACGGGTATGCTCAGCTGGTGCTGAACTTTCGGAACCCGCTGATTCGAAAACTGACTGAGATTCCCGACAAGTCGCTTCTGAAACGTATCATCGAGGTCCTTTACCTTCAGTCACTCTTGCTGGGCCATTATCCGCTGTCGTCCGAGGAACGAAAGATCCTTGGCAGTGGCCTGCTTGGACTGATCGAACATTTCCTGGCGAACGAGTGATTTGTCACATGAACAACCTGGGCTTAGCCGTTATTCCCGCGCAGGCGGGAATCCAGTGTTCAACGTTCTGGGTTCCCGCCTGCGCGGGAATGACGAACCCCTCTTCGTTGTTCTGACGAATTCGTTGTTCTGACGAAGCACTGGTTCTTCAACTCTCAGATCATCCCACCCTCCCACCCTCAGATCCACGGAGAGAAGTTCTGATGTCCTCTGATTACGACAGCATCCTTCAGCGTCTGAACGAAGTTCCTCCAGGCCGGGAGCGGATCGCGGTCTTCGAAGAGCTCATTCGAATGGCCGATTCGAACAAAGATGTGCCGATGGCGTATGACGTCCGTCGAGATTACTGCCGCCTGTGTTGTGAAGAAGGGGCTCCGGAGAAAGGCATCGTCGCGTTTTCGTGGTGCCTGGCTCAGTTCGATAAAGACCCGCAGCTGGATGATGAGCACAGTCTGATTTGGCAGTACAAAGTCATTCTGGAATTGATACCGATCTTCCACACCGTCTCACGCGATCAGATTGTGAAGCTTCAGGAAGATATGGCAAAACGCCTCGAGCATCTGGGAGTCTCCGAGCGAACGGCTCATTACTATCGGTCATGGAACCTGATGCGCATGGGAGACTATGACCAGGCGCTGAGCTATCAGGAGACCTACATGGCGATGGCTCGCGACAGCATGTCGGACTGCAAAGCCTGTGAAGCAGATCGGCAGGTCGAACTGCTGGTTCGTATGCACAAGGATGAAGAAGCCCTCAAGCTTGCGAAGCCGATCATGTCAGGACGCATGCGCTGCGGGGAAGTGCCGGAGTTTACGAACGCACATCTGGTCAAGGCGCTCATTCGTGTCGGCAAAGAAGCAGAAGCCGTCGAACTGGCGAAGTCCGGATACAAGATCGCGCACGGTGAACGAAAATACCTTGGTACGATTGGAGATCTGCTGCTGGTGCCAATACGAGTCCGCGATTTTCAGACCGGGCTTCGTCAGATCACAAAGCATCTTCCCTGGGTGGTCGACAGTGCTGCCGGCGAGCTGAAGTTCCGGTTTTTGCATGCAGCGTCGCTCTACTTCGAAGCATTTGCCGCACAGGCTCCGGGAAAGACGATCAAAATTCGACTCCCGGAAAGCCTGGGCATTGCCCAGGAAGGCGATCAGTATGAAGCGGCTGCTCTGGCTGAGGCATTCCTCAAGCAGGCTCAGGAATTCGCAGTGCTCTTCAACCGCAGAAACGGAAACACGCGATACGATCAGTTGATCGCTGACAACCGAGTCATTGCGGGACTGGCCTGATCTGTGCTGAACCATCAGTGCAAAGGAAGCTGTATGCAAAGGGTGTCGATCGGGACTTTGGAATGGTCGTCTTCGTTGGAACAGCAGCGTTCGTTCCGCGTGAACTTTCGGCAAGGTTCGATCTCATTCGGCTGGCTGATCCTCGCGATCGTTGCTTCACTGACTTGTCCGCAAACAGTTCTGGCTGAGGAACCGCCAGAAGCGGTCAGGAGATGGCTGACTCCGCAGACCTGGGAACGAGATACCGATGGACCTATTCTGTCGCTGGGAGAACAGGGCACCTTTGATGACACTCATATCTTTGCTCCCACGGTGGCTCGCGACGGAGATTCGTTTCTTCTGTGGTACTGTGGTTCCAGCGGATTTGCTCATGACCTCGCCCCTGTGAGAACTCGGGATGAACGAGTCTTTCGTCTGGGCCTTGCAACAAGCACGAATGGAAAGGCCTTTCAGAAACACGGTGGGCCTGTTCTGGCACTCGCCGATCCAAAGCGATCGATCGTCACGCCAACGATTTTGCGAGACAGTCGCGGGCGAATTCTTCGGGAAGACGGACGTCTGAGACTGTGGTTCACTTCGGCCACACTGGGCGGCGGCGGGGCTCCTCATGCCATTCAGGAAGCTCACAGCTCGGATGGTCTTCAGTGGTCTGATGTGTCGGACGTTCAATTGTCACGAGCCTACTGTCCTTCCGTGCTGAAGACTGGTGATCGATATCAGCTTTGGTACACAGAGCCCGGAAAATATCCGTGGCTCATTCGTCATGCGTCGAGCAGCGATGGGAAGAAGTGGGCGGTGACAGAAACGCCCGTCCTGAAGATCTCACAGGAATGGGAGCACGATCTTCAGATCTATCCGTGCGTGCTGCATGTCGATGGAGTCTATCTGATGTGGTATGCGAGCTATCTCGACGCGCGCCACGAAACGACGGCGATCGGGTTTGCAGCCAGTGCTGATGGGATTCACTGGTACAAACATCCGAACAATCCCGTTCTGAAGTCGGAGCCTTCACGATCATGGGAATCTCATTACGTCTCAAGCCATTCCGTAATGCAGATGGATGATGGCAGTTTTCGAATCTGGTACTCCAGCCGCAAAGCACCGCCATTCCAAAATCTCTACTTCGCCATCAACACCGCTGTCTGGAAGCAAGGGGCGAAAGCCCCTTGACCCGAAGGAGCCTGCCGGCTCGTTGCAGGGTCCTCGCTCACGTTGGTTTATCCCAACCCGTTGCGTCAGCAAGGGGTTCCTGTGGATCCACTTGCGTCGTTATCCCTCACTGACGTTTCGGGTTGCGATGAATTACGGGATCAAACGCCTGTTACCAGCGATAGGTCCCGATCCTGGAACCCGCGGCCCTGCAGTTCCAGAGGCTTTCCGCCCAGTCAGGTCTCTTTAGTCCGCAGGGTCTGAAGAATCGTAAAGTTCCATACAACCCGCAGTCGATTTGAACGATGCGGGAACTTGCGCTATGGCAGCAAGAGGGTGCTCTGCGCACTTCGGCAAGGATTGCCGTTCCGGAAATGGAGTTCTATCGGGAGACCGTCAAATGCTGGACGCACTGGGTGATGCTCTTCAAAAGCTGTCGACTGCTGATCCGGCAGTGGCGAAGAGCGTCGTTGCTGGCCCCGGCGGGACAGCGTGTGGTTCGCCTGCTTCCGCGGAACAGTGTGCTGCTCCGAAAGCAGCACCCGAGGTCCCAACGCCTGCGACTGTTGCTCCTCAGGTCGTGGCGCCGGTCGTATCAGCGGCATTGCCCACAGAGTGCAGCTCGTTGCCCGAATCATCCTGCGAGCCTCCGGCACCAGACATTCGACTCAAGCCAGCCGCTGTCGCTGCAGAAATACCTCTCCCGGAAGAGACACCGAGCGTGCCTGTTGCAGCGGCGGAAACAACCAGTACTGCTCCTATGGTTTCCGCTCCGCAAACTCGCACGATTGGAAATTCGTCCAGCCAGGTGACACGGTTGCAGTTGTTGACCGCGGCGATTCGTGAGCACCGTCACATGGTGGCCGCGCTTGTGATTGGCGTTTGTGGAATGACACTGTGGAAAGACACTCACAGCACACCGAAAGATGCACTCGCTTCCGGCGACGATCCTGCAGCCAGCGTTGACGCATTCCTGGATGACTTCGAAGCGGCTGACCGAGCTTCACTGGGTGATCCGGCGGAACCGGCATCTGTTGATCCGAACAGTGACGCCCCGCTGCTCATTCCGTCCACTTTAACAACAACAGATCCTGAAGGAGCAGAAGGTTCCGGGCAAGCTCAGGCGAGTTCGGTATCAGCATCCTATCCTGATCAGGATCCGTTTCCTGCAAACACTTCCGGCAGCGTTGAATCACAGCCGACTCCGAAAGTACGGCCACTGCGTTTCACTGGAAGAATTCAGCCGGCTCGATAACCACATGTTGTCCGGTTGATCAGTCTGCCGGCGAATCGATCGACTCGAAGTTCACGTTCTTTTGAAGACACTCGTTCTGAGTACCACGATGTACGAATCCTATTGGAGCATGACGGCTCGACCATTTTCGAATGCCACGGAGCCCGTCGCATTCTTCCGCAGCAAAGCCTGCAACAGCGCTTTGCTGCGATTGAACTATGCGGTGTCGAATCTGTCCGGCCCATGTCTAGTGGTTGGCCAGTCCGGAACGGGCAAGTCCAGTCTCGTGCGTTACTTTGCTTCCGAACACACGGATCTTCGCCCATTCGTTCATCTTGTCTTTCCTGCTCTGCAGTGTGATGAACTTCTTCGAATGGTTCAGGCGGAACTGACAGACGGAGCTCCGACTGCGGCTTCAGGCATTGATGCAGTTCTGCGTGACATTCGAAGTGATCTGCGTCGACACACATCACTTGGGCGACGAGCACTTCTGTTCTTCGATGATGCTCATCTGCTGTCCGATGATGCTCTGCAGTTTGTGATTCAGCCATTGCTCAGTCTGGCAGAATCCGACGCAAACCTTCAGCTCGCGATGATCCTCTCCGGACAACCCTCGCTGGCGGCTCGGCTGCGTCGCTTTGGTCAGATCAGCGAGCGTATTGCGGTCACAACTCCGCTCAATGGATTCTCCGCCGAAGAGACCGCGGATTATGTCGTCAGCTGCCTGAAGCAGGCGGGGGCTTCAGAGACGATCTTTTCAAAGGCCGCTCTTCAGAGACTGTTTGAAGTGACGTCCGGGAATCCTCGACGCATCAATCGTCTGTGTGATATGGCGTTGCTCGTTGGTTTCGCTGAACGACTGCAGGAGATCGTGCCCGCTCAGATCGATTCCATTGCCTGCGAACTGCTTCCAGCCGCCGCGTAGCAAGGTACGGAGCTCCTTGATCCGAAGGCGCCTCCCGGCTTGTTGCCGGGTCGTCGCTCGCGTGAGCGGAAGCATTGACGAAACAACCTGCTGCTTTGTCGAGCGTTGAATTCCGGGTCGTGGACCTTGGGACGGATGCTGGGACTCAGGGATCTTTGGCAAGATCCACTACCTCAAAATCGAACTACTCTGTTAATCCTCGGCCTTCATTCGGGTCTATCACGCGAACACTTGGTCGTTCGAATGCTTGATCTGCAGGTGCTGGTCCAGGCGGCGATGTCGAAAAGCTCGCGGAAAACGAACTGACCCAGGTTGATCCTTTCACTCCATTGACGACTTTCATCACCATTCGTTTTTGAAGCCAGCCAGCAACGGCGTTCCTGACAAAGGGGATGCACAGCAGGAATCCGGCGGTGTCTGTCAGAATGCCCGGAGTCAGCAGAAGGGCACCGGCGACAAGAACAAGAACGCCCGACACGATGGCTCGTGATGGTGACTGCCCGGTGCTCGTTGCCTGCTGAATCTGTCGCAGAGCCTGCAGCCCCTGCCAGCGAACCAAAGTCATGCCGAGCATGCCCGTGGTCATCACCAGAGCGATGGTCCACCAGATGCTGGTGAGCTTCGTCAGCTCGATCAGCAGCCAAAGTTCCAGCAGCGGGATAATGGCAAACACAAGCAGTAAGCGGACAAACACGACAACCTCGCAACGCGTTCCAGCGGAGTGCGTAATTTCAATGACATGATTCTACGCTGACCGGTCGTCCGGTTCACTGACTTCCCATGGGCTTTCCACGTTTCGTCAGGGTTGGTTCCTTCCAAGAGCACTCAGCAGGTGTTCCAGCTTGTTTCTGCTGGCCAGGCCGAAACTGCCAGGACTTCCTCCGGAAACGCCAAAGTGCAGCGCACAATCGGCAGGCATCGAACGATCATCTGCGACATCACGCACGGCCGAGTGAATCTGAACGCAGTGGCTCCCAGCCAGCACATCACGCACGTTTTCAGCTCGAATGCCTCCGCCGGCGACCAGAACCAGTCGTGACCCCGCGGATCGAATCAGATCGTTCAATCGTCGCAGTTCGCTGGCCCCTGCAAGTGCCGTCGTCGCGCCGCCACTGGTGAGGATTCGGTCAAATCCACAATCCATGAGCTGACGGATCGCAACGGTCCGATCGGGCGTCACATCAAACGCCTTGTGAAAGACCAGATGGCACTTCGGAAGGATCGCCCTCAGCTTCCGACATCGTTCGACATCGACTGTTCCGTCGGTTCGAAGAAAGCCAATGGCCAGTTCGGTGATCCCCATTTCTGCCATGCGCTCGGCATCATTCAGCATCAGCAGAAACTCGTCCCGCGAATAAGCAAAGCCGCCTTCACGAGGTCGAACCATGGCCACGATCGGTCCCGCGAAGATACGGCGTGCCGCAGCCACAAGTCCTGCGGAAGGCGTGAGCCCGCCTGTCGTCATTCCGCAGTTCAGCTCAATCCGGTCGACGCCCAGTTCGGCCGCAAGATTCACATCGTCAATTCCCCCAGCACAAAGTTCCAGCACGACTGAGGCTGATTGAGTCGAGGCGGCGTCCGCGACCTGCCGCGCGGTGGTGTGCGAATGCTGTTGGTCGGTGCTGTGAGGATTGTTGCTCATCGTGGTTCATCCTGTGTGTGCCTCCACACCGCTCGCTGACAGCCGCATGATGACGTATGCTTCTGCGTTGTTGCCAGGATACTTCTGTTGTGCTCACCATGCAACGAGGAACGCTCATGTCCTTTTCACTTCGTCCGATGCTTGTTGCTCTGGCTGTGACGACCGTATTCGCAACGACGTGTTCCGCGAAGTGTTCTTCGAATGTCGCAGACGAACCGATCGTGATCGTCGCTCCCGTGCCACATCAGGTCGTGCAACGTCAGATGGCATCATCGAAAGAAGCCGGAGCCGATCAACGGGGCTTTGCCAATGTTCGCGTGCAGTTGAAGGTCCCTGCCGAGCAGGATCCTGCTTCGCTGGAATGTCGGGTTCTCACACTTCCTGTGGCTTCG
>JAEUII010000121.1 GCA_016795145.1 Planctomycetaceae bacterium
AAACCCAAACAGTCTTCGCAAAGGTCTCCTCACTGAAAGGAAGTGGTCGGCTCGAACACGATCTGACTCGCATTCCAGGATCGCGTCCAACACACTGACTCAAAGTCTATTGCCGAGATCACACCGCCATTCCTGAGTTCTTCATGTCTTCGAGTTCGCCGTCCACTCAATCGGTTTCCGCCAGAGGAGACAGCCGTCTTCCTGTGACTGTGCTTTCCGGATTTCTGGGAGCTGGCAAGACGACGCTGCTGAATCATGTTCTCTGCAATCGCGAAGGACTGAAGGTTGCTGTCATCGTCAATGACATGAGCGAGATTAACATTGATGCTCAGCTCATTGCCAACGGGGACGCTCAGCTGAGTCGAACGGAAGAGAAGCTGGTTGAACTGTCCAATGGCTGCATCTGCTGTACTCTGCGCGAGGACCTGCTCACGGCGGTTGCGTCATTGGCGGCCGAGAAACGATTTGATTATCTGATCGTCGAATCAACAGGCATCTCCGAACCTGCCCCCGTGGCGGACACGTTCACGTATTCCATCTCGGAAGAACTGTCGCTCCTCGATGTCGCCGTGCTGGACACGATGGTCACGGTGGTTGACTGCCGAAACTTCCTGAACGACCTTCGAATCGGCGAAGACCTGAAGGCTCAGGGACGACAGGCGACACCGGATGATCCTCGCACCGTTGCAGACCTGCTGATCGATCAGGCTGAGTTCGCGGATGTCCTGATTCTGAACAAGACGGACCTGGTGACATCCGATGAGCTGGCTCGCATCGAAGGATTTCTGGAGCATCTGAATCCGTATGCTCTGAAGATCCGCAGCCACATGGGCCAGGTCCCGCTGTCTTCGGTACTGGGAACTCGCCGGTTCGACTTTGAAAAAGCAAAAACCTGTCGAGGATGGCAGCTGGCTCTGCGCGACGATGGCGCGAGTGAGATCGAAGAGTACGGAATTCGCAGCTTCGTTTATCGATCACGAATTCCATTTCATCCTGAGCGATTCTACGAACGCCTTTCGGGCGAATGGCCGGGGGTTCTGCGATCGAAGGGATTCTTCTGGCTCGCATCGCGGCTCGACAAGATTGGCGTCTGGTCGCAGGCGGGTCGAGTCGCCAGGTTGGACGTCGCCGGCTTTTGGTGGGCCAGTATTCCGCCGGAGGAATGGCCGGAAACGCCCGGTTTCCGAGAGGCAGTGATGAAGACGTGGGATCCCAGCGTCGGCGACTGTCGGCAGGAACTGGTCTTCATCGGCATCGAACTCGACGAAGACCGGATTCGCGAAGCATTGGACGAATGCCTGCTGACCAACGACGAAATTCGCCTGGGCCCGATGGCGTGGCAGGAACTGCCCGATCCATTCCCAAAGTGGGACGTGCGACGAGCCGACGCGAATGCGCCATCATCCGGGGCAGAACGGGCGTGACGGTCGAGAGGAATGGGCCAACGATCCTCATTTACGCTAAGGCAACACGACCAGCTTCAAACGGCCGTCTGTTGTCCAGTGATCGCCACCGCCGTTGTGGCCATCGCGCTGAGCATGAAAGTCGACAATGACTTGTGGTACAGCCGTCGGTTCTGCTTTTTCAAGATCCGCCATCAGTTGATCACGTTCGTGGTCGACGTTGCCATCGATGTGATGAGTAATCTGGCCGGTCGTGTAGCTCAGCCCGACTCGTTCATCGAACGTTGCGGAACCAACCCACACCGGATCGCCGTTCTTCCATGGACGATTCGCTTTCCAGAATCGAACATGGTGTCGCTTCTTCGGGTTGTCGCCAACTGGCTTCTCAAACGCCAGATCCTGACGGCGGTTGTACAGAAACAGACTGCTGACAGGAGCCTCTTCGTACTTTCGGTCCAGCACCGTCGCTTCCGCGATTTCCAGACTGCTCTTCATGGACAGAGCGTCTGCAGGAAACCAGCCAGCCTTCTGCATCGCCTCTTTGACATCAGCTTCTGTTCCGATGATCGCGACATTCAATGGATCGCCGGGATGACGGTCTCCAGTGCGAGTAATTCGCGGAACATCGGCCCAGCGAGGATGCAGCGCGGCGTACTCTTCCCAGAACAACGGTGTCACAACATAGGCACCGGCAAAGTAGAGCAGTAACAGGGTGACAACCAGATGCGAGATGCGACTGGAGGTTTTCGAAGGTGATGGACCGGAGACGGATTCTTCAACGCCACTCATGTGCCGGGAACTTTCTGAGCCTGATACAAACTGGAATGACCGCTGACAAAGTATGACAGAAAACAACCGATTGCGGCATACACAACGAAACCAGAACGCATGACATCCGGACTATGAGGCGCAAACAACTCCAAAGCCATGATCGTGCAGGCCACCGGAGTATTCGTCGCTCCGGCAAACACGGCTACGAAGCCAATGGCTGCAATCAGGTCGACCGGAGCCCCCATGATAGAAGCAAGAATGTTGCCAGCGGCTGCGCCAATGAAGAACAAAGGCGTCACTTCACCACCTTTGAACCCACTGCCCACTGTGATCGAGGTCATGAGCGATTTCCACCACCAGCTCAGCAACGTGACTCCTCCGACAACGAAGCAGGACTGAATACTGATGGCCCTGGTTTGATTCGGATTGCCGGAAACGCCCAAACCAAGATAGTCGCGTGTCCCCAGCAGCCAGACCAGCAGAATCACACCGCATGCACCAACAACCGGTCGCAGCCAGGCAATGGGAACCAGCCTCTTCAGAATGGCCGAGACGCCGTGAGTCAGTTGAACAAAGATCACACTGACTCCGCCAAAGCAGATTCCGGCTACTGCAACCTTGGCGACGAGCCAGCCGTCCAGGAGAGCAGGCCGCAACAATTCACCAGCCGCGCCGTCGACCGTCTTTCCGAACGACAACAAATAGTGAGTATGCGTGATGCCCCAGGCCGTCGTGACCTGATCTCCGATCACCCCTGCGATCAGACAGGGAATCAGAGCGCGGTAGTTCATCACTCCGATCGCAAGAACTTCCAGCGAGAAAACTGCGCCGGTCAGCGGTGTCCCAAAGACCGCTCCGAATCCCGCAGCGACTCCACACATCAGAAGGGTAGAATGATCGTGCGGCTTGAGCGGTAACACGCGTCCAAGCGTCGAAGCGATACTTCCTCCCATTTGCACGGCTGTTCCTTCGCGCCCGGCGGAGCCTCCAAACAAATGTGTGATCAGCGTTCCGATCAGCACCAGCGGTGCCATGCGCGCCGGCACGCCGCCGCCAGGTTCATGAATCTGCTCAAGAATCAGATTGTTGCCTCGTTCCGCAGTTCCACCGAAATATCGATACATCAAACCGGAAACAGCACCAGCAACGGGAAGCAGAAACAGAAGCCACGGCGTCTGCCACTGAACCTGGGTGACTCGATCGAGCGACCAGAGAAACAAGGCCACGGCAGAACCAACCGCAAGCCCCAGCGGGACACAAATCAGGAACCACCTCGCAACGAAACGAAGCAGTGTCACGTGCTCCCTGACGCTCCAGCGGTATTCCACTTCATTTCGATCTCTCTCGCTCATTCTTCGTGAATCGCTTCCAGAGGACGCAATCGCGCGGCTCGTGTTGCCGGTAGTACAGCAGCCAGCAACGACAGAACTACGCCGCAAACGACATACCCGGCGAGCAATTCAGGAGCCGCAACAAACGTCACTCCATGATCGGTAATGCCGCCAAATGAATTTGTCGTCAGGTACGACATGACGGTTCCGATCAGGACACCCGGAATGATCCCCATCGCGCCGAGAAATACGGCCTGACAAAGAAACAGCCGAAAGGCCTGCGACTGCAGCAACCCAACGACTCGCAGCAAACCAAGATACCGCGTCTGTTCAATCACGTTCATCGTCAGCGAATTGACGATCGCGAACGCTGCAATCACGAGTGCAAGCACAAGAATTAGAAACAGCCGGCTGGTGATCGCTTCGACCATGGAACGAATCATGTTCTTCAGATCTGCAAGCGACTGATACACCAGGCCGTGCTGGCCAGCGATCGTCTTCAAGGACTCCGCGACCGAAGCGGCATCTTCAGGTCGACTATTGATTCCATACACCTGAGGATCCGGAATTGGAAACCGCTCCTTCGCGGGTCGTGAATCCATCTGCATCATCAGCCCGCCAGCCGTGTATTCACGCACAATTCCCGCGACCTTTGCCGTGTCGACAGATTCACCCACCTGAATCGTGACCGTGTCATCCAGTCCCACCTGCAGCAGATTGGCCAGCACGCTGCCCAAAAGCACTTCGCCTTCCTGCAACCGATCCTGCAATGTCGACATGTCTCCCTGAATCAGATCGATCGGAATCGTCCGATGCAGATCAAATTCCTGCACGGCCAGCATGGCGGACCGTTCATTCACGGAGGCGAAGCAGAAAGACACCTCATCGACCATCGTGATGCCGGGCAGCTGACGAATCTCGTCCTTCAATTCCAGAGGCAGTGACGTCGCATCGCTCATGTCAGCACTTGGGCGAGTCGCAAACAGGATGAAGTCGGCATCGACGGTTCGTTCGACCCACGATTCAATATTCTGAGTCACCGAGAATGTCGTAATGCCAACGCAAATGCTGGTCGCAGAAACGACAAACAAGACGGCAACAGTGACAATCGTCCTCTGAAACTTGTCGATCAACTGCCGATGCCCAAGTCCCGCCTCAATCGGCGCGAACCAGCCAGCGATGCGAAAGTAGAGAACTGCCATGGGAGCAATCAGTTCCGGCAGCAGCAGAACACTCGCAATCTCCAGGCACGCAATGGCAACGATGGAGGTTACCCACGGTGCAATCTTCAACCACGTCAGTGCGAAGAACACTGACGCGATGATAAAGAACGCAACGCCCAGAGTCAGCGTGAGCCGTCTGGTCAAAATTGGCTTACCAACAGATCCGCCTTTCAACACCTGCATCGGCGGAGTCACGCATGCGGTCTTCGCCGGAAACCAAATGGAGATCATTGTGACGAGTGGGCCGAATGCGATTCCGACAATGACCGACAGCGGTTGCAGCGCGACCGACTGCATCTTTCGAAAGCCCAGCACATCTCGCATGCCCTGTTCAAGGAATGCACTTCCCGCGATCCCCGGAAGAATTCCCAACACCGTTCCGGCAAGTCCAATCAGCAGAGCCTCTCGGTACAGCATGCTTCGAATTTGATCGTCGGTCGCTCCGATAATTCTCATCACCGCCAGCTGTCCCTGGCGCTCCGTGACAGACATCTGGCTCGAATTGAATACGATGAAGACCGAAGCAATAACTGACAGAATCGCGGCCACATTCAGCCCAACACCAATCATTGCTTCCGTCGGACGACTCAGATCCGATGCGGCCGCCGATTGAGTGACCATCAGCGACTTTGGCAACTGAGCCTGCACAGACTCACGAACCGACTGTTCGCGCCATTCCGACCTGTCCCCCGTCAGACGAATCAGGACCGCATTCACCTTGCCGCGCGACTTCCCAAGCCGCGCGGCATCGTCCAGTGTCGTCAGGACTGTGGCCGAATCATTGACCTGCTCAGTGACAGGAACCTGATAGACACCTACAACTTTCTTTTTCAACAGCCACGGAAGGCCCTTCGCACCGATCTCGACTTCATCCCCTGGCCCGACACGCAGATGTTCAGCCACGGACGCGGCAAGACACACTTCCCCGAACTCTGTCGCTGTTCGGCCGGAGACAATCTGGACGTCGTGAACTCGACCATAATCGTCGCTGTTCATCCCCACGGTCAGGCAGCGAGATGCCCGCGAGCCAGCGACAACCTTCGTGAAAACTCGAAAGATCGGAACCGCCACATATTCGTCACTCTTCATCACCGCAGCGATATCGTCCTGAGCAAACGGGCCTGTATCCGTCGCGATGATTTCCATGTTCACCGGCGAATCGAGAGTCGAATGCAGGTCATTCATCTGCATGCGAGTCGCGATCGTCGACTGAAGCACCGCCATCACCGCAGCCACTGCGCCGGCGACGCTGATCAGCGACAGGCAAGTGCGTATCGGACGCAGTCGAAGCGTGTTCCAGAAGTAGGCTCGAGGAATCACGCCTCGGACTCCTGCCGCATCGTCGCCATCAGCTCTTCATCCGATCCTGGCTTTCCGTCATACGTGACGTGACCATCGAGCAGCACGATGACTCGATCCGACTGCGAGGCGACTCGAAAATCATGCGTGACGACAACCACCGTCTGTCGATTGTCATGAGCAAGCTGCCGAAGCAGGGACGTGATGTCGCGGCCTCGGCGAGAATCCAGGTTTCCGGTCGGTTCATCGGCCAGTACAACGGCCGGATGAATGACCAGCGCGCGAGCAATCGCGACTCGCTGCTGTTCTCCGCCGGATAGCTGAGTTGGCAGGTGAGTCAGCCGGTGCGACATTCCGGTCTTCGCCAGCGCTTCAGCTGCCCGATCCGCAGACTCTTTCGCAGAGATTCCGTCCAGAGTCAGCGGCAGCGAGACATTGTCCAGCACGTTCAGCGTTGGTATGAGGTTGAACGACTGAAAGATGAAACCAACTCGCCGCCGTCGCAGCAGCGTCCGTTCTTTTTCGGACATCGAAGAAACGCAATGGTCTTCGATCCAGATCCCTCCCGACGTCGGCGGTTCGATCCCTCCCAGCGTATGCAGCAAAGTACTCTTGCCTGAACCGCTCGGCCCCATGATCGCCAGCAGCTCACCGCGGCGAATGTTCAGCGTCACTTCACGAAACGGCCAGATCTCCGTGCCTTCGTGGAGAAACACCTTCGAGATTCGTTCGGCACGAATCACGTTGCCTGCAGAATTGGAGTCTGATTCGTGGCCCACGCTGTACTGTCCCGAGTTGTTAAGCCGCCTGTTGTTCTTATCCCAACCCGACGCGTCAGCGAGGGATAGAATTCACCACGTTTTCCAAAACAATCCCTCTCTGACGCGCCGGGTTACGAGTAGACATGCTCTGCCACTTGCTCGAAAGCAGCCGTCCATGGCCCTCAGCCCCAGGCGATGCCCACACATTGAGCCACAGTCCCGAGCGATCGACGCTTCATCAGTTGGGAATGTAAGGGATCACGAGACAGAAACAACCGCCAGCCACGATCAGACTCCAGACCGCGGGTTTGAAGACAATTGGTTCGTGCTCAATGAAGAGACTCAGCGACTGATGCTGCGCGTCTGAACGGTTCGCACTGGAGTAGCTCGATGAAAGAAGCCGACCGAACGAGTTCGCAAGTGGACTCGACCAGACATAACATCGGCGTTGTGAGTCGTCAGCGCTGGCGACAGTGACGATGTGGCCCCTGTGCCAGCTTCAACGGAAGCGACAGAACCAAGCGTAAGGACGGCAACGGCAAGAATGAAAGATCGCATGAGAATTCTCCAGCGGTATTCTGTGTGAGGTATTCGCCAGCAGTGGCGATTGAGAGATTGCTGCGAAGACGTTGCAGCAGCGGCAGGCAAAAACGCCTGCAAGTCAGATCCTTGTTTCATCAGCTTCCCGATCAGCCGCAACACGATGCGTTGCACTCGACTGATCAGGTGACAACAGGATCAACACAGATACGTGCAGAACAACACATGTGTCTTGACGGTGCGGAGAGGAACATGTCGTTCCTTCAATCCGACCAGTGGTTTGACACCAACCAGAAAGATATTGACGTGACAGAACGCGGAGTCTGACTCGGTGGCGTCGGCAAGACTTCCATCAACGTCGGGCAGTACGCTGTCAACAGGCGCACAGCATTCGTCATCACAGACCGGGACATTGTGGTCCTCGTGATCACGATGTGTGGAACAGACCTTCGCTTCGCATTCCTCATGAACACAAAACGCAGCATCCCTCTCGACCGCCGGAGCTTCGTCCGGACAGCAAGTGGCTGCGCACACGCTTCCTGCCCAGGTCGTATTCAGGGCAGTCAGAAGGCTCATGATTATGGAAAGCGAACGTGTCATAAGAAGAGCATTGGTCATGAAACAGCTGCGGACAAATACCGACGTGGGGAAATTGCCCACATTTGCAGGCAAATACACCGTTTCGAGAGCACCGAACCCCCGGGTATGGTCATCAGTTCCGCCTTGCACCCGGAAAAAACAAACTGCATTCAAGTCTCTGAATTTGACCTTCAAGGTCCGGCTGGGATTGACCCGAAGATTGCCGATATGTTTTCATGCCCCTGTCCGTGCAAGAGGAGTTAGTCCGGTGTTCCTGCAGATCATTCACATCCTGACGATGCTGGCCTTTACGGCCCACGCCATTGTGGGATGTTGTCTGCACCATGCACACCCGGAAGAGAGTCGTTCCGCTGCGTCGCATCATTCAGAAGCGTCGGAAAGGCACTCCTGCAAATCCGCATGTCACCACCATGCTCGTCATGAACAGGATACTCGACCGGAAGACTCTGAATCTGATCCGTGTGATGAAGGCTCCTGCGTCTTCTTCACGGACTCCGTGGCTTCCAAATTCGACGTGAAGCTGACAGTCGGTCCCTCGATGACGATTCCCGTCTTCGTGATCGAAACACCTGCCCTGGTTTCGAAGACACGCAGTCTTCACACCGCCCCGCGCGATCCTCGCCCGCCTGCTGCAACAAGGCTTCGCGCGATCCTGCACTCGTGGATCGTGTAAACGTACGCACATCGGCCATTCGCCTGCAGATGTGAATTTCGTAACGACTGCAATTCTCAGCATCCATAGTGTACTTTGTCCGCATCGTTGACCGCTGCGCACAAGCATGCTTGAGAATGATGTCGAACGGCCATCCACAGAGCCTGCTCGCCCCAACGTTGTTCATACCTCACCCCGCTGTCCTCGCAGCAAATACTCCGGCCTGCGAACAGTACGACGGTGATTGCCTTCGCCTCACAGTCCCATCCTGCTGTTTCGTCAGCACAGGGAGCCGTTCATGTCAGCCACACAATCTGGAAAACTCAACAAAGTCATTCGCTGGGGCGTTGCATTGGCGCTAGTTGCCGCTGCCGCCGCGACTCACAAACAGTGGCTTCCAAAACTCAAGGCTTTGGCGAAGTCATCCGGGTCCGCCGAAGCAGAAGCCGAACACGCGGACCACGATGATCACTCCGGACACGAAGACCACGCAGGACACGACGAAGCCGCGGAAGCCAGCGTGCTGGAACTGTCCGAGGCGGCTCGACGCAACCTGGGACTGACAGCCGAATTCCTGAAACCGGTCGAGCTGACGAAGTACCGTCGCACGGTAACGATTCCTGCTGTCGTCGTCGACAAGCCAGGACGAACGCAGGTGGAAGTCTCGACGCCGTTGACCGGTGTGATTACTCACGTGCATGCGGTCACAGGAGAAGCGGTGACGCCTGGAACTTTGCTATTCGAACTTCGCATTACTCATGAACAGCTCATTACGGCACAGACCGAATTCCTGAAGAGTCTCGGGGAACTGGAAGTCGAGAAACTCGAAATCAAACGACTTGAAGATGCGGCAGAAAGCGGAGCGATTTCCGGCCGAACACTGCTGGAACGAAAATACTCGCGCGACAAACTGGAAGCTCTCATCCGCGCTCAGCGTGAAGCACTGAGACTGCAGGGGTTGTCAGATCGTCAGGTCGAAGAGATCGCGACCGACAAGAAGCTGCTTCGAAGCCTGCAGATCGTTGCACCGACGATTGACGATCATTCCCATGACGAAGAACTGCGGCTCAGTCACGCTTCGACACAGACGGTTTCGCTGACTCGAGTCCCCGACGAGAAGAATGGTGAAAAGCACGACGACAAGCATGCTGAGAAAGACCATGAGCATGCCGATGACGAGAACGGTGGCCACGATGATTCAACAATGTCCTTGATCGTCGAACGCCTTTCCGTCAAGAAGGGTCAGACGGTCAACGCCGGTGAACTTCTCTGCGAAGTCGCCGACTTCAGCTCGCTCTACATCGAAGGCAAGGCGTTCGATCAGGATGCACCGGCCATCAATGCAACGGCATCCAACAACTGGCCAGTCACGGCGATCTTCCCGGTGGCTCAGGGACAGGAAACACTGAACGATCTGAACCTCGCCTTCGTCGGAACCGAAGTTGACAGCAATTCTCGGTCGCTGCCGTTCTACGTCAATCTTCCAAACACGATCACCGGGACGTCAAAGAACAACGAAGGCCAGAGATTTGTGTCCTGGAAATATCGTCCAGGTCAGCGACTGCAGCTGCAGGTTCCCGTAGAAGAATGGCCTTCGGAACTCGTCGTTCCGGTCGACGCAGTTGTTCGAGAAGCGGCTGACTGGTTCGTCTTCCGACAAAACGGCAAGCACTTTGAACGAGTCGCCGTGCATGTGAAATTCCGGGATCAATCGAACGCAGTCATTGCCAACGATGGTGCGGTGTTCCCTGGCGATGTCCTTGCTCTCCGGTCGGCTCATCAGATGCAGATGGCCCTGAAGAACAAGTCCGGAGCCGGCGCGGACCCGCACGCGGGACATACGCACTGACATCGCTCCGTTCGATTCATGGGATTGGTCCACTGTCTCCGTGCTTGACGCCCCCTGAGTCGATCTGAACTCGCGGCGAAGTTGACGACTTCCTCGACCCGTCGAGATCCTCGGCCCACAAATCTTCCACTCATTCACTGAGCTTCCCATGCTGAACGCCATCATTCGATTTGCACTTCAACAGCGATTGCTGGTGATTGTTCTGGCGTGTTTTCTAACGGGCTACGGAACATGGACAGCGTTGCAGATGCCGATTGACGTCTTCCCGGACCTCAATCGTCCCCGCGTCGTCATCATGACCGAAGCACCTGGGATGGCTCCGGAAGAAGTCGAATCGCTTATCACGTTTCCTCTCGAAACCGCAATGAACGGAGCGAACGGCGTCGAGGTTGTTCGCAGTTCTTCGGGCGTTGGCATTTCCGTAGTCTACGTCGAATTCGCCTGGGGCACGAATCTTTACACAGACCGCCAGGTCGTTGCTGAGAGACTTCAGATTGTGCAGGATCGGCTTCCGCCCGGCGTTTCACCTCAGCTCGCCCCCGTGTCGTCCATCATGGGTCAAATCGTGATGCTGGCGATGTGGAATGACAACAAAGAAGTGACGCCGATGGAACTTCGCACGTCGGCGGACTGGGTCGTGCGACAACGCCTGCTGACAATTCCCGGTGTGTCGCAAGTCTTCACGATGGGAGGCCAGCGCAAGCAGTTTCAGGTGCTGGTCGACCCGCAGTCCATGCTGCAGTACGGCGTGACTCTTGAGCAGGTTGAACAGGCGGTCATTCAGAGCAATCAGAACGCAACTGGTGGTTACCTCGATCGCCAGGGACCAAGCGAACTTCTCGTCCGCGCACTTGGACGCATTCAGTCGATCGATGACCTTAGAAACGTCGTCGTGACCATCCGCGATGGTCGCCCGGTGGCTTTGGCTCAGGTGGCCGATGTTCGCGAAGGGGCTCAGGTCAAACGAGGCGACAGCAGCGCGTTTATGAAGCAGGCCGATGGCGACTGGAGCGGTGGCTCGGCGGTCATTCTGACGATCAACAAGCAGCCGGGTTCTGATACTCGTCGAGTCACCGAATCGATCGTGCAAGCGATGGAGGAACTGAAGCAGTCGCTTCCCAAAGGCACACGCATTGAAACCGTGTATGCGCAGAAGTCATTCATCGATCGAGCGATTCACAATGTGATGGAAGCACTTCGAGACGGCGGCATTCTGGTCGTCATCATTCTATTTTTGTTCCTGATGAATATTCGCACGACGTTCATCACGCTGACCGCCATTCCTCTGTCGTTGGTCATGACGGCCATCGTCTTCTCGGCACTTGGCATCTCGATCAACACGATGACCCTGGGCGGCCTGGCTGTCGCGATCGGAGAACTCGTGGACGACGCCATCGTGGACGTCGAGAACATATTCCGGCGACTTCGCGAAAATCGCCATTTGCCAAATCCGCTGAATCCTCTGCTGGTCGTGTTTCGAGCCAGCACGGAGGTTCGTAATTCGATTGTGTTCAGCACAATGATTGTCGTTCTCGTCTTCATTCCGCTGTTTGCTCTGGACGGGATGGAAGGCAAACTGTTCATCCCGCTTGGGCTGGCTTACATCGTCTCGATCCTTGCTTCGCTGATCGTGTCACTGACGGTCACTCCGATTTTGTCCTACTGGCTGCTTGGTAATGCCGCAGGTCATGAAGAGAAGGATGGGGCACTACTGCGAATGCTGAAATGGGTGGCCGAAAAGGTGATTCGATTCAGCCTCAATTGGCCGGTTCTGAATCTGTCCGTCACGGTCTTGCTCGTCGTCATCGCAGGCTTCTTCGTCGCGGGGCTTGATAAGGACTTCCTGCCACCGTTCAACGAAGGGACCGTTCAGCTGAACGTGGTCCTCCCGCCTGGCACGTCGCTGTCGACAGCCAATCAGATCAATTCCATGGTGGAAACGTCACTGCAGGCGATCCCCGATGTGGCTCGATTTGCCCGCCGCACCGGCCGAGCAGAACTCGACGAACACGCAGAGGGCGTGAACATGAGTGAGTATCTGATCGAAATGGATCCAGCGTCAAAACGAAATCGAGAAGAACAACTGGCCGAGATCCGTGAAGCGATGGACCAGATCCCAGGGATCGTCACCGCAGTCGAACAGCCGATCTCGCATCTGATCTCCCACATGCTCTCTGGCGTGAAGGCTCAGATCGGTATCAAGCTGTACGGAACGGACCTCGACCTTCTGCGCCAAAAGGCAGAAGCAATGAAGGCGGAGATCGAACTGGTTCCCGGCGTCAAAGACCTGATGCTCGAACCTCAGGTCATCATTCCTCAGCTGCGTATCGAACTGAATCGTGAAAAGCTGCTGCTGAATGGTCTGACAGTGGAGAACGTGAATGAGTTTCTTGAGACGGCAATGAACGGCCGGATCGTTTCTGAGATCCTGACTGATCAGCGCACGTTCGACCTCGTGGTCCGCATGGGTGACAACTATCGCGAAGACGTTGAAGCCTTGAAACGACTGTCGATTGAACTGCCCGACGGAGGAACGATTCCACTTGAGGCTGTTGCAGACATCTACGAATCGGGTGGTCCAAATACCGTCAATCGTGATAACGTGCGACGTCGAGTCGTCATTCAATGTAACGTTGCAGACCGGGGCGTCGTGGATGTCGTCGCGGACATACAGAGGTTGCTGAAGCCGGTGATTGCCTCATTGCCTGCCGGGTACGATGTCGAATACGGTGGTCAGTTCCAGAGCCAGCAGTCTGCGTCGAAGAAGATGGCATTGCTGTTCATTGCATCGCTGATCGGCGTCTTCATGGTTCTGTTCACGATGTTCCGTTCCGTGAATCTCTCACTGCAGGTAATGGCCGCCTTGCCGATGGCCTTCATTGGTTCCGTCGCGGCCCTCGTGTTGACTCAGCAAACTCTGACCATCGCCGCGATGGTTGGCTTCATCTCGCTCGGCGGGATCGCGTCCCGCAACGGGATTCTGCTGCTGAATCACTACCTGCATCTGGTGAAATACGAAGGAGAATCCTTCACTCACGCCATGATCATCCGCGCGGGACTCGAACGACTCGCGCCGGTTCTGATGACGGCTTTGACGGCGGGAATCGGGCTCGTTCCGCTGGTCCTGGCGGCACATCAGCCGGGCAAGGAAATCCTGTATCCGGTCGCGACAGTGATTCTTGGCGGCGTCATCAGCTCCACACTGCTCGACTTCTTCGTCCACCCGGCACTCTTCTGGCTCTTCGGCAAGAAGGCCGCGGAACACAGCGTTCTGGAAGCTGATGAAGCGATCGAACTGGAAGAAGAATCACACGCAGCACTTCGAGCACGCCACATGACCGAAGCAGCCACCCATCATTGAACCATGACACAATAATCCGCAGTCGGTTGTGTAACCGCGGTATCAGATTTTCACCGACAACACTCTCACCAAAGGCAATGACAATGAAAGTTCTCAAGCTTCACCACTACACGCTGGCGTTTGTTGGAACGCTGATGTTCGGCCTCTCAGGCTGTACTGACGCTGGTTCAGAACCAACCGCAGCAAAGCCAGCAGCCAAGGAAGCCGACAAACATGAGCATCCAACGGAAGGTCCCCACCATGGTCATCTCGTCGAGCTGGGCAAGGAAGAGTTTCATGCGGAACTCGTGCATGACAAATCCGTCATCACGATCTATCTGCTGGATTCTGCAGCAAAGGCTGCTGTCGCTATCGACGCAAAGAATCTCGTCATCAATCTGAAACATGATGGGAAACCGGAACAGTTCGAACTGGCTGCGTCACCGGATGCTGGCGATGCGGAAGGAAAGTCTTCACGATTCACGATTGATAACGCGGAACTTGCCGAGCACCTGGAACACGCGGATTCAGAAGCTCGACTGAGCGTGACGATCAACGGAAATCCTTACTCAGCATCACTCGCGCATTCTCACGATGAGCATGAACACAATCACGACCACTGAGAACACAGTGAGTCATACGCCACCGAGAAGACTCGGAACCATGGCCGTGATGGGCCTGCTGAGTTTTCTCTCGGGAGCGGCGTGCCTGATTGCCGAGCTGTCGTGGAATCGACAGCTCGGTTCTTTGTTTGGGCACACTGCAGAAACGTCGGCGATTGTGCTGGGACTCTGGTTCGCCGGCATGGCCATCGGCTACAGAGTCGGGCTGCGTTTTGTCCAGACGATCGATGGATTCCGAGGCTACGCGGTCTGTGAATTCATCGCGGCCATCGGTCTGGCCACCGCCCCACTGACGATCTACATCGCTCACGCTTCACCACCCTCGCCGCTCATCCATCATGAGTCGCTCTTCATCAGTTTGCCGCTCAGGATCCTGATCACAGCGATCAGCCTTGGCCCTGTTACGATCGCTTACGGAGCGACACTGCCGTTCCTCAGTCAGATGTGCGTCTCAACATCGACGACCGCCGATCAATCGCTACGACGACTGACGTTCATCTACGCATTGAACACTGCCGGAGCAGTCCCGGGAACACTGATCGCACCGAGCATCCTCTTCACCTCGATCGGCGTGAAGACCAGTTCATACGTCGCAGCACTTTGCGCCGCCCTTTGCGGTTTCGTCGCCTTATCCCTTCGCCCCCGCGCCACCGCACATGTGGCAAATCCTCCCCTCCTGAACGCAGTTCGGGAGGGGTCGAGCGAGCGCCTGCAAGCTCGGGGGAGGGCCGCACTTCCCGTCGCCCGCTGGACAATCCTCGCAGGCCTCTCCGGCTTCGTGACACTCGGCCTCGAAGTCCTTTACACGCGTCTCTTCGCACTCATCTTTCACAACAGTTCCTATTCCTTCGCCTGCGTTCTGGCCACGTTTCTGCTGGCCCTGGCACTTGGTTCCGTCGCCGTTCGTCTTCTTTCGCATCGCTTTGCTTTGCGGACATTGTGTCTCAGCGTGGCAATCGTTCTGGCACTTGCGATACCGGCATCGGTGTGGCTGTTTGCTGGACTCACCAGGTTTCAATACGTCGACGCACGATCGTCGCTGTTCAACTACCTGAGTCAATGTCTGATGCTGACATCGGCCGTAATGCTGCTTCCGGCCACCATGGCGGGAATGTTGCTGCCGCTCGCGTGGAAAGGACTTCAGGGTTCCGGAACGTCCACGACATCCAGCGTCTCGCGAGCAACCTTCGTCAATTCCTGCTGTGCCGCCATGGGATCACTGGCGGCCGGATTCCTGCTGCCTCGCATTGCTGGTCTGTGGGGAAGCTTCGCAGTTCTTGCGAGTCTTGCAGCAAGTGTGCTTCTGCTGTTTCATGACAAAAGTGCTCTCACAAAAACGCCACTTGCGGCCTTGCTTGTCGCAATCAGCATCGCCTGGTTTCCAGCAATCAAGTCTCCGGAACAGTACTATGCCTCCAGCACCGAACGAGTGCTTCATCGCTGGAATTCTTCCTACGGCTGGGTCGATGTGGTTCAGGATTCCAGGTCCAGCGTCAGAAGAATCCGCCAGAATCTTCACTATCGATTCGGAGCCACGGGTGCGACTGCCGAACGAGAATTCCGGCAGGCCACCTTGCCGTTGCTGCTCCATCCATCTCCATTGCAAGTTGCGTTTCTGGGAGTCGGAACGGGAATGACCGCAGCCGGAGCTGTGCCTCACGCTGACGTTCAACAGATCTCTCTGGTCGAACTGATCCCTGAAGTCTTTGACGCGGCCCGTATTCTGGAGGGCGACAACCGCAACGTCATCGATGATCCTCGGACCATGCGCTTTCCCGATGATGCACGCCACTTTCTGTCATCAACGACCGGCTTATTCGATGTCATCATCGCGGACTTATTCGTTCCCTGGGAAAGCGGCAGCGGCTATCTCTACACAACCGATATGTACCGTTCCGCAAAGGCACGCCTCAAACCTGGCGGACATTTCTGCCAGTGGCTCGCGCTGTACCAGCTTGGCGAAACCGACTTTGAAATGATCGCACGATCCATGCGTTCGGTCTTTCCACACGTCAGTCTCTGGTGGTGTCACCTCCACCCAACCAAGCCGATCATTGCACTGATTGGCTCGGACAAACCATTGACGTTCGACAGCCAACAGATCGATCGCCGAATTCACAACCTTGAGACATCCGGCAACGCAATCGACTCCCTCATCCCATCTTCATCACGTCTCGCAGAACTTTACATCGGCGACTGGCAGGAGATGATTGGCCTGCTAAACACCGACGAATTCCCCCGCCTCGAATTCTCAGCCCCGGTCTCTCATCTCAGCGGCAGCCTGCTCAAAGGCGACCGCCTCAAGTTATTGATCAGGGACAAACTCCTGAAGCTTCCGACTGCCTCTTCGTACAGTTGGCGACTTTCCGCAGACACACCTCGTCGCGACCGGCGATGGCAATTGACGGTGCTATTTCCGAGTGATGTCCAGGAGTAAACCAACGAGCGGTACTTCGCCAGCGATCCGGGCCTCGGTGATTTGCCAGGGATAACGCCCAAACCGCAACTACAACCACCCTCGCGCCTTTGCGCCTTCGCGTGAAACCACAAAAACGCCAGTCGCAGTTGATCTCGCGAAGGCGCGAAGGCGCAAAGAAAATCACAAGCGCATCGGACGCTATCAGGTCGAATGATCTGCTCGTAGAGCAGAGTAGTCGCATGACAATCAGCCCAAACACAACACCCTTCGCGCCTTTGCGCCTTCGCGTGAAACCACAAAAACGCCAGTCGCAGTTGATCTCGCGAAGGCGCGAAGGCGCAGAGCAAAAGACCAGCGCACCGAACGCTATCAGGTCGAATGATCTGCTCGTAGAGCAGAGTAGTCGCACGACAACTATCCCAAACACAACGCCCTTCGCGCCTTGGCGACTTCGCGTGAAACCAAAAACACCAGTCGCAGTTGGTCTCGCGAAGGCGCGAAGGCGCAGAGTAAAAGACCAGCGAAAAAACGCCTTGAACCAGACTGAATAACCTGCTGGAAAAGACGAGTAGCCCCAAAAACAACCAGCCCGAACACAGCCTCCTTCGCGCCTTTGCGCCTTCGCGTGAAACCACAAAGCACCAGTCGCGGTAGATCTCACGAAGGCGCGAAGGCACCAAGGAACAAGACCTGCGAGAGAACGCCTTGAACCAGACTGAATAACCTGCTGGAAAAAAGGAGTATCCCCAAAAACAACCAGCCCGAACACAGCCTCCTCCGCGCCTTGGCGACTTCGCGTGAAACCAAAAACGCCAGTCGCAGTTGCTCTCGCGAAGGCGCGAAGGGAGCGAGTGTGGATGAGGCAAGGTTGGGTTCCACTATTTCGGAGCACCCCACATCTCGTTGGCCCACTTGATGAAATGCTCGACGTTCGGATCGTCGGTATGGCCACCATCGTGCTGGCGCCAGGCGAGTTGGCCGGTGAGAAGGCCTTCGTTGACGGGGGGCATGAGCTCGTTCATGTAATCATCCGTTCGACCAAGATCCTTCGCGCCGACAAGACGGAAGACCGGCTGAGCAGCAATTGTGGCCATGAAGCTTCCTCGCTGATCGAGCCACAAAGCATCTCCCTTCTCCGGTACGCCATAACTAATGAACGTCAGTCGTGGCGCACAGAGTGCAATCAGTTCGTGGGCGTCGACTGGAAGATCGCTGGAGTCTCGTCGCCCAAATCCAGATTCCTCAGCGCCGTATTTCAGAAAGTTCCCGGCCATCCAGTGATACTCTCCTGATCCTGTCAGGTTCTCAACCGACTCGCCAAAGTTCCGCCGATACAAACTGGTGCCGCCTTCGCCGGCAGATGCGATCAGCCCGGCAGCAAACCGCTCTTCAAACGCCAGAGTCACGAGAGCCGCTTTGCCGAACCGAGATACTCCGTCGATCGCGACTCGTTTCGCATTCACACCGGGAACGGTTTCCAGATAGTCCAGACCGCGAGATGCTCCCCAGGCCCAGGCTCGCAGCGTTCCCCATTGCTCAGGCGTTCGAGGCTGCCCAAGATTTGTGAGACCGATGATCCCGCGAGTCAATCCGGCTCCCTTTGGTTCTTCCGCCGGAGCCTGTGCAACAAAAGGCCTTGGCCGCCATCCACCGGCATCATCCTGGAACGACGTGGGATTCAGAATCGCGTAGCCCCATCCGGCCTGGATGAGTCGATCGGCTTTCGATGGTCCTTGAGGCCCACGAAATCCACCCCCGAATCCTCCTCCAAACGGAGAACGCTCAAAAGGAGTCATACCGAAGTACATGAGCACAGGTACTGGTTCATCAGAGGTCTTCGGCAACGTCAGCGACATCGAAATTCTGACCTCGATTTCCGGGCAGGCAGAATTGTCGACGGTGCCAACGATGTGTTGCTCGGTGGCTTGCTGGCCGCCAACCGTGATCTCGCGAGTCTCCTTCAGTTCCCATGTCACTTTGGGAACGTTGCCAGGAACTCGCCCGACCACTTCGCGTTCGAAGAGCTCAACAATTTCCGGTCGCCGCTTCTTCCACCAGTCATCTGCCGACGTCAACTTCTGACCGTCCGCCAAAGTTAGTGGATCGGGCAACACGGGATACGGATTGGCCTGCGCTTCGTCATAGTTGGCGGCATTCGGCCCTTTGGCCGATGGGTTACCGTCTCGGCCAGGTCGAAGCCTCGTGATCCCGAGCTGGTCCATCATGTTCTGATGATCCTGCTTCACGGTGAACACAACCGGGGCAGAGCGGTTCGCCGCTTCCTGAGCCGAAGCGATGGAGGTGACGACAGTCAAAACGCCAGCCGCGATGACCGTAAGTCGCTTCGTGTTTGGGCCCCAATCCATAGTAAAACTCCTTGTACCGAATTGTACTGGCAGGTCGGAAGCAACTATCGACTGTGATCGCCCGGTTGTCGATTCACCGAGCGGTGCGAATCATGCAAATCTGTCCCGCGAACGAAACCAAAGTAGTCGGTCGCAGCGTAGTCCTGACTACGTTTTGGCTGCTGACCTGCCTTCGAATCGCAATCCTGCATAAACTACCGGGTGAAGTCGAGTGAATCCTGACCACCACAGGTACTCCAGGGGATCGCAGATGTGCTTGAACAGAACACTGTTGACAGCGGTTGCACTTTGGATGTTTCACTTGAACATCGTGGTGGCCCAGTCGAAGTCGCCAGGTGGCAAGTCGGAAGTAGAGTTTCAGCATCGCTACGATATCCCGTTCCGCATCACTGATGGCCTGCCGATGACAATGGTGGCCGACGCTGAGGGGCGTTCGTTTCTTTATGTGGCCGCAAAGGAAGGCGGTTTCAGGATCTTTGATGTGAGCAGATCGCCCGTACTCACTAAGACGATCCCGATCAAAGAGCTGGATTCACTGCATGTGATGAGCCTGACACAATCGGGACGTCGAATCTACCTGGCACTCGGCAACCACTGGGGACGGCATGAGTCAGTGGGATTGGCGATCGTTGATGTCCAGAATCCCAAAGCCGCGCGAGTGCTTGGAATCTGGAAGGACAAAGAGACTGGCGGAGCGGCAGGAGCCATTGTTGTGGATGGGCAGACCGCATTTCTTGCGGCGATGGAGAAAGGTCTCGTCAGCCTGGACGTCAGCCGGCCGAGCAACATCAGGGAACTGTCGCGACTTCAGCCGCGGCTGGATTTCCCGGACGCAAAACCTGACAAAACCAAGATCAACGCACGAGGCCTGGCACTGGTCGGGGATCTGCTGTTTCTTTGCTACGACGCTGGTGGTGTGCGAGTGATTGATGTGTCGGATCCGGAAAAACTCACAGAGATCGGTCGATACTCGAACCCTGCAATGAATGGGCTTCCTCGAGCCTACAACAACATTGTTGTGGATGGCAAATATGCTTATGTCACAGCGGATTATGTGGGGATGGAGGTTCTTGATGTCTCGAACCCGCGTTCAATCAAACTGGCAGCCTGGTGGAATCCATGGACTCCTCAACCTTCGGCCCTCCATTGGTTTTCCAGTCCTGGGCATGCCAACGAGATTGCTTTCGATTCCAAACGCAGACTCCTTCTGATGTCTGCCGGACGCAGTGATCTCGTTGCGATCAGCGTAGCGACACCCGGCAAGCCATTGCAGGTCGGAACAATTGGCGATGTGGAAGACTCACACGCCACATGGGGCCTGGCGTTGCAGAACGATCGCATCTATCTTTCTTACATCCGGACTCTTGGCATTCCATTTCGAGCGGACTGGGCTGGTGTCAAAGCGTTCGATTTCCAGGAGTAGTCGCTGACGCGACTTCGCCCTTTCATCAATGAACTCCAGGACGGGATGCAGAAAATGAAGAACTGGCAGGCGACGGTTTGCGGCATTGTCGCGGGGGCGATCATCAATCTGGGTCTCGTGACCGTTGGCATGTCCGTCTTTCCGCTTCCTGAGGGAATCGACGCATCCAACATGGATGAGATTCGAAAGTTGATGCCGACTCTGCCTGTTGGCAACTTCGTCTTCCCGCTGCTTGGCCATGCACTGGGGACATTGATCGGTGCAACTGTCGCTGCAAAACTTGCCGCTAACAGTCCGCTGCGACGAGCACTCATCGTGGGAGGCATATTTCTCCTTGGTGGCATCGCAATGATCATCAACTGCAGCGGCCCCACGTGGTTCATCGTGACAGACCTGGTTCTCTGCTATTTTCCAATGGCACTTCTGGGCGGCACACTCGGAATGAAACTCCGGCCTCCTGCGTAGAACCGCTGTCCTCAGCGGTTACTGTTCTTTCCCCCGACAGTTCCCTCTTCAGCCTTCCAGCCCAATGTAGATCGTCGTCTCGACTTTCGCCGGATCATCGCTATGGTGTCCGTAGACCTCGACAGAATACTTGCCCATCCGCTCACCTCGTGCGGCGATCTCTGTCTTTAGAGCATTCCACTTGGCAGGCAACTCCTGATACGGACCAACGTGGATGTGCTTCAAATATCGAGTCAGCTCGAACTGCAGCGATTCGAGCCCCGCAGGAATCGCGACACCCGGCAGTAACTCTACGCCTGTCAACATTCTGCTGTCCGACAGATAAACCCAGTGATTGATCCCGGTCGTCTTCGTTCCTGTTCCTTTCACAATTCCCCACATCTCGTTCATCAGCCTCATACCAACAGGAGCCCAGGCGTTGTTTTCGACAACAGAAGAGATCCCCGCGAGACAGAATGAAATCGGCGTTTGATGAATTTCGATGTCCATAGTGCAGACGACTCCACCCACAAAAAAACGGCTCACGATGATCGGGCCCACGTGTCACTGACGTGTTCTAACGGGTAACCTACCAGAACCACAATACGACCGAACACTGCACATCGAATTGGACGATGATGCCATAGATTCACAGTGAGAACACGGCAGAAACACTCACACTCTGATCGCTGAAAGATTGCCAGACCATGACCGCCGCTGAAATCGTTGAAGAGCTCAAGAGCCTTGCTTCTGACAGCATTCGAAAGACACTGCTTCGACATCGCGTCGCGGAGCCGGTGCTTGGGGTGAAAGTCGAACATCTGAAGAAGATTCAAAAACGAATCCGCAAGAACTACGAACTCTCGCTCGAGCTTTACGATACGGGCATCTACGACGCGATGTACCTTGCGGGTCTGATTGCCGATGAGCAGAAGATGACGAAGAAGGACCTTGAAAAGTGGGCGAAGCAGGCAACCAGCCAGGCGCTCTGTGGCTCAACAGTTCCCTGGATTGCGGCAGAAAGTCGCTTTGGCTGGAACCTTGGAACCAAATGGATTGACTCGAAGAAAGAGAACATCGCATCGATCGGATGGGCGACACTTAGCAGTCTTGTTGCGATCCAACAGGATGATGAACTGGACATCGAGGCACTCACGTCCCTTATAAATCGCGTCGAGAAGGAAATCCACACAGCTCCCAACGCAGTGCGCTATTCGATGAATGGCTTTCTGATCGCGGTTGGCTGCTATGTGAAGCCGATGACAAAAATCGCGGAAGATACAGGTCGACGAATTGGAAAGCTCTCGATCGACGTTGGCGATACGGACTGCAAAATCGCCAGCTGCCAGGAGTACATCGATAAAGTCCGCAAGCGAGGAACGCTTGGAAAGAAAAGGAAAACGGCACGATGCTAACCCGGAAAACCTGAATCGTTCCGATCAAAGCTTGTCGCCAGACAGCATCCCCATACTGACACTATACTGACAGAAGTAGCCCGGGCTTCGCGAGTCCACGCCTCGGTCGCACGCGGTTGTCCCCGCCTGACGCGAAGTGTGGCATCACCGATTCCCGAAGTCGGAGCACCTTTCGCACGGGCCACGACCCGAAATTCAAAACAGGAAGATGCACTAGACGGGAACTTCCTCTTCGCCTCGTGCTCCACGTTGCGCCGAGAAACATCGTTGGAACCACCAGGCTTGGCAAGTGGATTCCACGTCCGCCGATTGCCTGGCCCGCATGATTCCGAAAGCCGCAACACTCTGAGTTCGAGTACCCGTTTGTGTTGGATCGAAGTGCCGAATTTCGGTCGGGGTCATAGGTCATAGGTCATCCCGCTAACTAGGGAAACGAAAACAACATCCGAGGGGAACTCAAGTCGTTGCCGGATTCCTTTGAGAACGAGATCCGCTGAAAGGCTTTCTGTGCGCCATCATGATCGCCGAGTGACTTCAAGGCGTAGCCAAGCTGAACGAGCGACAGGATATCCGCTGGATCCTTTCCCAGACGCTCTTCTGCCTTTTGTCGAACCGCGTCAGCATCGCCCTTTGACTTCATCAGTTCCGAATAGCGTTCGCCAAACCAAAGATCCTTGAAACTGACGGATGTCATTCGATCCGGATTCTTCAGATCATTATGGCATGCCTGACAGCGCGACTCTGTCCAGTACGGCAGATGACCAATCATCTTCTCGATTGCTTCACGTTCGGCTTCCGCATTCCCTTCAAGGCGTGCAATCTTTGCCTGGAGTGCAAAGACGCGCCGTTCCTCCCGTGGATTCAGTTCGTCCGTGTTGATCGCTGCCAGGATCTTCTTTGACTCATCTACCTCAGCACGAGTCAGCTTACCATAGGCAAGTAGGACTTCGTAAATTTTGTCCGATGGGAAGGTCGTTTGTTTCTCTCCAAGTTCTTTCAATCGCCCCAGATCACCAAGCTGAAGTGCATTGTCTCGTGCAAGTGAAATCCAGGTGTCCTGCTGAGTCTCTGTGAGTTTATCGAATGGAATCTGCTGCAGGATGTCGGCGGCCTTCTTTGCCTCTTCCGAAAGTCCGTTTCGTGACAGCGTGCGAACCTCGTCCAATTGCGTCTCGAGAGGATCTTTGGCTGGCGTTGATTCCTGACCAGCATCCTGCAACTCAGTCGATCCCGTCACTGGCACCACAAGCAATGCGGCAGTCGCCAAAGTGGAAAGCAATACGAACCCTGAAAAAGAAACCCGCGTTGAGAGAGACATAGCCAGATCCTGAGTTGGCATTCGCCAAAAGTCAATTGCGGCTGCTCTTCCACAAGCGATCACCTTCTTAACCTGATCCGTGAAGTGCCGCAAGTGACGGAATCGCGAATTCAATCCGCCCAGGCCAAATCGGCAAAGAACGCCAGCAAACCCTCAAACCCTCAAACATCGATCGTCGATGTCATCGAGCGCGGCTCTGCGAAGAGTACTTGTCAGGTACGAGAATTCGGATGTGCAAGTGTGCGTCAGGATCGCGATACAACAGCGAGGTCTCTAGTATGTTGTCCGTGGAGAGCGAGTCGGTATCACTGCAATAGGCATTGGCTAACAGGCCGATCCGTCGATGATCAGACCGAATCGCCAATCAGGATTAATGGTATCTCGGCGGCTTCTTTGCCTGGCCGTTGCGGTTGCGTTTACGCTCACAGTGTTCCCAATCCCGCTGCCTGTTAGTGCTCCCATTCGCACGCAGAAAGACACCAGCGAACCGTTTCCGTGTCAGAATCGCCCATGCGGCTGTAGCTCTGCGGATCAGTGCTGGAAGAAGTGCTGCTGTTTCACAAATCAGCAGAAAGTTACCTGGGCGAAGAAGAATGACGTCAGCATTCCGCTATTTGTCGTCGACGCTGCGAAAGACGAGGCAAGACTCAATTCCCAAATGGACCTGGCTGAACTTTCCGATGAACAACTGGAGACGGAAATCTGTTCTTTGCCAGAGCATGTCCACACTCAGCACACTCCACCGCAGGAACCACTGTCGGAGATGCAGCGGGGTACCAAAAATTCGCCTGAAGATTCGTCATCGACCACTCCCGGGAAAGTTGCTCGCGGGATTGTCGGATGGATGGCCGGATTTCTGAATCTTTCGAAGCAACATTCTGTGGATGAGCTGATTGCAAAGCTGGACACTCAAGTGACACAAGTCACAAAGGGAATTCGCGAATATCTCACCACGACCACTGATCCGGATCCCGAGTCCTTTTCCGACATCCAGCTTGTGCTGATCATTAAGGCGATGGAGTGTCGAGGCCAGGGCAGCCAATGGGTCGTCTGTGCTCCGGTCACCATGCAGTTTTCCGTTTGCCTCAAAACCGTTCCCGATGCCTGTATAGAGTTTGTGCAGGATTATTCAGAACGTCTCGAGAGAGGCTCGCTTCAGCCTCCCGTCCCGCCTCCCCGCATTAGCTAGTGCGTTGTCAAGACAAAGAGTTCGGGTTGTAGGTAGTGGATCTTGCCAGGGTCTCTGAGTCCCAGCACCTTTACCAGGCTCCATGATCCAAGAGTCAATGCTTGGCGAAGCTCCAGCCTCGCAGCATTTTCCCCTCCGACCGGGCTCGCATCCAGTCAAAGATGCTCACTCAAGGTGTGCGTGCAGCCGTAGCCTGCTGTCAACGACAGCAAGTCTCAATGCGTCTCGCCACCGTTGTTGTGCCCATCCGCATAGCAACTCAAACCAGGATCAGGCTTCGGCATCTGATTGTGTTTGATGATCGACGCGCCGACTGTGATCAGTCTCAGATTCCTACTGCGTGCCAAAGTGCGTGGTGATTGTTTCGCAAGCACCATGAGCCTGCTCATCATTCTCTTTCGTATTTGCTTTCTTCATTCCGACAATCCAAAGGAAAACTCTTATGGCCATCCGTTTCCGCCAGCGTGGCTTTACGCTTATCGAGCTCTTGGTTGTGATCGCAATTATTGCGATTCTGGTTGCTCTGCTGCTTCCTGCCGTCCAGCAGGCTCGTGAGGCCGCTCGCCGAACTCAATGCAAAAACAACCTCAAGCAGATCGGACTTGCGCTGCATAATTATGAAAGTGCGCTCGGGGTCCTGCCTTCAATGTATTCAAACGGGGCTGCAAACAGTGGCAATTTCTCTGTTCAGGCACAGCTGCTGCCCTACATGGAGCAGGCTAACTTGCGCAATCTGATTGACTTCAGCATCAAACTGCAGGTTGGCTGCTGCCCAGGGGATGTTGCCCCGTCTCTGGTCGTCCCGGCAGCAACGATACTTCCGGTGTTTCGATGCCCCAGTGATCCAGGCCCTGATACCGTCCAGGTGAAGTCCGGTACAACAGGAGGTGCAACCGGCCAGATTTTCACGTACGCCTGCAACAATTATCACATGAATGCAGGTACTGCAGTCGGAAAGCTCTATGACTCTCGCCTGCCGACAGACGGAATTCTCTGGACCAATAGCAACGTCAAGTTCCGAGACATTACCGATGGGCTCAGCAACACTGCAGCATTTGCTGAATCAGTCATCGGGCTTCCCGCTCAGACGGTTCCGGCACCGACCAATCTGAAAGAACGTCGACGCAGCTACATCAACGTTGCCTGCGTCTGGACGTCCAGCACGGTCCCGCCGGCAACCCCCGGACTGGCGAACGGTTACTCGACGCCATGGGATCCATCCGGATTCGAAGCCATGACGGTTGCGATCAGCCGCGGCTGGGCAGGACAGCGAGGAGCTGGCTGGATTCATGGGCGCGAATACTGGACCGCTTACAACCACTATCACCAGCCCAACAGCAGCATTCCCGATATGGGAACCTGTGGAAATGGGATCTTTGCGGCTCGCAGTGAGCATGCCGGTGGAGCTCAGATGGTTCTGTGCGACGGGAGCGTTCGCTTCGTCAGCGAAAACATTGATCTCGGTGTCTGGCGTGCGATCGGATCGCGCAGCACCGGAGACATTGTTTCTGAGTTCTAGTCATTCCGTCCCTCTATCCTTCACTTTGGAGTATGACGAATGTCTGACGCTTCCCCCCTCGTTCCCTCGGAAAAGTCGACAACAGACAAGGAAACTCCACCACCCCGCGACTGGGGAGTTCGAACGTTCCTTGGCTTTCTGTTTGTCGTGACTTGTCTGTATGCGACGGTTCTGTTCTATCACATGTCCAACCCTGTTGATCAGGTGTCGGCAAATGATGGGAGCATCCTGGAACAATGCAGACAGCTGTGCCTGAAGTATGGTCTGGTCTCAACCGGCCATGTTCGCAATGACGCAGAGGCTTATCTGCAGGCCGCTCAGATCAATAAGCTGACGGCCGGACTTTCCGTGATTCTGGCGGATTCGGAATTCAGGCCTCAGCCGGGCCAGAGCCTGCCTTTGATTCAATCTCCAGCGCCGGATTTCCAGCTGGCGGATGATCAGAAGGCGATTCAGCAGCTTACAAAGCTGGGCAAGGATCGCCCGATGGTTGTTGTGTTCTATCTTGGCTACGGCTGCAGTCACTGCGTGGCACAGTTGCTGGCGCTGGACAAAGACCGTCACTACTTCCAGGAGCTGGATGCAGACATCGTTGCGATCAGTTCCGATTCCACTGAACACACCGCAGAAAAGTACAAAGAGTACGGGAGGTTCGGATTCCCGGTGCTCGCTGATCCGGACTACGCCGTTTCGACTGAATGGGGTGTTTATACGCCTGCCACTGATGAAAAAGACGAGTTCATGCTTCACGGCACGTTCATCGTCGATCGAACAGGGAAGGTGATCTGGGGCGAGATGGGGCGTGAACCGTTCCTCGATAACAAAACTCTGTTGCACGTAATTGCAAAGTCCCAGGGACTGCTTCCTGTGCCAACATCAACCAGTTCGACCGGGACACAGGCTCACGCATCATCAGATGCTGTTCGGAACTAGTTTCTTAACGCGTTCTCCCAGGTGCGAAAGTCGCTGTCGTGTTCTTACGCACGTCATCTGCCGGAGGTTCTTATGAGCATTCGAATGAAGATTATCTTCCTTGGCGTACTGATTGGATGCCTCATCGGCTGTCAACAACGGTCGTCAGAGATTGTCGGGGGAACGCCGGGCACGCTGAAATTTGGCAATGAGGCACTAGCAGATCTGGCGGTCGTGCTCCATCGAGTCAACGGAAGTTCGGTTGAGCAAGTTGGATTCGGAAGAACGAACGGTGCGGGCGAGTTTCAGTTAGTCGTTCAGGGCAGGGAAGAACCACTGCAACTGCCTCCAGGTGATTACGTGGCAACTCTGGAATCCCTCGGACCGCCGATCGTCTTCCCGAAAGAATATTGCATCGCGGAGAAATCCGTGCTGAAAGTTCAATGGACCGGCTCATCAGAACGACTCAATCTTGAGGCTCCGGAAAAGCTCCTGGCTCCTCTGAAGAGCATGTGATTACTCGGGATCCGACAGAGATTCGATTCCGACGAAGCTCACGCTCACCTGCCCGCTTCCTTGTCCGTCTGTTTCATGTCATACCAATTCACCTGCAATAAGGACCAATCATGTCGCTCCTGCTTATGTTGACAATATGCCTACTACCCGGAGACAAGCAGCCTGCCTGGCCCTCATTTCTGGGTCAGGGTGCAACGCAAATTGACCCTGCCACAGTGCCTACGCAATGGACGCCCACACAGAACATTGCATGGAAAACGAAGCTGACCGGAAAGGGACAATCAAGCCCCGTGATTTATGGCGATCTCGTTTTCGTGACGGCTATTGAAGGCACAATGAAGGACCATTGCCATGTCATTGCTCTGAAGTTGTCAGACGGTTCCGTAGCGTGGGACCTGAAGCTCGATCCGTTTCAGCCAGTTCGGAGCAACTACTTTCAAAGTCGTTCTGCACCAACTCCAGTTGTCGACGAAAACGCGGTCTACTGCTTTTTTGAAACGGGCAATCTGGTTGCCGTCAGTCACACTGGCGAACAGCTCTGGCAGCGTTCGTTGACAGACGATTACGGTGCTTTCGAATCGACGATCGGACTTGCGTCTTCCCCGTTACAGTTGAACGACTCGATCGTGCTGCTGATCGACCACGAAGGTCCTTCCTATCTCCTGGCGGTCGACAAGAAGAGTGGCGAAACCAAGTGGAAGACAGACCGCGACAGTCGTACCAGTTACTCATCGCCTTCACTGGTCCCGGTCGGCGATTCGCAACACATCGTTTGCAGCTCCTCTGGAAGCGTCGAAGGATACTCCCCGGAAACAGGGGAACTGCTCTGGACACTGAGTGATGAAGTCGGTGGAAATCGAGCTACAACACCGGTGGCCGTGGGCAATGGTCGCTTCGTCATGGCCGCAAGCCCCGGGATGCACAATGAAAACGAAGGCGAAGCGCGTCGCACCAACGGCATTGTAACGATCGAGAAAACGGCAGAAGGCTTCGCGGCGAAGGTTCTGTGGCGCACTGAAGAAGCGATGCCGGCGTTCAATACGCCAACGGTCCATGATGGGCTTGCCTACTGGGTCAACAAGGCAGGTGTTGTCTTCTGTTACAACGCAGAGACGGGCGAAAAACACTATTCGAAACGGATTGGCCAGGGCTGCTGGGCAACGCCCGTTGCGATTGGCGATCGATTGTATGTCTTTGGCAAAGACGGTTTGACAACAGTTCTGGCGACCGGCCCGGAATACAAACTGATCTCGGAGAATCAGTTGTGGGATCCGAATGAAGTGCCATCCGAGTCTATGTCTCGAAATCGAGCGGCAGGAAGAGATGAAAACTCCGCGGGAGGCCATTCAGAGGAGCACGGCAAGAAGGGAGCCAGCGGAACAGAGAAGGGCGATTCCACAACCGAAGCGCCGTCAGGGTCTCCAGTGCGACCGGTCTCCGCAACCGATGAAGCTGCAGCGAAGAAGGACGCGGGAACGGCTGGTCCGCAACAGGACGGGGGCGAACGACGGGGTCCTCCGGGTGGCCGACCCGGCGCTGGTGGGCCACCGGCCGGCGGCGGTCGCCCAGGCGCACCTGGGGCAGGCGGCAACTATGACGCCCAGACAATGGCTCAGGGCGAAAACCGATTTGCCGATCCGGTGCAGTATGGTGTCGCCATCGTCAATGGCAACATCGTCATTCGCACTGGCGAAATGGTCTACTGCGTTCGCAGCAAGTAAGTCCGTTCCGAGCACGCGAGTGAGATTGTCTCGCTCGCCTGCCAGGATCGTTTGCCTGCACATGACGACTTTTCTTTGTGAGTCTTTGCCATGATGCGTTCCTTTGTTTTCTGGTTCTTCATCGCCGCCCTCGCGAACAATCTGAATTCCTCGGCGCTGGCCCAGCGAGTCAATTACGAAGAAGCACCAATCAATTACAGCACTTCGAAGCCCGACAACCGGATTTCACAGTTGCAGGACCAGCTCACTGACCACACGGTAAGTTTGTCATTTGACGAGCACACGGGCTACCTGCGGTCTCTCCTCGAGACTCTCAGGGTTCCTGTCTCCTCGCAGGTGCTGACATTCGGAAGAACGAGCCTTCAGGATGACAAGATCTCACCAACAACTCCGCGTGCGATCTACTTCACTGATGACATTCATCTGGGGTTCGTTCAAAACGGCCTGATCGAAATCGCTGTTCAGGACTCAAAACTCGGAATGGTGTTCTACACTCTCAGGCAGACACCGGACGAACCTCCCGTTTTTCAGAGACAGACAAATTCCTGCCTGACCTGTCACGGTGCAGCAAGGACAAAGAACGTTCCCGGTGTCCTTATCCGTTCCGTTTATCCGGATCCAGAAGGCCATCCAGTTGTTGCTGCGGGCAGCTTTCTTTCAACACATCGCAGCCCGCTGAGTCAAAGATGGGGTGGTTGGTACGTGACAGGACGTCATGGTGAGCAGCAGCATCTCGGGAACTTCGTTCTGACATCTGCGAAGAAGCCAAAGACAATCGACAATTCCGCCGGCCACAACCTGGAACGGCTGGCCGATCGCTTTGACACAACTAAATACCTTGGTCCTCACAGTGACCTTGTCGCACTGATGGTGTTGGAGCATCAAACTGACACACTGAATGTCCTGACACAGACTTCTTTTGAGGTACGTCATGCCGAGTACCTGCTGAGCCAGGCGGGTGAAAACTCGGAACAAAAAGCAGCTGCCACGAAACTGCTGAATGATCGCCTTGTGAAAAACACTGAGCAGATTGTGAAGGCGTTTCTCTTCGCTGACGAAGTGGCGCTTACGTCCTCAGTCTCCGGTACATCCGAGTTTGCCACGCATTTTGCGATGAACAGCAAGCGAGATTCAAAAGGCCGTTCACTCCGGGATTTCGATCTGCAGACTCGCATGTTCAAGTTCCCCTGCAGCTACCTGATCGAGACTCCTGCGTTCCGTGATCTTCCGGAGACTCTGCGTGAACAAGTCTTGATTCGCCTTTCGAAGTTTCTTAATTCGGACGAATCCATCAAGGGGCTGGAACGGCTCTCGGCGATAGACCGAACAGCCATTCTGGAAATCCTTCGTGAGACAGTTCCTGGTTTTCCGGCAAACTAAATCCTTAGACCAAAATGGTCATCAAAGACTCTGCTCAAGTATCACTCGACTTCCAGTTCTTACAGGGATCCAAACGATGATTCAGCGTCATGTCATTCTGTTTGTCGCGGCGATCACGATGATCTCCGCTTCTGCGTCTGCCCACGACACATGGGTAGAAGTGAATACATCCGAGGTTCGCGAGGGGAATGTTGTCTATGTCGATCTGAAACTGGGAAACCACGGCAATGAGCATCGAGACTTCAAGATGCACAGCCTCATCACTCTCGATAAGGTCAAGCTCGCGGTCAAGATGCCATGTGGCTGCACTGCCGATGTGAAGTCCGGACTTACAGCGACGGCCGCGGAGCCAAAGCAGGGATACTGGACCACCCGCTATGCGCCAACCAAACCCGGTCTGCACGTCGTGGCACATGAATTGGACACGCTACATGGCAAAACCCGAGCCATCAAAAGCGCCAAGGCGTATTTCGTTGTCGGTCCCGACGCCGCCGCAACCAAAGGGCCTCTTGCGAAGTGTACCGCACCGCTCGGGCATCCTCTGGAACTCGTTCCTCTTACCAATCCCGTGACAGAATCCGGCCCCAACAAACCTCTTAGAGTTCAGATTGTCTTCGAGGACAAGCCGTTGGCCAATGCTCGGGTTTCCTTTATTCCTCGGGGCCAGCAACTGGCGGAAGGATTCGATGACCAGTTCGAACGCCGCACCGATGCAAAGGGAATTGCCGAATTCACTCCGTCGGAAGCGAACTTGTATCTGATCGTTGTGCATCATCAGGAACCTCAGCGATCCGGCGAAGGCTACGACAGCACGGCCTACTCAGCGACTCTCACTGTCGCTGTTCCAAACACCCCATTTTCCACAACGACCAAGACAGCCAGTAAATAACACTGATGCTCAAGACCGTTGCGCCCTGCGCTGCAAGATGTCGCTGCTGTGAAACATAGCGACTGAAGAATTCCGCGTTCTCTGACGTCCTGAATCTTGTCTTTTCGAGTAGCAATAGAATGAACAGATTTGCAGTCTTGCTGATTCACCTTACGTTGCTGGGATCACTTGCACAGGCAAAGGATGAGAAGCCGCAGAACGCTCCCGAACAGCCGGCAGTGAAGCGGCCAAAGGTCGCGGTTCTCGTTTTCCCGGGAGTTGAGCTTCTGGACTTTGCGGGTCCCTCTGAGGCATTCGCTGGCGCTACGGACGAACATGACGAGGAGGCGTTTGAAGTTTATACCGTGGGTCTTACAGAGGAGCCTGTTCCAAGCCTCAGTGTTGTCGAGGTAAAGCCAACTTACACCGTCTCCAAAGCACCAGCGCCTGATATTCTGGTCATCCCTGGAGGAAACGTTGTACCCGTCATGGACGACGAAAACGCTATGAAGTGGATCGAGGGTCTCTCTCAGAGCAAGTGTATCGTCTTCACAGTCTGCAACGGTGCCTCAGTGGCGGCGAAGCTGGGTCTTCTTGAAGGTCGTTCAGTGACAACGCATCATTCAAACATGCGAATTCTTAGGTTGTTGGATCCAAAAACCAGTCCAAGGTCAGACTGCCGTTACGTCGACCATGGGAAAGTGATCACCGCGGCCGGTGTCTCCGCAGGAATAGATGCAGCGCTGTATCTGATTGCACGAACACAGGGTTTTGACGTCGCTCAGCGCACAGCAACCGGTATGGAGTATGAACATTGGGTGGGTTTTCAGTCCAAAGATCTCGCCCTCCCGTCTCCCGACAGTCACGGAGTAACGTCGCAGCCATCACGCGAGTTCAAGGATGACTATTCCTGGTACGTACTGACACTGATTGAGATGATCCGTGAGAAAGGGATGGACGCTGCCGTCGCCGCTTATCCGGAAATGCTGGAGAAGACTTCAGGACATGAAAAGGAAATGATTGCAGAGCCTGGTCTGACTGAGACAGCTATGTGGTTCCTTAAGCACAGTCGCGATCAGTCCGTTGGTCTCGAGACACTTCGCTTTATCACGCTCACCCATCCCACTTCGTCAACGGCATTTGCTAAGTACTCAGAGGGACTTCTGCTTTGCGAAAGGCCTGAACAGGCCATCGAAGCGCTGAAGAAAGCCTGCGAACTCTCTCCCGAGAACAAGGAACTGACGGAGAAGCGAGACGAGCTTATTAGTAAGCAGGGAAGCAGCATAAAAGCGATTCCTTAATTTCACCTGACTCTCTTGTGAGCGAGCTGTTGCTTACAGGAATTAAGACCAGATGGTCCATTTGACGAGCCCCTTTGCGTGGTCAGACGATAAACTCTTCGAGCCATCACTGGGGTTGTAGTTCACTATATTGAGTACTAAGTTGACTGACGTCTCTCGAAAGCCTGAAGTGCGTGAGTCGAATGATCTGGCAGATCATCGCGGCGGTGGAGAATCTGCTGGCCGGGGGCCGGCAACGCTAACATTGGTGTTGTCGGTCCTCCAGATGGCCTTTTCGATTCCGGGTCTCGTTTATCCGGCCGCCGATCTGTTCAGTATTTCGCCGGGAAGGACCAGCAGCAACTGGGCACTGATCACAGCGTCCTTCGGACCGGCGGCCATCCTGAACCTCACTGCAGGTTTTGGAAGCCGTCGTGGCGTGCAATTGGTGACGGGACTGATCTGTGTTTGTTGCTATCTGCCATTGCTGCAGTCGCTCTACCAGACAAGTGTTCTCCAACAGCGTTGGGCAACACCATCAGCATGGTTTGTTTTCGCAGCGATGGCAGGACTGTGGAGTGTGCTTGCGGCGATCAGCAGTGGGATCGTCAAAACTCAACCGGAAGCGATTGCTCATCGTCAGCAGATTCGTGAGCAGCAGTTGATTCTCGTCGCGGCTGCGGTTTGTTCCGCTGCTGAGTCCTTTGAAATTCCCTTTCTTCGGTTCGTTCCCGCCGCGATCGGGCTCTACCTCATCGCGCTTGGGCTGGAAGTGCTTTTGAGAACGGTCTTTTCCGCAGTGGCAGGTACGGGCATCGCGGATCATAGCCGTCAGCCGCTGCTGACTCGAAGCCTGCTGTTCGGCCAGGCGCCACGGGTAAATCTTTCAGCCGGACAATTGGCTGCGGCGACATTCGACATTCGACGCCCGGTAGTTTCGGCATTGGCGTCCACAGTGTTCATCGGATGGCTTTCTACTGGCGTCACTATCGTTTCGGTTGAAGAGCTGGCCTTGTATTACCGCAACGGTCACCAGGTTGAGCATGCACTTGCACCGGGGCTGCATCTCCACTTGCCAGTTCCGTTTGGGCGAACGAAGAAGGTTCCGGCACGTCGAGTTCAAGTGACGACGGTTGGTTACCTCCTGGATGCTCAAAGACTGTCTCAACAGAAGTATCTCTGGACGGAGTCACACGGAGACAAGGAAGTCTCCTTTGTTGTGGGAGATGGAACGGAGGTCGTCGCGATTAATGCGATCGTACAGCATTGTCCAAAAACCACTGTGACCGGCCTGCAGCAGTACATAACTCTTGCGGATTCGCCTGAGGAGATTGTGCGACGGACGGCGATGAATGTGCTGCTGTCTGAATCCCGGACACTGAATGTGGCTCAGTTGCTGACAATGAATCGTTCTGAATGGAGTCAGCGTCTTCATGAGAGACTGAGCAGCGAGCTGGATCATCGAAACCTCGGGATCGAAATCAAATGCGTCGATGTCGTCAGTGTTCATCCTCCCGTGGAGATTGCTGCGGCCTACCTTGAGATCATCGATGCCAACGTACGTGCTGAGGCAGAGGTGATTGAAGCACGAGGAGCGCATGAATCAGAACTGTCCCGTTCAAGGATGATGGCGGATACGACGATTGCCGATGCCACAGCCGCTGCGTCAGTGCGATTGACGGGGGTCGCTCAGGAAGTCGAGCAGCTGAAGGCACTGACTGAAGTCGCGGGAAATTTTCGAACCGTTTTTGAACGCCATGCCTGGTGCAATGCCGTTTCGGATGCCCTGTCTGATCGTGAGATCATCCTGCTTGGCACAGATGTGTCTTCAGGTGTCCGGCTTATTCTGGGAAGTGATGCACCAGCCGGAGACACTCAGAAATGACGACGCCACTTCCCATCATTTCCCCACCGGCATCATCAGGCAAACGGGCAAGACTGGCCGGTGTCCTGCTGCTGCTGACGGTGTTCGGACTCTACGATTCCTTCTTCACGGTGCTGCAAGGTGAAGCGGTTGTCGTGACTCGCTTTGGACGCCCGGTTCGGGAGATCACAACAGCGGGCCCCTTTTGGAAGTTTCCGTCGCCGATTGACCAGCGACACGTGATTGATCGGCGTCGATGTGTGTTTTCTGCCCCGGAGTCAGCTGCATTTACATCAGACCGCCGAAGCATCGTCGTTTCCTGCTTTGTGATCTGGCATGTGGAGCAACCGCTGCTATGGATGCAAACTGTCTCCGATCGCGCAACGACGGAGGCGCGGCTCACGTCCATGATCCTGGCGTCTGCAAATCAGCGACTGGGGCAGTTTCCACTGAGTGCACTTGTTTCGACCAATCCTCGGGAGATTCGTCTGGCTGAACTGGAGAAACAGATTCATGACGAAGTCTCCGCGGTGGCGGAAAGCAGCATGGGAATTTCCATCGACGAAGTCTCCATCGAGCGGATCGGTCTTCCTGCACAGAACATGGCGGCAGTCTTCGAACGTATGAGAGTTGAACGAGCTGCTGAGGCGAATCGGCTTAGGGCCGAAGGCGCCAGGGATGCTCAGGCGATCCGTGACAGGACTCACGTTGAAAGTCAGGAAATTCTGAGAAAGGGTCGCGAAGAAGCTGCAAGAATCAGCGCGGAGGCTGAACGGAAAGCGGCCGAGATGCTGGCGAGTTCGCATCAAAAAGATCCGGAGTTCTATCGTTTCTGGAGTTCGCTGCAGGCCAGCAAACGCGTACTGAAGGAAAAGGCGACGCTGATTCTGAATTCCGATCAGCTGTTCTTCGATGTGTTCAATGAGACGGAAGGAAATCGTTCCTCGACCACGCCGGCAGGTAACGGTGAGCCAGTCGCGTCGCCCGCCGATCGCACGAGTCAGCCTGCCGATGTGAAGGGAGAAGCGCGTCGTGCAGATTGACGAATTCTCCTCAGCCAAAGAAACAGCGCGACCTTCGTCTGATGTTGTCTCGACGATGGAAGTAGGTATCGCCAGCGCGCGCCGTGTGTATTGGATCCTGCTTGGGCTGCTGTTGCTGGGGTACGCGTGCTCCGGAATGACTCGCATCGGTCCAAATGAAGTCGGTCTTCTGCGTCGATTTGGCCGACTGGTGGAACGAGATGGAAAGACCGTGATTTTTCCTCCAGGTTTGATGTTTACCTGGCCCGTTCCGATCGACGAAGTGATTCGTGTTCCAGTCAGGCAGGAACATGTCGTTCGAATTCAAATCCCGTCAAGTGACGCAGGAATTGCAACAGAAGCAGGGGCAAAGACAGTTTCAGAGTCAGCATCAGAATCAAGATCAGAACCCGCTGCGGAACTGGCAAAAGGCACGGATACAAGTGGAGAAGCAGATAACAACGGAACAGCAACAGCAGCAGCCACATCAGCCTCAGAAGCAGTAGCAAGCACTGCGACCAGCGAGATTACTCCTGTCGCAAACTCTGTTCTGACTGGTGATCAGAGTTTACTTTCGGCGGAAGTGGAGATTCGGTTTCGCATTGTTGAACCTCAGTTCTGGGTGACATCGTCGGGGCAGCCGCAGGAAGTGATCCGAGTCACTCTTGGCGCGTCAACGGCAGCGGTGTTGCGGCAATGGAAGATCGATGATGCACTGCTTCGTCATCGCAGCGTGCAGGATTCCGATGGCGAAAACCTCAGCGACGCGATTCTGGTTCATCTCCGATCTGCGCTCGAACCGTTCCGCCTGGGAGTAGAAATCACAGCGATGGAGATCATCTCGCTGCAGCCGCCGGAAGACGTCGCAGAAGCATTCGCAGCCGTCCAGGATGCTCGGGTCGATCAGGAAGCGTGGCGTGAGACAGCAGAAGGTGAACACGAAGAAGTGCTGCTAAATGCCGAACGCATGGCGCTGGTCGCCATCGCTGACTCGAAGGGAAAACTGGATTCTATCCCTGGAAAAATCGCTGAGGAGCTTGCGCTTTTCGAAGCAGACTTGAAGGCCTACCAGCAGGCTTCCCACGTCACCCGCGAACGATTGCGGCGAGAAGCATGGGAGTCGATTGTTCGAAACGTGGGGAAGCTGATCACGGCTCCTTCAGGAACGACCGACGGTCGAATCCTGATTCCGTTCCTGTCAACGGAGCCGAAGCGATGAGTGTTGTTTCGAGCGGACATAACCAGTCATGGATGACGGGCTGGATCTTCGGGACACTCAGGACCGAGGCGTTTGAGTGGCAGATTGGCCACGCGGCATTCACCACAGGACTTCTGGCACTCGGGAGCTTCGCCGCTCCGCTCTACGTTTCCGCTGAAGTCGGATTGCTGTTGCGGTTTGCTGCGGCCGTTGTCGCGGCGATCCCGTGTTGCTTCAAGGTTGTGACAAATCGAGGTGGCGAAGAGACCGACAGTTACTCCGATCAGCTTGTCGCCCTCGCGGTACTTGGCGCGCTGATCGGCGGGGAATACGCGGCAGCGGTGCTCGTTCCCGTGATCATGGACATTGGACACTACCTTGAACAGCGTGGCATCCAGGGGACGCAGGCTGCCATTGCCGGCCTGCGTGAGCTGACAGCGGTTCATGCCATTCTGTTTGATGGAACGACTGAGAAACAGGTGTCGGTGGATTCGCTGAAGAATGGAGATCACGTGCTGATCCGTCCGGGCGATACCGTTCCGGCGGACGGAGAGATCGTGCGAGGTTCCAGCTCGCTCGACGAGTCCTCCTTAACGGGCGAAACAACGCCTCGTGATGTGACAACGGGGGACTCGATTCACGCCGGTACGATGAACATCAGCGGTCGCATCGAGATTCGAGTTGCGGCGACGGGAGAATCGACGGCACTTGGCCGGATTCGCCAGCTTCTGGCAGCCGCCGCGCAGAGTCGAACGCCATTCATCCGAATGGTGGAACGGTATGCGGAACTTTACGTACCACTTGTTGTTCTTCTGGCCGGAGCAGTGTTCTATCAGACTCGGCAGATGGAACGAGTCATCACTGTTCTGGTCGTCAGTTGTCCGTGCGCGCTTGTTCTGGCTGGCCCGGCAGCCATGATCGCCGCGCTGGCGACGTGCAGCCGAAATGGGATTCTGATCCGCGGGACTCGATTTCTGGAATCACTCGCGACCGCAGACGCAGTGGCTTTTGACAAGACGGGAACACTGACAGAAGGTCAACTGACTGTCGCCCGGATCGAATGTCGTGACGGAGTCGATGAACGCGAGGTTCTGGTCGCCGGCGCGATGTGTGCGGCGGTCTCAACGCACCCTGTCGCACAAGCCGTGCTTCAGGAAGCCCGAAGGCGTTCGATCCCGATTGACGCTGACACCCACGAACAACATGAAAGTCCCGGCAGAGGCATTGAGCTGACATCGAACGGGAAGACTTTTCGCATGGGGCGTCCCGATTGGGTGGTGTCAGCGAAAATGGAGGCGGCGAATCACCACGCAGCGATCGATGATCATGTCGGCCCCGTCGTCAGTATTGCAGTGAATGACCGGTGGCTGGGAACAATCCTGCTGTCGGATCAAATCCGCTCCGAATCGTGGCAGGCCATTTCAGCTCTGCGTGCTCAGGGCATTCAGCGAATCTCCATGGTGACGGGTGACCGCCGATCGGCCGCCATTCCGGTCGCGAGGGCGTTGCAGCTGCATGTTGCAGTGTCCGAATCTCTGCCGGAGGAGAAGCTGGCGTTTGTGCGGCGTGAGTCGGCATCGGGGCACAGACTGATCGTGGTCGGTGACGGAATCAACGATTCCCTGGCGCTCGCGGGCGGAGATGTCGGAGTTGCGATGGGTGCACGAGGGTCGGACATTGCTATCCAGAGTTCGGATATTGCTCTGATGACAAACGACCTCCGGCGACTTCCCTTTGCTGTGTCCCTCGCGCGAAGAACTCGCACTGTTGTTGCGCAGAATATTGTGCTCGCCGCAGCGTCGTCCGCAATCATGCTGCTTCTGGGTGCTCTTGGAGTTCTGACGGCTGTTTCCGGAGCCGTCCTTCACAATGCAGGTACGGCATTCGTCATTGCGAACAGTGCGCGGCTGCTGCGTCGATCTGAAGCAGAACAGCTGCTGATGAATCAACATGTTCCGCAGAACAGTGAACCTGGTGGTTCACTGTCTTCGGAAGTAACGATTTCCTGAAGGAGATGAACGATGCGATTTCTGAAACTATCACTGGCCATCGCCGCGATGCTGATGACGGCTGGCTCAACAATGGCTCAGGAGTGGGGCGATCTGTCCGGTACGTTTGTACTGACAGAAAAGGCGCCTGTGCCGAAGAAACTGGAGGTGACCAAGGACCTTGAATGCTGTGGGCAGTACCTTGAGGAGATCGTCGATGAAACCATCATCACGGGCGATTCGGGTGGACTGTCTGGTGTTTACATCTGGCTGCGACCTTCTCCAAAGCAGAAGGTGACGATTCATCCGGAAGTTGAAAAACAGCACACCGAAAATGCTGCTGTGATCGAAAACCTTCACTGTCGGTTCGAACCACATGTCGTCGCGCTCTGGGCTGGTCATCAGAAGCTCATCGTGAAGAACAGCGACCCGATTCCTCAGGTCGTAAAAATCGACATGGTGAAGAACCAGGCGATTAATGTCACAATGGCGATTGGTGACAAGGTGGAGCAGAAGTTCCCAGTGGCCGAGCGTTTGCCGGGCAAAGTGACATGTGGACTTCACCCGTGGGAAAATGCATACCTGCTGGCATCCGAAACTCCATACTTCGCGACCACCGGCAAGGACGGAAAATTCTCCATCAAGAACATTCCAGCCGGCGAATGGGAATTCCAGTTGTGGCACGAAAGCGTTGGATACTTTGCTGCGAAAGCTGACTGGAAATCTGGTCGCTTCACACACAAGATCGCAAAGGGAGCAAACGATCTCGGAGAGATCAAACTCACGTTGAAGGACTTGACCCCAAAAAAGAAGTAGTCGTGAAATCGTGATTGCTAACGGGCAGGATTATTGTGGATCGATCCTGCCGGTTTGAATGCACTGGCCACAGCCTCAAGGAAGCACCTTCGCCAATCTTATTCTCCGTTTCGGATGACCGCGAACCATGAAAACACTCCTCCTGCTTCTGTGCCTCTTTCAGGACGGCGTTGCAGCTTCACAGGACGAAGACGAACAGGCGAGCACGATTCAGGCCATCTGCGGAATCCTTGTGCAGAGGGACCGCCTACCTCCGGAATTTTCCGAGGAGGCTGTGGAGAAGCTCGAAGATATGCCCCCCTCAGCGCTGCCACATTTACTCCGGATGGTCCAACAAATGCCGGCGGATTCGCATCTCCAGCTGGAACAGTCTGGAGGCAAAATTCTTCAGCGTGCCAGAGAACACCAGGAAGACTGCCCGGATTCGTATCTCCGGAAGTTTGTTGACAGCGATCGGCAGGAACCGGTTGCGCGTCGAATCGCACTCAACTGGCTCGAGATCATCATTCCCGGCATTCGCCGACAGTACCTGCTCGATCATGTTTCCGAAGAAACATGGCGCTATGACGCCGTTGAAGAATCCCTGCTGATTGCAGCACAGCCATCCGGTTCCGCGACAGAGCTGGAGCGTCAGACGAAGATGCTCAGGGGTTCATTGGATGCGGTGACTGACATTGATCAGGCAATGCGTCTGGTCAAAGAACTGCAACTGCGAGGACAGGAAGCACCCGCAAGAACACTCCTTGGAGTTGTTGCAGGGTGGACTTGTCAGACAGAGTTGCAGTCATCGCTTCCCGTTTTTGCAGCAAAGGCAGACGATGATTCGAAGAAAGCATCACCGTTGACCGTAGACTGCCCGGAACCCTCGCTCATCTCTCATGTATCAAGCCGCATTGCACAGGCCGAAGTGCGATTTGTTTTGCGGACCGAACTGCAATCAGATTCTGACCGACGCGTTATCGTTCGCGTTTCATCGGACAAGATTCCGCACTTGTATTTGAACGGCGAGGAAATCTCTCTCAACGGCGCGCCCGCAGATTCAGAGACTCAGCGATTGCACCGGTATTCGAAACTGGTGACCGTCCTGCGAGGACCAAATGACCTGGCCCTCAAGTTCGAATCACCTGAGGCCCCGGATGACCGACCCGATTCCGGAACAGATGTTTCATTCTGTGTGCAGCTCCTGGATGAGAACGGAAAGGGAATCACTGCACCGGAGGTTCGTTCCGCGAACCCAAAAACTCCCTAACGAATCTTCAGGACAAAGTGATCGGGTTGGGAGAAATGGATCTTCTGCCGATGTTCGGCCTCGTCAATCGCCTGCGATTCAGGCCCGGCAGACAACGCTGTGAAGGATTCTTCGTCGTGCTCTCGGCAGCTACGTCGAAGTCCCATCTCCCTTGGCCTGAGTCGCAGCTTTGCATTTCTCCTGAGCTGCAGTGGTCCTCGAATGACCAAAAGAACACTCCCCTCGTTCTTGCCAATCTGAGCATCCGCCCGAAGACAGTTTCGCCAGGGCGTGCATTTGGGCGCGCTGTGTGATCACCTTTGTTGTTTTGGAAAATTCTGACGAAAAATCGACATGAATCAGACAACTGCCAATGTCGAACGTCTCCAGGTCCTGACTGTTGGAGCATTGGACAGACGGTTGCCTCGTTGCCCGTTAGCGACAGGGCCATTCCTGCCAATCATCAAAGAGAAAGTTATGAAGACACGTGCCCTGTTGTTGATGTGGGTGTTCCTCTGGCCGACATCGGGATCGTCAGTTGCAGCGCCTCAGGACGCGGACCCGACTCGGGAATTCGAGATTCGCAACTCCCGCGCCTTTCTCGGGGGACATGAAGTGGATCTCTGGGGAATCCGCTGTGGCAACGCGCTGTACAGTACTGGAGTAACGGAACGACATGTCAGAGCCATGGACAACATGGTGGCACATGGTATCAACCTTATTGGCGTTTATATTCAGGGGTCAAATGGTGGCTGGCCAGATGAAGACGCCGGGCTCAATGGATTCACTCGCGACGGACGCCTGAAACCAGAGGTCGCCTCGCGGCTGGAATGGTTAATTCGCGAGGCAGACCGACGTGGTATGGTAGTCATGGTAGGCCTATGCAGCCCACGAAAAGACCAGGCATTTGATAGCGAAGATGCACTCAAGCGAGCGATTGAGGCAACAGCGCGATTCCTAACCGAAAGGCACCTGCGGAATGTCTTCGTTGATATTATGCACGAATTTGATCATAGCGAACGGGCAGATTTGGCAATCTTTCGAATGCCAGACGGGGCGACAAAAAAAGCTCAGATGACCGCATGGTTCAAGGCAGCAGCACCCGGCATTGAGGTAGGAATCTGTCCCTATGACAAGTCGGATTCGGGCAGTGTCTATCCAGGAATGGATGTGCATATGATTCAAAAAGAAATGGATATTCCTGCCGATGGTTTTGTCGTCAATGTCGAGACACAGAAACAGGATTCCTACGAGAACGATGGAGTCTTTAACGAAGGACAGATTGAGCACGTTCTTCATGACTGCGAACGCTTCCGCAGTGCTCCAAATGCCGTGATGCTGTTTCATGCGGCATTTATCCAGGGAATTCGAAACTACAGCGGCACGGCCCCTCACCCGGAAATGGGTGGATACGGAACGACAGTCAGCGACCGAGGTGTGAGATTCTATTATGAATGGGTTCAAGAGAATATCGGACGCTGGGAGTTCCCTCGGCACACTTTATCGGAGCAACAGAGATGATCAGGAGGCGACCGGGTTTCACACTCATCGAATTACTGGTTGTTATTGCGATTATTGCGGTCCTGGTAGCACTATTGTTGCCAGCTGTGCAGTCTGCTCGAGAAGCCGCACGCAAGATCCAGTGTCGAAATAACCTTAAGCAGATCGGCCTGGCCCTGCAGAACTATGAAGGAACACACTTACGGTTACCTTCCGCAAGAACAGGCTCACCACACCTCTGGTCTGCCTCTGCTCAAATCCTGCCCTTCATTGAGGGTTCTACCATCTTTGCGCAGATTGATTTCGGCAAAGGCTCACTGGATATAGCCAATGCGAATGCAGTCCGAGCAAAAATTCCTGTTTTCCTGTGCCCTTCCGATTCCGGACCAGAGCAGCTGAACGCGAACTTCGGTGCAAACAACTACTGCGCAAATGCTGGCACCGGACTTCAAAACGGAGGTAGTTTTCGTCCGGAAGACGGGCCCCAGACAATTGACGGTGTGTTCTTCGACCGGTCTTCGACTCGATTCGGAGACGTCACTGACGGACTCAGTAATACTGCAGCCTATAGCGAAACGACCCGTGGCACGGGCATCGATACGATTGGCGCTGCACCCTCGAAGCCGTCGATGCAATACGGTCAGGGACCGTCACTGCAGCCCGTGACCGACGCTTTCTGCGCTGGCTCAATTCTCATCTGGAGCGGTCAGAGAGGACGAGAATGGGCAAGGGGGAGCTTTATCTATTCATCCTACAACCACTATTGGCCACCCAATTCAAAATCGCTTGACTGTCTGTCTGGCAACGTAAGTGGTCGCATCGCAGCCCGCAGTTACCATACTGGTGGAGTCAATGTATTGTTTCTCGACGGTCATGTTTCCTTCCAGAGTGACAATACAGATCTGTTCGTATGGCGCAGCATCGCAACGCGTGGCGGCGGTGAAGTCATCAGCGTTGATTAGATGCGAAACCACAATCGACGGAGTATATTATGTCATCACGTTTTGTTCGCAGCATCATCATCTCCACTTTGTTCTTCGGGCTCCAGTGCACCCAGTCACGCATTCAGGCACAGGAAACTGCCACGCCTTCAAATGACGTTTCGGCAACAAGAGAATTCGAGATTCGCGACGGAAGACCGTACCTTGGCGGCCAGCCAATCCGTCTCTGGGGACTTCGCTGCAATAATGCCCTGATGAGCCCTGCCGTGACAGAGAGACTGGTGAATAATCTGGACAACTATGCCGAACATGGAATCAACTTCATCAGCATTTCGCTCCAGGGAACAAACGGCGGCTTCCCGAATGTAGATGCGGGACCCAACGCATTTACTCCGGACGGTCGACTCATCGCATCGTTCGCGAAACGAACAGAGACCGTCATCAGAGAGGCTGATAAACGAGGAATGCTGGTGTGCCTCGTTGTCATGATGCCACGAAAAGATGAGTTACTGGTCGATGAAGCAGCAGTCAGGACAGCAATTCAGCAGACTGCGACGCTGTTGGAGTCACGCAAACTTCGCAATGTAACCGTGAACTTGTTTCAGGAATTTCATCATCCGACACGCATTCACCATGCGATCTTTCGCGAACCTGACGGCGACCTTAAGAAGAGCACTCTGACCGGTTGGTTCAAAGAAATTGCGCCGGGGATCGAGACCGGGATCTGTCCCAACCATCTTACAGGATCATCTTATGATTATCCCGGCTGTGAAGTGAAGTTCTTCCAGGAGGAGATGGCGATCCCTGACGTAGGCTTCAGCATCAATACCGAAACAGCCGACCGTGACGCCACAGGACACGAGGGTGTTTTCAATCGGTTCCATATAGCGTCGATGGAGAAGGAGTGGAGAAACTACCTTGATCACCCCAATTCTGCGATGCTCTTTCGTAGCCCGTACGTTGAGGACGTCGGAGGCCAGATGGGAACGGGACCTAACTTCGAGATGGGTGGGCGAGGAACAGGGGACAAAGACCGCGGCGTACGGCACTATTTCGAATGGGTTCAGACAAATGTCGGCGTCTGGAAATTCCCGACGCATATCCGAGCAAACCAGCCTCAGTGATTCTGCTTCAGACGCAGCTTGATGCACTCTTGCCTTTTTGAGCCCCTTCCAGATGATGGAAGCGATGTTGACGTCGGTTCAATTGGACGTCGATGCAGCCATGCGGAAGCTGAGTTTTCAATAGAGGCACAGGTGAGCGATTCAGCGAGCCCCGCTTCGAATGAACTCAATCAGCATGGGCCCCGTGGTGTCATGGTCAGTACCAAGGTCGTCGCAGAGAGACTGATGAGTCTTCTCCTCCGTGATGTGGACGACCCTCGCCTTTCCTGCTGCTGCCTGCACAAGTTCAGCAAATCGCTGAGTCTGCTTGTGATTCAGCGAGTCTGTTTTGAGGTAGACCATCAGAAACGGAGGCAAGCTGGTCTCGCCTCTGACGTGAGTCACAGGAGACCCATCCTGCTGCACTTTCTCATCGGTACCGAAAGCACGGCGGCAGTTTTCCGCAATCGTCTCAGAACCATTCCGGACGCGATCGGGAATATCGAAGGCGGAACCATCGAGAGTGATCACGCCGGCAAGCTGATTGCGATGCAGACCATGAGCCGCAAGGTAGCGATCGTCTGTGGCCACAAGGGCTGCAAGGTGTGAGCCGGCCGAATGGCCCATGACGAAGATTTGCCCCGGATCGCCTCCGTGCTTTGAAATGTTTTTCGAAATCCACGCAACCGCAGCTGCCACGTCACGTACGTTCTCCGGATGAGTCACCGCAGGCACCAGCCGGTAATTGATGCTCACCACGATGATTCCCGCCGCATTGAACAACTTTGGCTGAGAACTCACCTCGTCTTTATCACGTTTGTTCCATCCGCCTCCGTGAATGAACACGACAACAGGTGCATTCTTTGCTTCTTTCGGAGCATAGATGTCCATCTTCTGCAACGGATCTCCGTCAGTGATGTAGGCAACGTCCTTCATCAGCACAGAGTCAGGCAATGTCACAATCGGCGGCTTCACCTCTTCGGCGGCCGCAGCTGCAGGCTCCTTCGCGTTCTGACATGTTGCAGAGCAGGGTGAGGCGATCAGGCAGCAAACAACAAATGACAGTGCGATCAGGGGAATCAATCGCATCGAAAGTCCAGTCTGCAGAACGGTGCCACGAGTTTGTCAAATTAACATATTGGGTTGAACCGTCATTCACGCGCCGGCGGAAACCCAGCTTTCTGAGATCTGGATTCCCGCATCCGCAGAAATGACGCCCTGTCTTTATTGCTCTGACGACGCTTAGAATTCGCCCAGCACTTCCCCGTTATCGCGAGTCCCAAGACCTCGCCAGATGCTGAGATCGATATTGGAACTAAAGGAACGCACGGAACCGTCAACCATCGCACTCTGCACGATGCCCGTGTGGTAACTTCGGGATGTGATCGCCGAATAGCTAACGCTTGTCAGATGGCTGCCTTCCTGCCGCGAAGCGTAGTCAACGTTGTGGTATTCGACACCACCGTAGTTGTAAACAACGTCGGTGTTGGGTGTCAGAGTTGTCGTGAAGCCGCTGTGATGCGAATGCCCGTTGGCCCATTCCGTGTGCCCGGATCCATCGCGCGTCGCCGGGAAGATTCGATCCTTCACACCCGAATCCGCATACTGGGCCACGATGTCTTTGTTCGCTGGCACGGCCGTGCTTGGCGGTCCTCCGTTGCGAGTATATGCGGCCCAGGCGTGAACTTCAGAGACCATCAGCGTGTTGCTGGTACCATCGGTGATGGAACTCATTTTGATCTTTGAGTTTGGATAGGTGAAACCATCCCCGCCAGCGCCGTTAGCGGGATTGAATACCATCCATGTTCCGAAGTTGAATCCGTAGCATGTTGGCATCAGAAAAATCCCATTCGTGCCGGTGTCTCGGGCACGGTCCGACTTGGGATCGGATGGACACGCAAAAACCGGGACACGAAAGTTACTGATGACAGGAAAATTGCCCCACGCCTTCGACAGGTCAATTTGATTGTAAAGATTGACCTGTTCCAGGTACGGCATGATTCGGCCGTGAATCGACCAGGAGCTGTTTGACGTAATCGCCGGGTTGATCGCCATGCTCGGCGGAAACGCACCGTACGTCGACTCGTAATTATGGACGGCCAGCGCAATCTGCTTCAGGTTATTTTTGCACTGGGTCCGTCGAGCCGCCTCGCGAGCCTGCTGCACGGCCGGCAACAGCAACGCAACCAGAATGGCGATGATGGCAATGACGACCAACAGTTCAATCAATGTAAATCCGCGACGACGCGTCCTGATGCTTTGCATGATCAACGAGTGTCCTTGTCTGACCTGAAAAATGGACTCAGATGAGTTACCTGAGTAGGCCAGAAGCAAGTGCAATTGCCGCGCCGATCAACAGAAGTAAAAGTCTGCAGCAGAAATGCTGGTTGTCGGAGGATTGCGAGGGATCGTGGAATCTACTCGCCTGTCTGCTGACGAAGTTTCCGACAACAAAAGGCGGTGTTTCCGCCAGGCTTTGCCGCCCGAGATTCCCGATGGCCACACCAGCTGGCTGCGTCGGCAAGGCTCCCTGCGACTTTGCACGAGCAGGAAAGCCCGGCTGGAGCATATTAGCAGACAGGAAATCAGATATGGCCGAATCGACAACTATTCAGAACTCGCCGGTCACCTCATTCCCGGATCGAGTTCCCAGTCCGCGCCAAAGGAATCGGTCGGTCGAACTGCTGAATGACTTGACGGAACCATCCATCATCAGAGTATTGACCATGCCTGTGTGATGACTCCGACTCGTGACGACAACGTACGTCTGCCGGGTTGTGGAAGTGCCAAGGCGACTGGCGGTGAAGTCGATATCGTAGTTCGTTCCGGAATTCGTATACGGAATCACAGAGTTTGGCGGAAACGCGGTCGTCGTCCCACTTTGCAGCACCATCCCGCTGATCCATTCGGTGTGACTCCAGTTGTTCGCAAAGGTTCCGCCCCAGGCCGCCATGTCCGTAACCGCCGACGGTGGCGCGACTCCAAATCCCGTTGGATTGCCGCCATCTTTCAGAGCAGGCTGGTAGGCCTTCACTTCAGACACTGCAATCGTGTTGCTGAGCCCATCAGTGAAATGGGCGAACCGATGGTTGGCGTTAACGCCGAATGCTCCGTCTCCCCACATGCCAATGTTCGGATCAAAGACAAGCCATGTGCCAATATTGACGCCGTAACTGATCGGCTGATGGGTCAGCGTTGCAGAAACGACCTTTGGAACATCCTTCACTTCGCTCGGGCAAATGAAGCCCGGGATTTTCGTTGCACAGGCCTGAGACTGGCTTGAAATGCTCTGGCTGAAGTCCAGCAGCCCATACAAGTTGCTCTGTTCAAGATAAGGCAGTAATCGTGCCTGAGCAGAGAACGTATCGAACGGCTGCCCAACGCGAAAACAGCCAGCAGGTGGAACCATCCCTGTGGCACTTTCATAATTGTGAATGGCCACACCCAACTGCTTCAGATTGTTCCGACACTGCGTCCGTCGTGCCGCTTCACGCGCTTGCTGCACAGCCGGAAGCAACAACGCAACAAGAATGGCAATGATCGCAATCACCACCAACAACTCTATCAGTGTAAATCCTCGCACTGCTCGGCGCATGTTCATTCTCCATCATTCATAGCCATCAACCTACGACGCTGCAACGAAGAGAAGGCGCAGCCAGAATTTTGTTTGCGAATTTCAAGGTCCGACGAAGCCCTACCGCCCGCGGGAACTCCAGCGAATTCCACTACGATCGGGTTGGTAGTGGATCTTGCTAAAGATCCCTGAGCTTCTGCACGGAACACACAAAACCACGAACGACGAACAAAGAACCACGAACCACAAAGTTCGCGGCCCCTCCCGGTCGACGCTGCGCTGGACCGACCTCCCCAAACTGCGTTTGGGGAGGAGGGTTTTGGTTTTGGTTTTGCCGTCTGATTGTTTATCCCAACCCGCTGCGTCAGCGAGGGATGATTGTGAAGGAGCCTGCGGTTCGTATCCCTCACTGACGTTTCGGGTTGTGAGGCATAGGTCAATCAACAGTCTGTCAGAACTCTCCAATCACTTCGCCGCCGGATCGCGTGCCGATTCCGTCGTAGAGCACTTTGGAGATGTTCTCCGTCACGGCGCGCACACTTCCGTCGCACATGGCAAACTGCCCCATTCCCACGTGCGGAGCTGACACACCTTTATCGTCACTGTCGATTTCATTCGGACGGTACTGAGTCTCGAACAGCACCATGTGGCCATGATCGTCCGGCAAGTCCGTGACTTCACGCGCGGAACAGCACCAGGCCGTTTCGAAGGATGTGTGTCCGTGCGAGATTCCGGAACTGGTGCGAATGGGACCGTTGGTACGTTCGCCCAAAGCCAGCGTGTTCGACAGTCCGTCGGTGATGTCTCGGAGCATCGTTTTGCTGTTGCGATAGAAGACTCCCTGACTGGCCAGCGGAGTATCATCCAGATTGACGGCCGCGGTCGACGGCCCCCAGTTCGCCGCATAACTCCCGGCTGCATAACGTTCCGGAGGTGTCGCGGAATCATCTCGTACCACATATCGAGACTGCGAATACGGATCAGACGGACAAAGAAAAACGGGCAGGTGAATTTCTCTGGGAACCTGCTGGACCGGATCAAACCCGGGCACGTTGAAGTTGAACTGAGCGTACAGGTTTCCCTGCTCAAGCTGAGGCAGGCACATCAGCCCCCATCCAAAACCCATGAAGTTGGCGCCGGATCCAGAGGGATCAAACTTGTGCAGATATCCCGGCGGCAGCACTCCATGAGTGGACTCGTAGTTGTGCATCGCCAGGACAAGCTGCTTCAGATTATTCTTACAGGCAGTTCGCCTTGCGGCTTCTCTCGCCTGCTGCACAGCCGGCAACAACAGTGCTACGAGGATCGCGATGATCGCGATCACGACCAGTAATTCAATGAGTGTGAATCCTCGCGCGCGGCGAGGATCCTTGAGTATCGTTTTCAAAAGAAATGCTCCCGTACAATTGCCGAACCCGATCGCAGAAAAATGCGACAGGCAGGACTGAGCCATCAAAACGCGTTTGCGGCAATCACAGCGGTAGTCAAACCAGAGATACCGCGAAGACACCGCCCATGTGAAACTCACACGAAACGCGGAGGCGGTACGAGAGGCGGCGCCGCATCAAGGCCGAGGTTTCGCTGTGGATCCTGGCACACAAGTGATGGTGGCATTTCCGGGCCGTAGATCAAAAGACTGTTCGAGCAAACCGCAATCTGGTCCATGAACATCTGCAGAAACGAAGCCAGCCCGTAAGCACCTGGAATCTCAACGACTTCCCCTGCAGGGATCTCACTTCGGTCCCGAGAAGCTTCCGAGTACAGCGGCGCGGGCTCACCGGGAAACCAGTCCGGCAGGGTCAGATCAATCCCCAGAAACGTGACATGCACGTGCGCCCCGTCGGAATGTGAATGCTCCGATTCGGTTCCTGAGTCATGGGCATGAGAATGTGAGTGCGAATGGGAATGAGTATGCGAATGCCCGGACGTATGTGAGTGGCTCTGGCCGTCGCTATGCGAGTGGGAATGCGAATGGGCGCCTGCTCCGTGCGAATGCGCAGTTTCCCCACCGTCGTGCCGATGTCGAATCCCAAGCCGGATGCCTAATCCGCCGGCCAGCAGTCCCATCAATACGACGCAGCACACGGAAATCCGAAAGATTCGTGCTCGCGACATGACTCCACGGTACCGATCCGGCGACTGCATGTCACGCGGCCACCTTGAAGCTGGCAAAAAACACAGCAGTCGGCCAAGACCTGCGGTCAACAATCAGGCAAATACGCTGCAAGACCTGACATGTTTCCTGCATGAACGAATCGATTGATCAGGCTGTCGCGTTCGCAGCTCAGTTCGCATCCAGGTCCCATGACGCATTGAAAACCTTCGACCAGACAGGCGTGGACGTAATCTGTCCCTTGGCGTCGGATTCGATCTTCATGACCGCGATATCACCCAGGCGAGGAAACAGCCAGGCGTTCGATGCCTTAAAATCCTTCTCGTGAAACGTCATGCCGGAATTGATCACAATGTAGCGGCGATGATTGAGAAGATTCGGAAAGATCAGGCTGACGGAGTGATCAGCGCTGGACCATTCCTGTTCGCCAATTCGAATCTTGTCGGCCGTCCATTCCACAGGATCCGGCAGCAACCTCTTGATCAGCCCGTTGGAATCCGGATCGCCAAAGAAAATCAGATTCGACGACTGAATGATCTCCGGAGTCACTTCCGATTCTTTAATCACCTTGATGTCGCCACGCATCCATTGTGAAAACTCACTGGCAAAATTCGCCAGCGTCGCATCGCTCCAGCGCTGAGCAAGATCGCTGGAGGACTTTCCATTGCCTATCACGCAAACAAAGCGACTTGTAAAGGCATCGTCGATCGGCCCCTGCAATCCCGGACGCTTCTTCAGCGGTCGATTGTCAGCGAACGCTTTTGATTCCTGATAGCTCAGCACCCTCCAGGAATCACCATTGCGAACGTAATACACATCCGGCAGGAGGCCATCGCCGGCAGTTCGACACTCCATCGTCACACCATCCACGATCGCATTTGTCGCAATGTCTCTTGCGATGCGAAAGGCTTCGACATTGACGGTTTGAATCTCAACATCGCCATCTGCATTCACTTTGGCATGAACCGAAGTCGGCTCGTAAACCTTCAGCACTTCCTCAATCGTGATCCAGTCACAAGTGGAATATTTCAGCGTGCGAGTTTCAAAGCGAATCTCTTTGCGTTCCCCAAAACGAGGCCGCCCTTTGTTTGATTTCTCGCGATGAAAGGCCATGAACTCCTTCTGGCTCTCGGGATCAAACGCGTGCCCCATCTTTGGCCCTACGATGACCTTGATGTCGACTCCGTGAGCTTTCGCAGCTTCCGCCATCGTTGTGCTGGCAAGCAGCTGGGGATCAACCTCACCGCCATACGTGCAGGTCGGAACGTTGAACGCGTTCATGGAATAGTTGACGGAATCATAAATCCGCAGAGTCAGGTCCTGAGCAAACGGCAGTCGATCTGCGGGGTTCGAAGGATCCTTCTTCTGATACCGGTAGAAGTCAACAAAACCAGCCCCGGGGCCAACGGACGACCACAGATGCGGATGGTGCATTCCGAGATGCCACGCACCTGCTCCGCCCATGGAAAAGCCATGCAGCGTGATGCGATCATCGTCAATGCGAAACCGCTTCTTCACATCGGCCAGAGCTTCAAACACATCGGTTTCGCCGGCCCAGCGGTATGCGTTGCTTCCGCGTCCGTACACATCCAGCTGAATCCAGTCGGCACTTGCTTCAGGTGAATCCTTCTTCGGAGTCTTGCCATCCATACGATGAATGAAGTTCACCTCGTTCATCTGATCAGCTCGTCCGTGCAGAACCAGGTGAAGTGGCCAGCGTTTCGCATTGGACGGATCGACGCCTGCTGGAAGAGTAATCGCATAGGGCTGCACGGAATCGTCAATCACACTTTTGAAACCGCGAACGGTGGTGCCGACAAACAGGTTCCAGTCCGGCTTTCCTTCCTGAAGCCTGCGAGCCCGATCGGCCCCTTTTTTCAGGACGCCTTCAAGCTGCTTCGCGTAATCGTTCCTGTAGAATTCGTTGTACCGCAGCATCCAGGTCGCGGCCTTTTCAAAGATCAGCGCGTCCGCCAGAAGACTCTCACCGTTCCTTGTCTGCAGCTCGGGCTTCTTCGAAAGCTCTGCAAGTGTTGCCCGCAGCTCATCTCTCGACTTCGTCAGCGCAGCGATCGTCTCCGCTGTGGGAGGCACCACGGGTTCTTCTTCTTTCTTTGCAGCCTTCTTGCCCTTATCGGCATTGCCTTTCGCCTTACTGTCCTGCGATTGAACTGATGGAGACAGCAGCGTCGAAATAAGAAGGATGCTCAACAGGAGGCGAACAAACTTGATCATGGCGAATTCCTCGGCGAGGCAGAGAACTCTGTTCAATTTCCAATACCCGCGATTGGCACCAAGCCATCAGGCGGTTTGCGAGAGGTCCGACAGCAGGCAGTTGAATTATCCCAACCCGTTGCGATAACGAGGGATCTTTCGGGATAATCCTGTGGCGTTTTTATCCCTCACTGACGTTTCGGGTTATGAATGACATTGATTGTTCCAGAGGCCTGCTAATAACCGTCGGCTGCAGATTGTTCGTTGAACTTCACCGGAGGCATTTTCAGTCGAAGTCGGCATTCATCCAGCATCGCCTGAGTTGCACTGGCACCGATTCGCGACACACCAATCGTTCGACATTCCAGAAGAGCATCCATGTCTCGAATTCCGCCAGCCGCCTTAACCTGAACCTCCGGACCGGCGTGCTTTCGCATCAGACGAAGATCATCCATCGTTGCTCCGCCGGTCCCGTAGCCCGTCGATGTCTTGACCCAGTCCGCTTTCAGCTCAGTGCAGATTTCGCACAGGCGAATCTTCTGCTCATCGTTCAGATAACAGTTTTCGAAGATGACCTTCACTTTTTGTCCGGCATCATGAGTCACCTCAATCACGGCCTTCAGATCGGCTGTGACGAAATCCCAGTCGCCGCTGAGGACTCTGCTGATGTTGCAGACAACGTCCAGTTCTTCGCCGCCATCCGCAAGGGCCTGGCGCGCTTCGGCGACCTTGACGGACGTGCAATGTCCACCGTGAGGAAAACCAATCACCGTGCTGGCTCGAACGCCGCTGCCTTCCAGGATCTGCGCGCACCGTTTCAGATAGTGGGGCTGAATGCACACGCTGGCTGCTTTGTACGCCACCGCCATTCGACAGCCGATCTCGAAGTCTTCAAACGTCGTGCTTGGCTTGAGCAGCGAATGATCGATCATCCGCGAGATTTCTTCGTATGTGAAAGTCATTGATGAGCCCTTCAATCCCTGAAAATTCATGGCCCGCCGCGATACTTCGTAAGCTGTTGATTGCGTTACAGAACTGAGCCGCGAGGCGCTAGCCGCGGGTGTTTGCAATGTGTCGGCGACACGAACCCGCGGCTAGCGCCTTGCGGCTCACGAAATCAACTGGCGGGCAGGTTCCTCACAGAATCCACGACATCAAAACTGGCCGTTCCCGTTTCTTTCGAAACGGACTGCCAGACAGAGAGGAACTATGACAGAATCCCGTTCGAAGAAAACAAAACGGGGCACGAATTTCCAGGAGTACCTTTCTGTGGCCGGATCGCTTCAAACTCAGTGAAGCGAATCATCGCAGCAGCAGGAGCCCGATCATGAGTGACTCCACCATCACAAGTACCCGGAGAAGTCGAATGGTCAATGAGATTCCATCTGTTCGCTGTCTTCGTCGTATGGTGCTGGCCTCGCTGGCTTTCCTCTTCACCTTTGCGAGCCTGCAAGGAACCGTTATGTTCGCTGATGATGAGCTTGTTCTGTTCTATCCTTCCTGCGGGCATCTGACTGACAACGTCTGGAACATCGAACTCCGTTACTGGGTTTATGAGGATCGTTCGTGGACTCAGGCGGCTGTCTCGAAACTGGCCACAGGGTTAGGGGAACTCAAGGAATCGGAACTCCAACACTTTGAAGAGAGGGCTCGGCATTTCCTGGCCGACAGCGAATCGCGAGAGATCGTCACGTTTCAGTTCGATCAGGATCCGAAACAGGAAACATGGCAGCTCAAGAGCGATTCTGGCGACGTGATTAAGACGGATGGTAATGGACTGGCCACTGGGACAATTCGCCTGACTCAGGAACGCGCCGAAGAGATCCGGAGGAGCCAGAAGTCGTCTGACGGCTGGCTGACATTTCACGCAACGTCGACGGACCACACAGGAGCAGGGCGAGTCCGTCTGATCGAGCCGGAAGGGATTTCCATCATCAGCGATATCGACGACACGCTGAAGATCACGGAGATCAAAGCGGGAGGAGAGATCGTCTTCCGCAACACGTTCCTCAAAAAGTTTCATCCGGCCACTGAACTTCGCAGCGTCTTTGAACGTTACCCGGATGCCTCGGTTCACTATGTCTCCGGTGGTCCATGGCAGATGTACGACCCTCTTCAGCAGTTTCTGCATTCCAAAGAATCAGCATGGCCGGAAGGAACATTCCACATGCGAACTCTGCGAAAGAACTTGCTCACGACCGGCTCATGGAAGGACTTCGCCAACATGCTGCTTGATGAAGACGGTACACTGGATCACAAGGTCGCTGAGATCTCGCACCTGATGGAGCGATATCCCAAACGCAAGTTCGTTCTGCTGGGTGATTCCGGAGAAAAAGACCCGGAGGTTTACCGCACGATCCTGGAAAAGTACCCGGAGCGGATTGTCCAGGTACTGATTCGCGACGTCACAAACGACCGCCAGCTCAACCCCGAACGACTGAAGGGAATGACAGCCATCGAGGCCCCAACCGTCACTCCCGGCCAATCACAACTCCCCGAATAGCCTCCACCCGCCCTGCTAACTCCAAACCAGGAACCAGGAACCAGGAACAAAGAACCAGGAACTTTGCTATCGCCAATTGAACACTCGAAACACACCTTCGCGGTTTCGAATTCGGTCGGGCAGGGTCAGCAGTCGATCGCGGAAGAATGCCAGGATCAAACCTGAACCAAACAGGAACCCACCGCCGATCGTGATCGCGAGTGCGACAGAATTCAGTCGGCTCCAGGGCACAAAGATCAGCAGTGTCAGGAAGTAGAGCACGGTCATTGAGGATCCAACCAGCGTCGTCGATTTCACCTGCGACATGATGCCGGACGCCAGCAGGAACAGGCTGACGAACAGGAATCCAAACTCGTTCAGAGGACGGAAGACATCATGACCTCGATCGATCCACGTGGCGATCGCGAGTGGCACTGTCGTCATCAAAGCCCCGATCGGAAGACTAACGCTCACGTAGCTCGATTCAGAATCCTGTTCACGGTACCAGCCGAGATAACCAGTAATCAGCAGCCCGATTCCAATCAGCACTGAAAACAACTCAACCTGCTGCCATGGCCCCAGATCGATCAGTTTGTGCAGAGTTGCGGCCACGATGACGGCCTGTCCAACACTTGTGACAATGAACCAGTTGCGTCCCGCAGCCTGCGCCGTCATGAGAAATGCCGCGATACTCATGACCAGCATCGCGGATGCGAAACCAACAAAGCCCCAGTCGATGACAGCCGTTGTTGAATTTGAAAGAGCCAGCTGCTGAAGGCCATAGAAGAATGACGACACAAACGCGAGGCTCAACGCTGCCATGGCAGACAGGAAGATCACTTCCGTCAGTGAAGCAAACGACGTCGATTCCAGGACACCCAGTCGATAGACGGCCAGCAGAATCAATCCGACAACCGCAAAGCTCACCAGGTACGCCTGAGTTCCAAATCCCGCCAGCGCCAGCAGCTGCCAGAAGGCCGCACAGATCATCAGCGACGCTGCATAGACCGACCACGTTCTCTGCCTGATCCAGTAACTCAGACCATAAAACAGGGCGGCTTCAAGGAAGAACAGAGTCAGCGCCAGATGAACCGAGGATCCGGTGTCCTTCACAAAGAACCCCTGGAATCCTGTCGCCAGTGATGACAGCAGCATGACTACGGCGGCCGTTTGCGCGACCCACCAGAGTGGCTGTGCGGAAGGATGTGAACCGTAGAGCCGTGAAGCAATCAGCCAGCCAAGCGGCAGTAGCATCATCAGCGGTGCATGAGACTGCCAGCGGTTCAGTCCTGCTGCCGCAAGGATGGCCACCGCGGCAATCATCGTGGCCGCGCCGGTCCCGAAGAACAACACCGTCCGTGCTCGCGATCTGACTGGATCAGTGACAAACGCGCCAAATCGGTTGGCAACGGCTGTCAACAGCATCACTGCGGCAAACGTCCATCGAGGAGACTCAGTGGTCCAGACGGCTCTCGCTCCGAGGTTGTCGAGGTACACCACAAATCCGATGAAGACTGGAACGATCCCCAGCATCAAAGCGAACGCCGGGAATGAACGCGTCATGACAGAGTCCGCAGGAGCCATCTTCCGGACGCCGTGCAGAAGGCAGGCCGTTCCCGCCATGATGCCGATGATTGCATCAACACCCAGGTGCAGATTCAGAATCTGAATGACCAGGATCTCCGCCCACAACAAAAGTCCGCCAGCGATGTGAATCAGAATGCCGCGACGCCGAACGACAAGATCGGAATAGATGCAGCTCCAGACTCCCGCCAGCACCAGGATCAGTGACAACCATCGCAGACGACTGCAGACAGGCGATGGCACAGCCTGCAAACTGTCGTAGACAGGCTTGAACCACACTTCATACAGCCAGTCGCCTCCGACGTGAGCACCCAAAAGAAGAATCAGCCCGGTGGCAATCTGAGCATGCCCGGACCAGAAGAACGCCATTCCGAACTTCTCGCGACTGAAAGGTCCTGACCCAGGCATGAACGCTCGTTCGAGATGAACGCCCATCAGTCCAAGAATGACCAGCATCGTTGCAGGCGACGCGATTTCCCAGAATCGCATGGGTGACGGCGGAAGGTCAGCCAGAACCAGCAAACCTGTCAGCGTGATGCCACCACAGAACACATAAACGAACGCTTCGTCCTTCAACACCCACGCCGCCGCCGCATACAGCGCGCTGATCAAAACAGCAGCGACCCACAGGTGTCCGTCGACGGTGACCAGATCGTTTCCATGGCAGTACCAGAGATTCAGTGGCATCACCGCACAGGCGAGCAGTGCCACGGCTTTGCCAGCCATCTGAAACCGCGTCTTACGAATCAGCTGCATCCCCGCACCGAGAACGATGACGTTGATAACAGCCATTCCGATCGCGGTGACCTGAGGTGTGAAGAAGTTATTCAGCCACAGCAGGATCACCAGACCAACAACCATCAGGACTCCACCAAGTCCCAGCAGACACTGAATGCTGCGAGGATCCAGAAGGATCTCCATGATGTTGCGTCGCGGTTTCGGAGGTTCCGGCGGTTCCGGCGGAGTGGCAGAGGCAGGCGCGGCACCGAGGCTGTTCAATGCACTTGCCACCTGGTTCTCGGTACTTCCCAGTTGTATGGATCGAACCTCATCCGGAACTTGAGCGATGAGCACAGCCTCGTCAATCCCCTCTCGCTGCAACAATCGCTGGACCGCGGCAAGTCGCTCATTCGTGTCCGACTGTAAGGCATGGTACTGAGCCAGCGTGAGCCGTCGTCGAGCTCGAAGCTGGTTCAAATAGTGCGTCATAAAGACGGCAGCGCGGTATCCTCGAACCCCAGGAGTTTCCTGCGTCTGAATGGGCAGGAGCCCAGGCAGTTTGGCTGCAGGCCAGCCGGATTCGGCCTGAAGCGAATACTCCTGATGCAGAGCCTGAAGCTCCGCACGAAGGTCGTCCTTCTGAGGAACAGTGATCTTCCGCCGATTCGCCCATTGCTCAATGACTGTTTGCGCCGTGCGGATCGGTTCAAGGGCAACCTGCCAGCTCGCTTCATTCATGCTTGCCATTCGCTCTTCTCTCTCCGCCGATCCAAGGTGAACTTTCGATCACTTAATAAAGATATTCCAACCGACAGGGTTAGAAAATTCAATCGACTGGCACCCTCAAGTCGCATTCTCAAAACACGAGCTTCATTCCAGAATAGTCAATCGACGACAGCCATCACCAGAGAATGAGATCAGTACACTCCCCCTGCCTGCCGGAGTTTCCATGGAAGTTCATCGTCGCGGACCTGCAGTTCGCCCCTATCCACCACCACGAAAGAACGTGCTGCTGCTGAGCTGCATGGACCTGCGGCTGCTCGACGACATGGTGGAGTTCATGGAAGGCGACAACCTGTCGAATCGCTACGACCAACTGGTCTTTGCCGGTGCGGCTCTTGGCGTGATGCAGCCAAAGCACTCGTCGTGGCGTGAAGCATTCTTCCAGCACCTGGATATTGCCGTTCAGCTGCACGAGATCCGTGATGTCTACATCATGGAACATCGCAATTGCGGCGCCTATACCCATTTCCTGGGACCAAACTTCAATTACCCGGATACGCCTGAAGGGCAGGTTGCCGAAGAAGAGGAACATCGCAAGCACGCGTTTTCTCTTCGCGACCAGATCGTGAAACACTGCGGCCAGCGCATTGACGAAGGTGGTGACCGCGAGTTGTGGACGATCAACGTTCGGTGCTTCCTGATGGACCTTCGAGGTTCCGTCAGGATGCTGGATCAGGACGCGGAGAAGTGGGAGTTCTAGCAGCCGGTTGATCTATCCCAATCCGTTACGTCAGCAAGGGATTTTCGTGGACAACCTTGCGAATTTATCCCTCACTGACGTGTCGGGTTACGAAGTGCACTCAATCAGCAGCAATCTCGTCAGGCCACATTCCTTCTTCGCGGCCAGGCGATGACGATGACACCGATCAGAGTCACCAGCGACGTGATCCACCCCAGTTGAAAGGACCGCGGCGAATATGACCACCGGACATGGTGCCTGCCTGCGGGAACTTTCACGATGCGATGAAGTCCATAGCTGGAGGCTGCTGACTCAGGCTTACCATCGACTTCCACAGTCCAGCCCGGGAACATCAAATCGGCAAGTTGAACATAGCCAGCCTGAGAAAGCTCAGCGTCGAATTCGACAACGACCGGTGTCCTCTTAATCTGCCCCACGTTGATGACCGCGGTCGGCGGTTCCTGTTCGTCGGTCTTTGCTGACGGCTCAGCAGGAAATGTGACGTTCCCGCCAAAAACAGGAGCGGGCAAGATCGGCTCCGGCGTCACGAACGATGGCAAGTCACGAAAGCGGTACAGATAACATGGTGCGTTGCCTCGTCCCCAAACGCGGTTTAGAAACGAATCAGGTGCAGCGTGAACCAGTTCCAGCTCCGGAGACAACGCCGAGACGGGATCGGTGGTCAAGACGTGAGTCACCGCAAGATTGCGAAGTCGCGTGATCTGTGCGTCATCCGGAAACACTGCGGCATCTGACTCGGGCTTTGTCTGCAGCTTGAATTCCTCCGAGAAATATTCGGCAGGCCCAAGTCCCAGATACTGCGGAACGGAACTCACACCATAGAGGTTGGCGATGTTCTTCGCATCGGTCATCAACCGAACGGGGTATTGCTGATTTTCCTTCTGCAACGTCTCCGCCAGCCAACTGTCTTTCAGGCCATTCCACGGTGGATCAGAAACGATCACAGCATCGCAGACAGCGCGGGACGACCAGGTGACGTCGACCAGAGTCAAACAACCAACCACAGTGACGAGGATCGCTTTCGACCACACGGATGATCGGCGAGTCACCGCATCGAGTGACGCTCCTGCCAGAATCGCCAGCCCCAGTGTTGTCAGGATCGAATAGCGAGCCGGGCCCATGAAGAAGCCAAAGCCTGGCAGGTAACGAGTCAGCGGAACAAGCCAGCCGAATGAGTACACAAGGCCAACGACCGCGATGATCATCCATGGCAGAACGAGTTTCTCCGGCAGCCGCCGTCGGACATTGGGATTCGCAAGAGTCAGCACGAGCACAAGCGGAATCAAACCAACATACAAATGAGCTTCGACCGCATTCGTATCGGCCGAACTTTGCAAAACGTTCAACTTCAGCATCTCGCGCGATTCAATCACTTCCGGCGTATGCCAGTACCACCACGAAGCAATCAACTGCGTCATGTACATCGGCGGCATGTGACCGTAGCAAGGGTCAAACGCTTTCTGATCGGATCCTCGCTGACTGTGTGCTCGCAATTCCAATGTGGGCAATAACTGCACGGCTGCCAACGCACCGCTCAGCATGATCGCGCCGAACACCGGAGCAGTCTGCCGCAGGAGCCCTCGAGGACTTCGCAGGACACAGTATCCAAGGCAAGCAAGCTGAGTAATAAAGGCCAGCGTGAAGTGACCTGCGAGCAAATGAACGGCGAGCACGATGGCCAGAATCGCAAAGTTCCTTCGCGAAGGCTGCTGAAGCCAGCTGTCAGTTCGCCATAAGGCAATCGGCAACCAGACTCCCCCGATGATGCTCCATTCCAGCGACGCGCGAGCCGGAAACCAGCCAAACACAAAGACTCCCGCAGCCAGGAGCGATGCGAGATTCGAAAGGCGCTGAGTCCGAATGAAGCGCCAGGAGAAAACGAACGCGGCGACGTAATGGAGAAGGAAGCTCACATGATACGCGGTGTGAACGTCCAGAACTCGATACAGGATTTGATTGCTCGGATAAAAAACGCCCGCCTGACTTTCTGCCAGCAGGGGATATCCCAGAGCCGTACGATCATGCCACAGCGGTATTCGTCCGGCCTTCATCTCCTCGGCCATCAGCTGCTTCTGAGGAAAGAAGTACGGATAGGTGTCACCGCCGTTCAACCCGCCACCGCGCAGCAAGCCGATCCAGACGTAGCTGGTCAGCAGACAACCAACAACGACTGCCAGGAGCCATTGTCCCCAGCCGGGAGTTTGGCCTTGGGCGAGAAGTTTCTTTGATGCGTTTTCGTCCACGACGCTCAAGCCGCCTGGGAGTGAAATCAGCAAATTGGACACGGAGTTCACACGATAGGGTCTTGGTGAAGAAAATGCGAACCCCGACCCACGGGTCCCGACTCAAGGCGAGCGGGGGATGTCAATCCCCTGATTGTGTTCTGTGCTTCAACTCCATGTAGGCGAGTCGCATAAGTCGCAGAGAACGGAATCGCAGAGAATCGCAATCAGGGGACTCACGTCCCCCGCTCGCCAAACAGAACGCTGGAATCCTCCGAACTGAAGACAACCACGTTCCGATTCGCTAAGCTCCTGGCAGTGTCGCCGGAAACAAGCCGGTGGCCTCATTTATTGGGCTGTAAGAATCAGGGAGCAAACATGCAATTCAGGCGAATTCTGTTGCTGTTGACGGCACTTGTTGCGTCAACCATTACGGGTCGTGCAGATGACTGGGAAGTTCTGTTTGATGGCAAGACACTCGACGGCTGGGACGGCGATCCAAAGATCTGGAGCGTCAAGGACGGAGCCATCACGGGCGTCACATCAGAACAGGTCAAGCTCGACAAGAACACGTTCATCATCTGGCGCGGGGGTGAGCTGGATAACTTCGAACTGGAACTCGAATACCGCATCGTGAACGGCAATTCCGGCATTCAGTACCGCAGCTTTGAACTGCCCGACGGCAAGTGGCGCATCGGCGGCTACCAAGCAGACTTCGAAGCCGGCACGACATATTCAGGCATTCTTTACGGCGAAGCCTATCGCGGCATTCTGGCTCAGCGAGGTCAGAAGACCGAACTTGTCCGCAATGACGGCAAGTTTGAAGTGAAGGTCACCGGCGAAGTCGGCAAGTCCGAAGAGATCCAGAAGAACATCAAGAAGGAAGACTGGAACAAGTATCGAGTCGTCGCGGACGGCTTCCATTACCAGCACTTCATCAACGACATGATGACCGTGGATGTGACCGACAACGACATCAAGGAACGCCGAGCCGCCGGACTTCTGGCCCTGCAGGCGCATGTCGGTCCGCCAATGACAGTGCAGTTCCGCAACATTCGCCTGAAGCGATTGCCAGCACCAAAGAAGGTTGCTCTGATCGCAGGCAAACCAAGCCACGGCTATGGTGCTCATGAACATCGAGCAGGCTGCATGATTCTGGCGGAAGCTCTGAACTCCGCCAACATCGGCATTGAAGCCACCGTTTACACCGATGGCTGGCCAAAGGATGAATCGGTCCTTGACCATGCTGATACGATCGTGATCTATGCGGACGGCGGTGGCGGACATCCGTTCAACAGCAAGCTGGACCGGCTGCGAGAACTTGAAAAGCGTGGCATCGGGATGGTCGCCATTCATTATGGCGTCGAAGTTCCCAAAGGTGCTTCCGGCGATGCGTTTCTGAACTGGATTGGCGGCTACTTTGAAACAGACTGGTCCGTGAATCCTCACTGGACCGGCAACTTCACGACGTTCCCGAAGCATGCAATCTCCAGCGGTGTGAAGCCATTCCGAATCAACGACGAGTGGTACTACCACATGCGATTCGCGGGTGAAGAAGCGGGCGTCGTGTCTGTTCTTTCCGACCTTCCTCCTAAGGACACTCTGGTGAAGGAAGACGGCAGCCTGTCGCGGCCCGAAGGTCCTCACAGCAACAACCCAGCCGTGCGAGCTGCAGTCCTTGAACGCAAGGAAGCTCAGACGGTTGCCTGGGCCGTTCAGCGTCCTGATGCTGGCCGAGGCTTCGGGTTCACAGGCGGTCATGATCACTGGAACTGGGGCAATCGTGACTTCCGAACACTGGTTCTGAACGCGATCGTTTGGACCGCTCACGGAAAGGTTCCTGAAGGCGGAGTGCCTTCAAAGGATCTGACCGTGAAGGATCTTCAGGCGAATCAGGACTACGACGTTCCTGGCGACTTCAACCCGGCTCGCATTCAGGCGATGCTGGATGAATGGGCGGCTGCTCGCAATCGATAATGATCGATTGAGGTCATTCGAGTGAATGATTCAAAAGCCCGGGTTGCCAAACGATCCGGGCTTTTCTTCTAACATGAGCTGCGGATTTGCTGATGGATCACAGCCCGACATTTGCTGACGCATCACAACCCGAAACGTCAGTGAGGGATAACATCGCCAGGTTGTCCAAAGTGATCCCTCGCGTCTGCACTTTGGAGTTGCCTCAACTTGCAGGGCTGGAAGCCCGGAACATCCCTTGCCGGGGCCGTCAGGCCCCGGAAAAGAATAAGGACAAATGAAAGGCCCGGAGGGCCGACACAACAGTTCTGCCGACGTTGGGCCAAGTGTGTCGACCCGTCGGGCCTCAAGCGTCTCTTGGTATACTCACCGGTGGCTGACGCCACCGGCAGGGGATTTATCGGCCCGCCGGGCCTGAAGAGCGCAACTTCAAAGCTCACGCAGCGGGTTGGGATAAATCAACCGACCACCCAGCATGGGCCGTAAAGCCCGCCACATCACAGTCTGAAGGAAAAACGAACATGACTGATCCCGCCGAACGCAAATGGAAGTTCGCCGATTTCAGCCAGATCGCTCCCGTGCCGTGTCCCTGTGGAACGGCTCGCAGAGCCTTCAAGGGGGTCGATGAATTTCCCGGAACGCTGCACATCACAGACATCTCCGAGGATGCTCAACGGCATTATCACAAGACCGTGACAGAAACCTACGTGTTCCTCGAATGTCAGCCCGATGCAAAGATGGAACTGGACGGTGAGCAGTTCTCTGTGAAGCCGCTGCAGGCCATCGTGATCCCTCCCGGTGTCCGCCATCGAGCCATCGGGAAGATGAGGGTCATGATCATCGCGATCCCCGAATTTGATCCAAACGATGAGTGGTTTGATTAACTGACGCACTCGCCCCGGACGCTGAGGTAGTGCAGAAGCCTGGGACCACCGGGTTGAACCCGGCGGGGGCGAGTGGAACGATTGCGATTTCGAAAGAAGTTCAGACAAATCGTGACGCTGTTGACTCTTTGCGGAAACAAGTGGAGCGGCCATCGCGACTGCCGATTTCTGGACTCAGTCGCCCGCCTCAGACCGCCACCGAGGAAAATACAAATGTTGAAACGATCGCTGCGAGTCCTGTTCATCGCCTGTCTGGCCTTGCTGACATCAGACTCCCAGGCGCACTGCGACGAGGTTAAAGGTAAAGACGAGGCTCAGGCCAGCGACGAGAATTCGACGAAGCCTGAAAAGGAGTTCGTGATTCTGACGCTGGAACTCCGCGATTCGGACGATCAGCCCATCGTCGGTGCGTCGGTTCGTCCTTATGGATTGCGTTCGCCAGCATCCGAAGGCTCTCACTTCTTCTGGAACCCGAACGAACACGGGCCTTCAACAGGAATTTCATCGAACGACAAAGGCAACGTGGATCTGAAAGTCCCAATGTTTGTTTTCCCGGAAGGAAAGACCAGTGAAGTCTCCGTCGTAATCCAGCACGAAGACTTCATCGAAGCACAGAACGACTTCCCGATCGGCAAGAAGCCAATCCGCATCAGCATGGAACGAGGACTCAAGTATCGAGTACGAGGAATCGATTCAGCGAACGGGCAACCGATTCGCGGTCGACTCTTCGGGGAATTCAGCGGTCGAGGAAGCGGCAATGAATGGAAGCCGCTGGATGATGGAACCCTGCGATCAGTTGCCGTCACGGATGCTCGAAAGGCGATGTGGTTGTTCCATGTTCCCGACAGTGGACCAGTGTTGTTCAGCGACGTCTTTCTGCTGTCTCAGCTCGACGGAAATGAGTTTGAGAAACAGATTCCGGATCTCACACTTCGCCCTGGACATCGACTCGAAGGACGACTCGACGATACCGTCGAACGACCTGTGAAAAGTGGACACGTTGTTCTGCAGGCCTGCACATCGATCTCGGATGAAGACAGCAGACTCACATGGAACGACTTCGCGAAGATCAAGGAAGACGGAAGCTTCGTCTTTAATTCCGTGCCTCGCGACTGCATCGTGATGCTGGTCGCGGTCTGCGACGGTGGCTTGTCAGGAGCAGCACTCACCGACGAACTCGCCGCGGCCGGAGTACCACCGGAGGACTACGCTGGATTTCAATCGGCATCTCAGGTTGTTCCTTACGTCGTGCGATCCACCGGAGAGTCCTCGGAGATTGTCATCCCGATGGGACAAACGGCGACTGTCTCCGTTAGTGTCGTGGATGCGGAGAACAAACCTCTCGCTGGAGCTGAAGTTTCGATGTGGCCCAACCAGTTCTTCCCCGGAAGTGGATCGAACATCATCGGAGATGCCTGGTCGACGTCTCGCCTTGCAACTCTGACTCAGGAACAGCGAGTCAAGGCGTTTAGTATTCGAGAGAGCGACGCTGACAAGGATCCGGTTCTTTCACACGTCCGAACCAATGCTTATCCGTTCTACGCAGGAAAGACGGATGCCGATGGAAAGGTGACGCTCAAGTCACTGCCAGGTTCATCAGACGCCGCGGTGCCTCTCACACAGGAAGTCCTGGTGCAACGAAAAGGCTATCGAATCCCGGATGTACCCAAACAGGTTCTTGGCGGCAACGTTTCTGTCAAACTTGTCGCGGGGCAGACGACAGAGCTGACTGTCGTGATGGTTCCGGAGAAAGCTGAAGCGGCGGGGGACTCAAAGGAATAGATCGCTGACCACAGTAGACATCACTCTCTGAGTGATGCACTGCGATTCCTACGGTGAATGGCGGAACGAGGTACCGGGAAGCTGACGCATCCCGCTCGCCGTGTGATTTCTCGCAGAACCGGTTGCACGCAAGCCAATTTCCAAAGCCTCCATTCACCCCCACCTAAACACATGTTCGGGTGCCGTTGTATTGAATAGGTAAAATAGAGTCTTTGTCATTTGAACGCGGTGGTCCCCCCGCTCACAATCCGAGAAACGTGCCCGAGCCCTGAAACGATGAGACACCTATGACGTTTGTCTGGACACCAGCGACTCTGATATTGACGATCCTGGTGATCATAATTGCTGCAGCCTGCTGCTGGATCAGCTGGCGGCGTTCGGGCTATGGCCGCGCGATGGGCTGGCTCGAGTTGGCTCGATTTGTCCTGATCCTGATGGTGCTGATCACGCTCAATCAGCCCGAGTTTCCTCAGGAGATTCTTCCGAAGGAACAACCGACGCTGGTCGTGCTGCATGATACATCGGGCAGCATGCAAACTCGTGACGTACTGAATCCAGCCGCTCCGGCAGAGAAGCCAAAGACTCGCCAGGAAATCGTTGACCCGGTGGTGAAGCCGGAGATCTGGGCTCCTGTTGCCAAACGTATGAACGTTGTTTTTGAACCATTCTCTTCCGCACCGCCTTCGGGGGAAAAGGGAACCGACCTTCATTCGGCGCTCATGGCCGCCGCGGAAAAGCACACGAACCTTCGAGGCATCGTATTGATGTCCGATGGCGACTGGAACACGGGCGATTCTCCAACAGGTGCGGCATCAGAACTGCGAATGAAGAATGTTCCGGTTTATGCAGTCGGTGTGGGCAGTGAAGAACGACTTCCCGACATGCAGCTTGCCGCTTCCGATGCACCGACATTTGGCGTCGTCAATAAGTCGCTTCGCATTCCGTTTCGAGTCACCAGCTGGCTGCCGAACGAGAAAAGTGTGAAGGTGACTCTCAGCGGCACTCGAGGTGAAGAAATCTCGAAGACCGTTCAGGTCGCCGGCATGGGGCAGCAGCAGGATACGATTGACTGGAAGCCGACAAAGACCGGCGAGTACACATTGACGATGGAGATCCCTGTCGATGACACGGAGGCACTGCCCGAGAACAACAAGCTGACGATTCCCATCACGATCCGTGATGAGGAACTAAAAGTGCTGATTGTCGAATCGTATCCGCGCTGGGAATACCGCTATCTCCGAAATGCTCTGGAACGTGACCCGGGCGTTGAAGTGAGCTGCCTGCTGTTTCACCCGGATATCGAAACGATCGGTGGTGGCCGAGGATACCTGGATGCGTTTCCGGCGGAAAAAGAACTGTTCGAATACGACGTCGTGTTTCTTGGCGATGTCGGTGTTTCATCGAAACAACTGACGGCTCAGGACTGTGTGAACCTGAAGCAACTGGTTCGCAGTCAGGCCGGCGGACTTGTGTTCCTGCCTGGCTTTCGAGGCTTCCAGAATACTCTGCTGACATCCGAGCTTGAGGAACTGTGTCCGGTGGTTCTGGATACAGCTCGTCCGAAGGGGATTGGCTCTGCTCGACAGGCTCGATTTGAACTGACCGAAGCCGGACGTCGAAGCTTGCTGACTCGGCTGGAGCAGGATGACAACGAGAATGAGCGGATTTGGAATTCGCTGCCGGGGTTCTATTGGTACGCCGCCGCTCTCCGAGCCAAGATTGGTTCGCAGGTACTGGCGGCTCATGAATCGGATTCCACAAGCTATGGTCGAGTCCCCCTGATCGCGACTCGGACGTTCGGAACCGGCAAGGTGCTGTTCATGGGAACCGACGGTGCATGGCGATGGCGAAAGGGCGTTGAAGACCTGTATCACTATCGATTCTGGGGCCAGGTCGTTCGCTGGATGGCGTATCAGCGAAACATGTCGCAGGGTGAATCGATGCGACTGTTCTATTCGCCCGACCGCCCTGAAGCCGGCAACGTGGTGACTCTGAATGCGAACGTGATCAGCAATGCCGGTGACCCTCTGCGACAGGGAACGGTCGTCGTGCAGACACTGTCTCCCTCAGGACAAACAGATACGATCCGAATGGCACCAGCCGGTGAAGATTCGTGGGGCCTGTTCACAGGCACGTTCACTCCATCCGAAGGAGGCCAGTACCGATTGATCACCACCTGCGCAGAAACCGGTGGTCGTCTGGAAACTGTGATCTCGGTGACCGGTCAGGAGAAAGAACAGATCGGGCAGCCAGCTCGCCTGGATGTCCTGAAGGAAATTGCTCAGGTCACTCGTGGCGAGCTAACATCTTCCCAGGAAATTCAGCAACTGGTCGACAAGATCGCCGCGATGCCCGAACCCGAACCCGTCATCGTGCCCGTTCGCCTCTGGTGCCACCCCGCCTGGGCCGGCGCCCTGATCGTCCTGCTCGGCGCCTTCTGGACCGGCCGCAAATATGCAGGACTCGCATAGTAGCCATCACTCTCTGAGTGATGACCTGCGACTCCTCACCATTCAGTACTGATTCCCTCAAGAGCCTGGTACACACTTTCGCTCAGCAGCGTTGTAAAACCTGATGCCCTTCCTGCAGGAGACCGCGATCGTCTGGCCTCCCGAAGAGGCGTGGCTTAAGGACTTGACGAGCACATGCTCTCCCTATAGCCTGCAAAAACGCTTGGTTACGCTCGAAAGGATGACTAATGACGAACTGCATTAGCTTGACTATCACATCAACTGCATTCGCAATCCTTTTGTGCACTCCATTTGCGGTAGTCGCGCAGGAAAGCAACGAAGGTGACACAGATCCAGGGATCGCCGTACTGGAAAATGTCATAGAGACTTGGCAGAGAAACTACCTGAGTCTGAAGACCTGGGAAGGACAAGCTCACATCGAATACGTCTCGAAGAGTGCTCGGGGCACAGTGGCGATTGAACGTGACTTAGAGTTTTCACTCGATAAAGAAAATGACCGTCTGATACATCTTGGTACGCGGCTGTATCACCTTCAGGCGAGCGAAACTGAAGACAGCGTTTTGCAGAAAAAGTCGACGGGCATTATCTGTGCGTTGCGGTCGAAGTGGTCAACCATCGGCGTCTTTCACTCGATTGCTCAAAGAGATGCAGGCAAACAGGCAGTCACGGAGAACAGTCGAAACTCAAGGCGTAGTTGGCACCTACTGTACGAAGAGTTCGATCCCATCCTGCCGCTTTGGTGCGACAACGTTCCTGTCGATGTCGAGCTGAAAAACTCGATCCTATCCTGGAAAGCAAGAGATGGTGTCGGGTTTCAAGTCGGTCAGAAGGGAGACAATGTTCTTTTCAGTACAGCATTAGGACGCAACTCCACAAACAAGCACTCGTTTGAGTTTGCGAAATCGCAGGGTGGAAATCCTGTGAATTACTCGTGGGAGTTCCAATCTAACGAGGGAAAACTCACAAGTGCTTCGATCCAATCACAGTTCCATAAGGTCGGTGATGTTTGGTTACCAGCAGCGGGACACTACCGCTTTGCAAACGCAAACTCATCTGTGGACGTGCGACTGGTTTACACAGAGGGGCGTGTGAACCAACCCATTAAGGAAGACCGGTTTTCGAAAAATCGACTTGCAATCTCGAACGACGACAAACTCTGGGAAGTACTTTCGCAGGCAGGTAACCAGACGACATCCGCAGACACTCCAAACGAAAAAACGTCGCGCCAGGCTGCAAGCAAATCTCCGGACATGACTGCAACGACTAACCCAGGCGGCACGAACACAGTGTCGTTAAGTAGTGCACAATACTCCCTTGTCGCGGCAGCGCAAAAGGTCGGAATTGCTCTGACCAGTGATGATGCCAATCGGCTGCTGCCCCAAAAAGAGAGTAGTCACGACGCACGGCAGATAGCAGATGCATTGAACTTGGTTGGCGCAAAAGCGTCGGTGATCGAATTACCAGCTGTCGACATGATCAAGGCAGGGGCACCTTTCATCGTACAGCTCAAAGATCCGGACCACTTTGTCACGGTACTGGAAACGTTGCCTGACGATCGTGTTTTCGTTTCCGACCAATTTGGCGATGGCCGAACTTATAGGATCAACAACCTGTTTGCGCGAGCCTCGGGTTCTGTGATCGTGATTCGCCACGAGGCGAAAAAACCACCGACTGGGGACAATCCATCGATTGAGTTCACGACACTTCGTGCCATAAATCTGACGATTCTGGCGACAGAGAGATCTGTACGCTTCGAATATCCGTTTCGCAATTCAGGTACGAAGTCACTGTCAATCACAAGCGCTACAACGCAGGGCAATCCGCTCTCCATTGAGAGCCCGACGGGGACGATCGAGCCAGGAGGAACCGGCAGCATTGTTGTGGTGTATCCGATTGATCCCATACGGCCAGGATTTGAGGAAGAAGTGCTTGTGGAATCAAATGACCCAACCAAGCCATTGGTCACACTGCGTGCCTCCGGCCGTTTGAATACTGATGTGCGTGTCGAGCCACCTCTTGTCGACTTTGACCTGCAGAAAGCTGGTAAGCCACAAACAAGGTTGCTGTTCGTTCGTTTTGATCACAAGTCGACTCCGGTCACCGCAAGAGTGGCGGGAGACAAACATGTCAGCGCCAAGGTTTTGTCGCAAGAAGAATTTGAAGCTCGAAAACTCTGGGAAGTGGCTGGCACGACTCCCGAGCAACTGAAGGAATCACCTATTACGTGTGTTGAGTTGACGTTGACGTCCGAGGCATCAGAGAACCTCGATATTCATGGTGAAGTTGTGATCTCCACAGAGTTTGCGGACTATCAGAACATCCGGATTGCTTTCATCGGACGCGTTGCTGCGGCCGCGGACTAGTCGTTTGTCACGCTCTGAATTTTGGGGCGTGGATCTTGCGAAAGGTGCCGAGACTCAGGGATCTTTAGCAAGATCCACTACCTTCACCCGAGCGATCGCTGCCTTGATTGCCATGGCCACGTCCGACGCCCGGGGAAACGTTAGTTCAATGAGCACACGACTCGCGAAGTGCACGAGGCTGCTCTAGAATCATTGCTCGGAACAGGGAGTGCTGTGACTTTTTCAATTGAGGATTTGTAGTGATGTCTGGTCGACTGCTCGAAGGCAAAGTGGCGCTGGTGACGGGTGCAGGACGTGGTTTGGGACGTGGTTTTGCAGAGCATCTTGCGTCGCTGGGTTGCAGTGTCGGCGTTCATGGGATGCGGGAAAACGGGCCGGCGGAATACGGTGAAGGCACGACGCTCACTCAGACAGCAGCCGACATTGCTTCGAAGTACTCCACGAAGACCGTTCGAGTCCTCGGGGACCTGACGAAGGCTGAAGACGTCACGCGAGTCGTCGCGGAAGTCTGCGACCAGCTTGGCCCGATCGACATTCTTGTTCATAACGCAGGTGGCGACATCGCTGCAGCTGGTGGCAAGCCAAACCCCAATGACTGCGTTGGCATCAAGCTGGAAGATGTCAAAGCAGTCCTTGACCGCAACCTGCTCAGCACCATTCTGGTCTGTCAGGAAGCAGCGAAGATCATGATGCCTCGCAAGACAGGCCGCATCCTGACGCTCAGCTCCATCTCAGCCTTCAAGGGAATCCCGAACAGCTCGATCTATGCCACAGCAAAAGCGGGTGTCGTAGAATACACACGCTGCCTTGCTGAACAGCTGCGAAGTTTCAACATCAATGTGAATACGCTCGCCCCCGGCGATACTCGAACGGGACGCTTCCTGGGTACTCGCAAGGTCGAAGATGCACGCCTCGTGACCGACGGAACACTCGACCGCGTCGGAGTTGTCGATGAAGTCACACGCGTCGTCGAGTTCTTCGCAGGCCCGCTGGGTGCCTTTGTCACAGGGCAGGTCCTTCGAGTCGACGGCGGCTCACAGATCTGGCCAGCGTAATCTGATGGGATTTACCACCGAAGCGGGATGAGTCTTCACGCCTCATCCTGCTCCTCGCTGCTCTGAGTTTCTGCGACATCACCAGCGTCTTCGCCATCTCCCTCATCAGCATCATCATCGTCCTGCTCATCAAGGTGAGCATTTCGCTGAGTGTCGAAGATCACGACATAGAAGGCGACGAAGTCATAGAGCGTGTGGGCGACAATCGGAATCAGTAAGTTCGGTGACTTGTCGACACCGACCAACGCCGTCAGGTACAGCCCAAGAAACGCCGCGATCAGAGCGTACATCGCCGTCAGTGAATGCGCGAGTGCGAACAGCAGGTTCGTGATCAGAACGGCCAGCATGAAATTCCACTGACTGATCCACTGAAAGAAGAATCCGCGAAACAGGATTTCTTCGCAGACGCCCGCAAGCACCGACAACAGAAAGATGTCGAGCGGTGTGCACTGAACCAGATAATGGCCAACCGACTGCCTCAGGAACTTTCGAATCTGGCGCATCCCGTTCGATGGCATTAAAAGGCTGATTGCCAGAGCCGCCAGCATTGGAACGGTGGCCACGAGTCCCAGCAAAGCATCTTCAATGGACCACGACAGCCAGAGCGTCGGATTTACTCCTGTTAGCCATCCCGCACCAAAAGCGATCAGCAGCAAAACCC
>JAEUII010000132.1 GCA_016795145.1 Planctomycetaceae bacterium
CTGGAACTTAGCCTGGAGGATGTTCAAAAGCAGTGTCGGGAAACGACTCAAAGACTTCTTCGATTGGGAGCAACTCAAGTCGATGCCGGAGAGCCTCATGAGGATGAAACCGCTGACACGGATCCGACTGCTCGGTTGCGAACGACTTTTCGAGTTCGAATTCCACGACTCTCGAAAGCGCAACTGCCGGAACGACCAGGCATCAACGTTCTTCTGACGGCACGATGGAACGTCGAGGACATGTCGGCGGAGCAAATCCTGGTTCTTGTCGATCAGCTTCGCTTTGACTCCGCATCAACCGCCGAACCGCCCGCGGAGTCTGTTGAAACAACGACATGGGAGGAACCTATCGAAAAGTACATGGAAATGATGACCAAACTTCACGATGAGGTGCCGATCGATTTGAAACCACAGTTCCTCTTCATCACCCGTCCCAATGAGGAGGCACTTTCCAGGGCGACATCGAGGGCTTTCGAAATGTCAAAGCGTATTGCCGAAAGACTCGCAAAGGCCGCAGGAAAAAGACTGGGGGAGCTTTCGTCTGTGAGCTCTTCCGGCGTCGCGCTCGAAAACACGCACGAGAAAATCCTGGCACAACATCAGTTTTCGTCAGCCCTGAATTCCAGTTCGTATGAATTGCTGCCTGAAGAACTGGTCTCCGACGACGTCAGACCGGTAAGCGCCTCTGTCTCTCTGCACGCGACGTATGTGCTGGATTAGCCGAGCGGAGCAGGCAGTGCGGACGTGAGCGACACAGGTCCTTTGCTGGACCATTCCCTGAACGACTGACCTTGAAGAAACGCGATCAGGGGACTGACATCGTTGGCAGTCTCTTGTTGGCCCTACAATTGTGCCGGAGAGAATCTTCCAACAGTGACGCTCCACCTCGATCGTATGGAACTAATCCTGCCCTCAGCTCCTTTGTGTGAGATAGCACCCGCGCTTTGCGGTGCGATGGAGCCGGACCAAATCGGTGTATTCTGTTGCGTTTTCTTTCGGCAGACTTCACTGACGCGGCAAGTTTGCGACATAATCGGGCGATGGACAGCATGAAGAGATTTCGATGCGTGATCGTTGGCGGCTCCGGGGCTCTCGGTTCGACGATTTGTCGACGGCTCTACAAAGACGGTGCCCACATCGGCTGGACGTATCATTCCGGTGAAGTCATCGCGGCCAATCTGCGTGGAGAGTTGCCGGATTCTGTGGGGCTGCGAGTCGACCTGAGGGATACAACTCAGGTTGAACAAACGATCGCCGCCTTTGCACAGCAATTGGGAGGAATTGACGCTCTGATTCACTGCGCGGCCATTTGTCTGACGCCGGGTGACGAAATCCCGCCTGATCAGACACAGAAGCTCCCGCACGTCCACCGCGCCGGATGGGATGAACTGATGGCGATCAATGTTTCCAGTGTGTACTTTGCCTGCAGAGAAGCTGTACCTCATATGCAGGCAGCAGGTGGCGGGAATATCGTGCTCGTAGGTTCGGTCAGCGGGACACGGCCCCTGCCGTCTCCGATTCATTATGCCACGTCCCGAACAGCACTCGAAGGTATGGCGAGGGCAATGTCCAAGGAAGTGGGGCCGGACAACATTCGTGTCAATGTGATTGAGCCTGGCATTCTGGAAGCAGGCGTCTCGCGGTCTTTGCCCGGGACGCTGCGGGAAGAGTATGAGAAGCACTGCGCATTGAAACGTGTTGGAACGATGAGTGAGATCGCGAACGTTGTCGCCTGGTTTGCTCAGCACAACACTTACGTAACCGGCCAGAATATTCTGGTGGATGGTGCGCTATGAAGTGGCTGGGGCTCGCAGCAATCTCCTTCTGCCTTTTCCATGTGGCCTATCACTGGAAGTTCGGGAATACTCAGAACGCTCTGTGGGCCTGTCATGTTGCTTCAGTGCTAGTCGGCCTGGGTCTCCTTGTGCAGGTCCCGACAATCTCCGCGATTGGATTGTTGTGGCTGGTGCTGGGGATTCCGCTATGGATCCTTTCGCTGGTCGGTGGCGGTGAGTTTATTCCGACATCGATACTAACACACTTTGGAGGTGCTGCGATCGGCGTGATCGCCTTCCGTCAGCACAAATGGCCGAGTGGTGTGTGGTGGATGGCCTTCGTGTCTCTGGCAGCATGGTTCGTGGTGACTCGCCAGTGGACGGCACCGGAACTGAATGTGAATCTCGCGTTTCAGGTACCAGGCCGAAAGATGGCCTCATTGGTCTCCCACCGTACTTATCTAACAATCTTATCTGCTGGGATCATACTGCTGTTCTGGACCGCGGATCGTTATTTTTCCTATGCCCTGACACCGGTGGAAAGGCTGCCTCCGCAGTAGATTCTTATGCGATATTTTCTGCTGGATCAGGTCACCGAACTCGCGATTGGCGAACGCGCCTGTGGCATCAAGTGCGTGACGCTTTCGGACGAGATTCTGCACGACCACTTTCCGGACTTTCCGACTCATCCCGGCGCGATGATCGTGGAAGGTGCAGCGCAGCTGGCAGGTTTTCTTGTGGAGATGTCGTTTAATACACCGGAAAATCTTCGTCGAGCATTACTGACGCAGATTGAACTGGCCAGGTTTCATGAACGGGCCGTCCCCGGTGCTCGCGTGGAGTTCTCTGTCAAACTGCTGAGCTTTCGAGACCCATCGGCACAGCTTCAGTTTGAGGCCAGGGTGGATGAACGCCGCATCGCCCGCGGAATGCTGATGTTCATGCTTCAGGCCGTTAATTCTGAACGGCTTCATGAGCAGCGACGCATGCTGTATCGACAATGGATGCGGGAATTTCCTGTGGCGTATCCCGTTTACTGACACAGACGCAGAGGCAGGCTCAGCATCATGGAATTCGGGGAATCAGAATCGCCATTGGTCGTCACTGGCCTGGGTCATGTGGACCAGGGTCCGACAGGCGCTCTGTGTGATCCTCAACCCTATCTTCGGAATCCAAAACTCCGCAAGTTCATGGGCCTCCAGGATGAACTGGCAATTGTGGCGGCTGGATTGGCAGTCGAGCAGGCACATTTGAATGACGTTCCGCGAGACCGAATCGGCCTGTACTGGACAACGGGCTATGTGCCCTTTGAACGAGATGACCTGAAGTCTCTGGCCGAAGCGGCGACCGATGAGTCGTCCGGGGAGCTTTCGATGAAGGCACTTTCGACCGTCGGCTACCACGCCATCAATGGTCTGCTGACGTTTCGATGTCTGCCCAATATGCCCGTCTTTCACATTTCAATGAACCTGAATCTCCAGGGGCCATACTACGTCAGCTATCCGGGTCCCGGTCAATGGTATGTCGCATTCCAGCGAGCATGCGATGCACTGCATTCGGGAACAATCGACGTGGCACTCATCGGCGGTGTTGCGGACCAGCGAAACGCGCTGGTCCAGCACCATTTCAGCCGACTCCAGCATCCGCCAGCCGGAGACACGCTCCGAAATGCCGCTGGGTGTTTTGTCATGGAACGGCAGCTCAGCGCCGCCAGACGCGACTGCACACCTCGCGCAATACTTGACGGCGTGTCCGTGGCATACCGCCCCTTTGATCCGTTCCATACCGAATGTGAACCATCGGAGGAGTTTTCGACGGGCATCGCTCCGGAGATGCTGCTCACACTCGGGCCTGCGTCACTGGCCATCGCACTGAGTCAGGTGGCAGGAACGATCCGTGGTCAGTTTCGACATCAGATCAGCACACGGGACGGGTTTCAGGCAGAATCGACATGGAGGCTGCCATGAAACATCGCGTCGTGATCACAGGGATGGGAGTGGTCTCGCCGATTGGTGTCACCATTCGCTCGTTTCAGGAGGCAATGTTTGCCGGCAAATCAGGTGTTGGCCCCATTCAGCTGTTTGATCCAGGAGAGTTTCCCTGTCGTATTGCGGCAGAAGTGAAGGATCTGGTTTGCACAGAGTTTCGTGACCGCAGAATCGGGTTCGCAATGGAGGCAGCGGAACAGGCGATTCAGGATGCCGGGCTTGCAGACTCTGCTGTCCTGCGGTCGGCAGGACTAAGTCTGGGAATCGGACTCGAGGTTCTGGATCTGCAGGATTTATTGACGTGGTCTCGCGGAGCAAATGCCCAGGCATCGCGATGGCACGAGAAGCGACTGACGTTTCTGCAGACACCTTCGGACTTATGCGCTCATCTCATCAGTCACCGCTATGGATTTGAAGTCCCTCCGCAGGTGCATGTTTCTGCGTGTGCCGCAGGAACGGATGCAATTGGCGCAGCGTTTCAGGAAATACGGAGCGGACGACGCAAAGTCATGCTCGCCGGAGGAACGGACTCGATGATCAATCCACTGGGCGTGGGTGGATTTTGCAAGCTTCGGGCGTTGAGTACTCGGAATGAATGCCCCACACAGGCATCACGGCCATTCGACCGGGATCGTGATGGGTTTGTACTTGGAGAAGGGGCGGGGTTGCTGATCCTGGAAAATCGCGAGACGGCGACTGCACGACAGGCTCACATCCATGCCGAGATCGCTGGTTACGGCAATTCGATGGACGCATACGGAATCAGTGAACCTCACCCGGAGGGTCGAGGCGCTTTACAGGCCATGACACGGGCTCTTAGTGACGCCGGGATCTGTCCCGAACAGATTGATGCGATTAACGCACATGGCAGTTCGACACCCAAGAATGATGTGATGGAAACAATCGCCATCAGGAAGCTGCTGGGTGATCGAGCCGGGTCGGTGCCAGTCGTTTCTACAAAATCGATGATTGGTCACCTGATCGCGGCCGCAGGTGCCGTCGAGGTGATTGCGGCGACACTCTGCCTTAAGACCGGACACGTTCATCCGACATTAAACCTTACTGTCCCGGACCCGGACTGTGATCTGGATTACGCCCCTGGCTCGACGCGAGTTCACCCGCAGCGGTACAGTCTGTCAAACTCTTTCGCGTTTGGCGGTCAGAATGCAGCACTGGTTCTGCGACGAAAGGACGTCACGGACTCATGAGTTCTCAGCCGGACACTCCCTCAACCGATGTCCCTGAAGATTCGCTGATACTGGCGATTCGTCAGATTCTGTCCGAGCGTCTCTTTGTGCCGCTCGACGAAGTTCTGCCAAACAGTCGACTGATTGCCGACCTTCAGGCAGATTCTCTTGATTTCGTTGATCTGCAGTTCGTGCTTGAGAAGCGATTTGAGATTCACTTTGGCTACGGCGAATTCTTCGATGCTACGCCAGACTGGGTCACGAAAGACGGATTTCTTCAGCCTCAGGCAGTGGAGCGACTTACCGGACTGCTGCCTGTGCTGGCGAGTTTTGCGGCACAGGGTCCAGTGCCGCTCAAAGTGTTCTTTGATCATTTGACCGTCGATACGGTGGCAAGAATTGTCCGGCGTCAACAGGCGAAAATGGGACGTTGATTCAAAGGCGGAGCATCACCATGGAATTTAAGTATCGACTGCCACTGCTCGAAACTACGGATCATGTTTACTACTCGATGACCAGAAGCTTATGTGCCGTCTGCCGACAGGGAGTGGACGCCAGGATTCTTGTCCGGGACGGAGCTGTCTATTTCGAAAAGTTCTGCCCGCAGCACGGCCACCAGTCCTGCCTGGTTTCCTCCAGTGCAGAGTGGTATTTCGACGCGATGTCATTCCTGGCCCCCAGTACTCCGCCTTCCCGAATTTCGCGTCCGGTTGAAAAGGGGTGTCCATTCGACTGTGGAGCGTGTGCGTCGCATCAGCAGAAGGTCTACCTGCCTGTCATTCCCATTACCTCATCGTGCAACCTTGACTGCCCTATCTGCTATACGATTAACAGAAACACGGCAGCTTACCGGATGTCGACGGAGGAAATGCAGAAGATCCTTGAGCATCTTCTGGAAGAACATTCCGAACTGGACATCATCAACTTCACCGGCGGTGAGCCGACACTGCATCCGCAACTGCTTGAGTTTCTGGAGATGTGCCGTGACGCCGGGATTCGTCGCCTGACCATCTCCACAAACGGTCTCAGGCTTCTGGACGAAGATTATACACGTCGTCTTGCGGCACTGGATGCCCGTGTGATTCTGTCGCTCGATACCTTCCGAGCTGAAGTGGATCACGCGCTGCTTGGGGCAAATACGGTTGAACACAAACTCAAGGTGCTTGATCTGCTGGAGAAATACGATGTGACAGGCACGCTTTTGCCCGCGGTGGCGGCGGGATACAACGATGACGAGATCGGAGGACTTTTGGAACTTGTGCTACAGCGGCCAAACCTCTGTTCCCTGGAACTGCACACACTGACATTCACAGGGCAGGGCGGAACCGGGTTCAATCGAGCCGGACGGATCACGATTCCGGACCTCCATCGTCGAATCGAAGAGGCAACGGAAGGACGCATTGTCTGGAAGGACTTTGTCCCTTCCCCACTGGCTCATTCCCACTGCTATTCCATTTGTTATTTGCTGATGCTGGATGACGGCGGCTATGTGCCATTCACCCGAATCATGCCGCGTACCAGGCTGTACGAACTGCTTTCGGAGTCTTTGTATATCGAGCCCCGTGATCAGCTGGAGGAAGTTTTCCGGCAGATCATTGATGATCTGTGGGCTGACCCCGATCGGATTCCTGAAGGCCCTGCGGTTCTGAGAACACTCAAGGCCATGCTGCGAGAACTCTACCCTACAGATCGCGCACCGCTGTCACTGCCGGAACGAAGGAAGAAAGCAGAACGCCGTGCCAAAGCGATTTACATCCACTCTCATATGGATGAAGAGAGTTTCGATGTCGGTCGTATCATGAAATGCTGTGTCGGTGTCCCCGCGCCCGATGGCAGCAACATTCCGACCTGTTCCTACAATGTTCTCTATCGACAGCAGGATCCTCGATTTGTTGACCCTGCAACTTTGCAGCGAATGGAGCAATCCCGGCCTTCGGTGAAGAAGGTGAATTCATGAGCCTGCTACCCATTCTGAGCACTGAATTTCACCTGACTCAGACCAGAAAGGGGCAGGAGATCTTTCATTCGTTCAGCCGCGGGTTGTGCCCCGTCTGTCGGGAACTTGTGGACGGAGCGCGCATCATCCGGGATGGAAAGGTCTACCTTCGCCGGCAATGCCCGAAGCATGGCATGCAGGAATCCCTGATCTCGGGCGACGTCGAGTGGTTCCTTAAATCGCTGAGTTTTGCACGGCCCGGCATCCAGCCCAAAGAATACTCAACGAACGTCGAAAAGGGTTGTCCGCACGACTGTGGTCTCTGCCCGGATCACGAACAGCACTCGTGTCTGCCAATCATTGAAATCACAAATCACTGCGACCTGGAGTGCCCGATCTGCATTGTCCAGAATCGTCACAACTACCACATGACACGGACGGAGTTCGTCTCCATTCTCGATGGCCTCGTGCGAAAGGAAGAACTGATCGACACAGTGAATCTCTCGGGAGGCGAACCGATGCTGCATCCCGAGATCCTGCAGTTCATCGATACGGCCAGACAGTACCGACAGTTCACCCGGCTCTCGATTTCGACCAACGGACTGCGGATCGCCTCGGACTGGGAATTCTGCCAGCAGCTTGCTGAACGCGGCGTCTACATCAACCTGCAGCTGGACTCGCTGAGCAACCAGTCATTGCGAACCCTCCGAGGCACCGGGAGGCATGACACGGTCAAACAGAAGGCACTGGAAAACCTGGAACGAGCGGGTGTCCGAACGACAATTGTCGCCACGATTGCCAGGGGTGTGAACGATCATGAAATTGGAGACTGTGTCCGGCTGGTGATGGAGAAGGACTTTATCCTTTCCCTGATGTTTCAACCCGCCGCTTACACGGGCACGGGAGGAAGCCAGTTTGGGCCGCACGATCCGCTGGACATCATTACGATCCCTGACATCGTTCGCTGCATGGAAGAACAGACCGGCGGCGACCTGAAACGGTCTGACTTTCTGCCATTACCGTGTTCACATCCCGGCTGCTTCGCACTGACCTATCTGCTGAAGACGGAGGACGGCTGCATTCCGTTTCCTCGATTCATCGAACTTGAAAATTACATTGCTGCAATCACAAATCGCGGGACCATCCGCCCCGACGATCGCTTTGACGAAATGCTCCGGAACACAATCGATCAGCTTTGGTCAGCTGCGGGGCAAATCCCGGACAGTCCCCGCATTTTGCGAACGCTGAAGCGCGCGTTGCGGCTGATGTTTCCGGACGATCGGAGAATCGAACTGGAAGAACGACTTCGCCTTGGCGAGGGACTCGTAAAGACCATCTTTATTCATGCGTTCATGGACGAACACACGTTCGAAGTCGATCGAATCAGAAAATGCTGTACTCACTACGCGCTGCCGGACGGTCGGCTGATGCCAGGGTGCGCGTACAACATGATGTATCGCCACCGTGACTCCCGTTTTACGGGCCCGATCGGAACGGCCCAGCTCAGGATTCCAGGACAGTGACAACGTCGACAGGTACAGGGGCAAGGTTGTCCGGCAAGCGAATTCTGGTCACTGGCGGTTCACGCGGCCTGGGGCGGGCTTTGTGCACGACATTTGCCGAACACGGTGCAAAGGTGGCTCTGACGTTTGTGCGTCATTCCGAGGCAGCGGACGAGGTACGACGCGCCTGTGGGTCGGATGCACGTGCATACGCCGTCAGCAGTCTGGATCTCGCCAGTACAGAAAAGGCAGTGCGAGAACTGGAACGAGACTGGGGCGGCATCGATATCCTCGTCAATAACGCTGGCATTACTCAGATGCTTCCTCTGGCCATGATCGATGAAGAAGACTGGGACCAGGTTCTGGATGTCAACGTGAAAGGCGTTTTCCTGACAAGCAAGGCGGTGCTGCCAGGAATGATCCGCCGACGTTCCGGGATCATTCTGAATATTGGATCGCTTGCCGGGGCCAGAATGTTGATCGCACCGGTTCATTATGCGACCAGCAAAGCGGCGATCAAAGGGTTCACACAGGCCATGGCAAAAGAACTGGCACGCCACCAGATTCGAGTCTTGTGTCTCGCCCCTGGACTGCTGGATGATGGCATGGGGACGAATGTTCCAGAGGCCGGACTGGCCGATTATCTTCACCATTGTGCCCTCGGTCGACTTGGCACACTGAAGGAAGCGGCTGAGCTGGCAGCATTCCTGGTCTCAGACGAAAACAGCTATATGAACGGCGAGACAGTGATCCTTGACGGCGGAGTGTGACAGTGTCCGCCAAGGTTCTGATCATTGGTGCTGGCCCCGCGGGACTCGCCGTCGCCGCTTGCCTGAAACAACGGCAGGTCCCGTTTCAACTCATTGATCGCCGAGGTATCCCTGGTGGCGCCTACAACATCCTGCGTGAAGGCGGTCAGTTGTTGTCGCCGGCGCGATACAACACGCTCCCGATCTGGTCACTCGGATCATCTCCGGAGTATGTGACGTTTCCCGAGTATCGAAGTTACCTGCACGAATACTCCGCCAGGCTAGGATTGTCGGTGGATCCGCTGGAGGTTTCACATATCGAACGTGGCGACCGAGGTTGGCGAGTCGATTTTTTGCGGCAAGGTTCCGCAGAGTATCGTGCAGTCGTTGTTGCTACCGGAATGGTCGATTCACCACGACTACCCGAAATTGCCGGTCGCCCAGTGCGGTCTTCCACTGTCATGCATTCGCGTGACTGGCCCGGGCCGGAGCAGTTTCGTGGCCAGCGTGTTCTGATCATCGGCGGCGGGATGAGCGGCGTCGAAGTTGCGGAAGAATGCGTTCGCTGCGGAGTTCATGTCACGATCAGTTCGCGCCACCGTATCCGGCTTGTGCCGAGACGTATTCTGGGGCGCGACATTCATGACTGGGTTCATTTGGTCTCACATCGTATCCCGCGGTGGCTGGTTCGATCTCATTGCGAACGGCTCCCGGCTTTTCCGGCATTCGACCGCGGATTTCGAACGTTTCGAAAAGAGCAGAGTGTCGTCGTTCGCCCTGCCGTGAGACATTTCCACGACAGGACTGCGACCCTGGAAGATGGCAGCCACTGTGAATTCGATGTTCTGATCTTTGCAACGGGTTATGAGTTCGCGACTCCTTTTCTGGACGCGACCTTTCCACGTCGCATTCAGGGTCAGCCGACTCTCACGAACTACCAGAATCCCGCATGGCCACACCTCTATTTCATCGGCTTCCCCTGCGCCAGGATTTTCCCAAGTGAGTTTCTGCGAGGCATTGCTCTTGATGCCCCCATCCTGGCGTCGATGATCGACTCGATGTAGGACGCAAGCCGTTTTTATCGTCGTTGCAGAAGGCCTCGTACACCTACGACGGACCTTGATGAATCGCAATCAGGACTGACGTCCCACCGCTCGTTTTTTTCGGTCACTTGTTCTTTTCCGACCGTTGATCTCATTGCGGCTGGCGTGGTTTTGTGGCATGCGCACTCAGGCTTCCGGCGCCTGCGGCACACGCACTGCGTACGTGCTACCCACTGTAGAACGGCTGTCCTCAGCCGTTTCCTCACAAGCAAACGCAAAGCGATTGAGGACAATCGCTCTACACTGTGTGGGTAACACAGGCGCCGTATGTGTCGCGCAGCGGCCGGAAGCCTGTGTGAATGCGTGGTGGTTCCAGTGCACCCTGCCTCGACAATTCAACATCCTGGCATCAGCTTCCGGCGCCTGCGGCACACGCACTGCGTACGTGCTACCCGATGGGCGCGCGTTTGACCCGGAACGGCGGGACGATTTCACAAGGATTCGCTTTGCGTTATTCGCGTCCATTCGTGGTGTCAAAAATTGCGTTGCGGGGTTCCCGCGTGCGCGGGAATGACGGGTCAGGGCGTGTACCGGGAAGCTGACGCATCCCGCTCGCCTGATGGGCGGAGGATTCGCAAAGGGCAGAATCGCAATCAGGGACTGACGTCCCCCGCTCGCCCTGGTTGGCTTAGTGTTGCCAGGTGCCCAGGACACGGTGGACGTTGAGGCTTTCCACGGCGGCATTTCCGGTTCGCTTCACTGTCAGCGTCTTATTGTCGGCTGGTGAGATGAAAGGAAGCGGAACATAAACGACGCCGTCCGCGGCGAAGATCTCGAGGCATGTTCGGTCGACATAAACGGTCACGGTATCCTTCGAGGATGGTGGCAGTTTGACGCGATGGTCATTGACGGTAAGTTCCCGAGCGGCACCGTTCAATGTGATGGTCGCACCTCGTACGTTCATTTCAATCATGCCGTCTGCTGCGGTGGCTGTCAGTTCAATCTGAGCCAGTTCGGGGCAGGGCAGGGGCTTGTCGAATTCCGCAGAGAACTTCTTCGCGTCCGTCAACAGCGGCTTCAGTTCCTCAACGGGGCTCCAGTGGAGGCGAACTCCTTCGGACGTGGTTCGCAGTGTCAGTTCCAGCGGAATCGACATGCACTGATTGAATCTCATGCCTGGCGAAGGTGCCTGCAGCCAGCCAATCTGAATCCGGCGTCCGTTCGGGGCATCGCTGTAAGTTTGAGCCGCATAGAATCCACGACCGCGGTGGCCCGGCAGTTTGGGGCCGTCCGGAGTAAACGTCTTGCCATCGAACGAACCCAGCATGTACTCGCTGTTCGCCGCCGTCAGAACCCAGCGAGTCTTCTTCGAATCACCATCAACAGGAAGTTCAAAGAAGTCCGGACATTCGAAGAAGCCATCAATAGCACTCAGAAATGTCCAGTCCTTCAAATTCTTCGAACCAAAGAACTCAATCGTCTGTTTGGGATTTCGTTCGACATACAGCGTCATGATCCACTGCTGAGAAGGCTCGTGCCAGATGACCTTTGGATCACGATTGCCGCCAGTGATCTCACGAAGCACCGGGTTCTTTTCGTACTTCGTCCACGTCTTTCCTGAATCCGTGCTGTAGGCCAGCCCCTGAGTAAATCCCTGGCCGGCAGACTGTGGTCCGGTGCCACCTGCGGCCGTGTAGAACAGCACGATCGGCGGCACTTTGCCGTTGCCGAAGCCAGACGTGTTTTTCCAGTCGACCACCGCCGAACCACTAAACATCGTTCCCTGATGGTCGGGGTAAAGTGCTTCGCCGGTTTCGGTCCAGCGCATCAGGTCGCTGCTGACAGCATGTCCCCAATGCATGTTTCCCCAGTTCCAGCCATAAGGATTGTGCTGGAAGAACAAATGCCACTGGCCTTCGAAGAACACCATTCCATTCGGATCATTGTTCCATCCTCGCGCGGGGGAAAAGTGAAACTGCGGCCGCAGGGATTCCCTGTAGAGATCTTTCTCGGTCGTCACTTCGCTCAGGAAAATCGATGACAGAGCTTTTGAATCATCACGAATCTGATTCACGGAGATCGTGAGTGTCTTGCCGTGGAAGGGACTGACATCCAGCACCGACCACCATTCCGGTTCCGAGTCTGCCAGTTCGATGTCGAACGCCCGTTCGACTCGACCATCGACAGAAATCGAAACGACCTTTTTTGGTGCTCCGGTTCGAACAGGCAGCAGCATCCATCGCTTATCCGCCACCAGTTCTCGCTTCGCATCCTTCAAGACTGTTGGCGGCTTTGTGTTGGTGAAAACGATCTGGTCGACATTCACATGTCCCCAGCCGCCGGTCACTTCATCAACGATCTGGAGCTTTGCCTTTCGGCCGGAGAATTCTGTCACGTCCCACGACAGAGGTTCCAGGCGTTCAGATCCGCCCGCGGTCAGGTTCGAGCCAGCGGCTGTTTGCACCACTTTGCCTTCGATCAGAAGATTCATGCACGTCTTGTGTTCGTGTCCTCCACCGCCGATCAGAAACGAAATGAAATGACGGTCGATCGTGAACTCCGGGGACGTCAGAGTTCCCGTCGAACCGTCTCCGTTCCGGAATGAATTGACAAGCTGCTTGCCATGAAAGCCTTCCACGGCCATCTGCCCAGGCAGTGTTCCGGTCGCGGGAGCGTCACCAAACGCATCGCCAGTCGCGATCCATGGGGCGTAGCTCTTTCCTTCAAAGTCAGCGAACTCAATATCCTGAGCGGCAGCCTCTGTCTGAATGAGGCATGCTGCAACGACGAGAAGAGCAAATCGAGTGGTCACTGGTCGGCAATCCTTCCGATGGTAGTTTTCGACAGCACGAGTTGTATTCAGTTTCTGGCACTGACGGCACGGGACTGTTCGAAGCGAGCGGCACGAAACGCGGCACTGCGAATACGCTGCCCGCCGAATCCGACGGCGCTGCAGACTATTCGGCCATACGTCGATACATCAAATCACTTCGAGCAACATACTTGACGCCCGATTTCACGATGCTGCCTTCGTGGATGATCGGATGTTGAAAAAGAAGAGCCATTCCGGTTTCGGGCTTTATCGCAACTTCCGGTTTTGTGATGAAGGTTGTCGCCCCGCCGGTGAATCCGTCATTCAGATAAACGAGGAACGAATAGAAACTCTGCTCATCATCATTTCGCACAAACGCAGCGTCTGCATGTGGAGCAAAACGCATCCCGGGTTTGTAACGATAGCACCGAAACATCTCATTCGCGCCAACCAGACGCATCCCGTGAATCTCCGGTGGTGCCTGTGGTCGCACCCGTTCAAACAGCAAGTCTGCAAGTGACTGGTCTTCGAAAATCACGCGGTCGTTGTTCCGAACGTCGCGATTGACCCGAGCACCTTCGACTGTATTGATCGTCGCAACCTCCGGGTCCAGCGACTCAATTCGCCTGATGAGCGATTCACATTCGGCAGATGACAGGACATCACGAATCGTCAGGATGTATGGCTTTGTGGGATCGACATCATCCATCGGGAAGTCTCTGAGTGAATCGGCGTTGAAGTGACAGACACACCAGGAAGCACCAGCAAGCTGTCCCATCGCAGTCCCCGCAACGGGAGCGTTGGACCAGCCGGGAGTCTATCTGCATGAAGAATTGCCAACAAGCAGAGGCTTCGATGAGGAGTCATTCGTTCTGCATACCATGAATCAATATGCGTGCCTGGTACGACACTGCATAACTTCGAGCAAAACTAAGCTCGGGCAACACTGCCATTCGCAACACAAGCAGCCTGACCCTTTCGTCCGTGAACCTTCGATGAAAACGCATTGCTTCATGCATTCCGGCGTTCAATGCCGACGCGAATCCTATTGTGTTGCCTACGGAGTGACAGCGACTTTCGGGGAACGAAGGCAGGCGGCCCCGTTGACTTTCACGAACTCACGCGAGTAGCATCCGAATTCCACCGCTATCATTCCAGCAAAAAGACTTTGGGCCAGAAGTCTGTTCGGTGATCTGCAAATCAAGCCGGCGCTGGTTGTTCGTTGTCCGTCGTTCCCTCCTCAGAAGGAGTACGGGGCATGAGCCCGGGGTGTCCAGATCGAAAAACGCAGATGGCCGTTCCGTCACTTCAAGTTTCACCGATGGACCGCGTCGTGACCATGCTAAGCGTCAGCCTGATTGGCGCGTCTGGTTTTCTTGCCTGCATGGTTGTGGCATGGTTGAGTGACTTTCAAGCCGCCAGGAACACCACGCCGCCTCCGGAAGTCGGTGCCATTGTTGCTTCAGGAGAAGAAACTCTCATTCCTCAGTCTGGACAGATTGAATCGCCGGACGAGACAGATGTTATGGCTTCGGCAAACGAACAGGCGATTTCCTTTCTGCCTGCCGAACTTCTGGCAGAAGCGGGGCTTGCGATACCGACGGCCCTGACAATCGACGATGTCACAGAAGAACCCGAAAGCACTCGAAGGGGTCTGCCGAGTGAAACAGAAGGGTCGGGCAAAAGGCCGATCGGTGGCGGAGGCCGTCGCGTTTCAAGAACCTGGCAGATTGAACTGGGTTCGGATTCACTGGCCGAATACCAGAGGCAGCTTGGACAGTTACAAATTGACGTCTCCGCCAAATCCTCGGATGGAACCGTGGTGACTCTTCACTTCGATGAAGCCGGCAAAATGACGGTTTCGCGACGGCCAGTGCAGCAAGCGGCGAACGATCAGCGGTTTGTGATGGTCGTCGAAAACACAGGCAACCCGCTGGGACGTGCCGACGAGGCACTTTTTCAACAGGCAGGTGTGGCGATAGAGGGTGCAGAATTTGTTCACTACCTTTCGAATGAGGCGGAACAGCATTTGGAGCGGCTGGAGCGGGCGGCGGCAGGCCAAAATGACGTTCGGAACATCCTCCGGACAGAATTTTCCGTCCGTCCTGCAGATGGACGATATGAGTTCTTTGTCACTGAACAGATCATTCGCTAAAAGAAGTGATCATTGAAATTCTGGATTGTGCCTCCGGAACCCGCGCGTGGGCTCTGGGGGAACTCGTTTGGGATTGAGTATGTCGACAGCAGGAACAAGCCGCCGAGGAATGAACGCCCGTGCGCCGCACATCAAACTGACAAAGTACGATGTTGCCGTTTCGATACTTCAAACGTCCGCATTGTGCGCTGGCCTTACCTTCATGGTGATGCTGTTCATTTGGCTGTCGAATCTGCTTCCAGCTCCGGTGTCTCGCAAGGTGGAGCTGATGCCAGCAGGTGACGGCGGCTGGGAAGACGGGACACCGGACGCGACTCCGAAAGTTGAATCTCCGGAAGACGCGACGGTCGACCCATCGATGGCGAATGAAGAAACCGACGTGACTCAACTGGAAGAAGTGGTCGAGCAGGTCGTGGAAGTTTCCGAAAACGCCGCCACGATCGTCGCACCGAACGAGTCGACTCAGAACCAGACCTCGGGGATCCCTGGAAGTGCCGACGGCACTGGTGGTCGTCCTCTGGGAAGTGGTGGGCCAGGCCGAGGCGGTGCGAAGCGTGAGAACGGATGGATCGTTGAGTTCGCTGACAAGGGTGACATTGAAAGCTATGCGGCTCAGCTTGATTACTTTGGAATTGAGCTGGGGCTTTTGATCAAAGAAGAGAGTCGTCTGATCTACGTCAGTAATCTCACCAAGCCTAAACCGGACACTCGAGAAGTCCGAACTGGCGACGGCGAAAAGCGGTTGTTTATGAACTGGCAGGATGGTAGCCAGGAACGCGTCAAGGCGGACATGGAGTTGATGAAGAAGGCAGGACTGGATGGAGCGATCGGATCGATCATCCATTTTTATCCGGCGAAAACGGAGCAGCAGATGGCGCAGCTGGAAGTGGATTTCCAGAATCAACAGCCATCCGCGATCCGTCGAACAACATTTGGAGTTCGGCGGCAGGGAGGCGGGTACGAGTTTTTTGTGATGAAACAGGTTTTGAAATAGGAACGCCGGAACGTGAAAACAGCGAATCAATGGGATTCGCGTTACGTCTGGTGCAGGTGTCTTTTCGGTCCCTGAGTTTGAATCAGGTTGGAATCTCCCATGATGAGGTTTGATGATATCGTTCGACTCACTGGCATGCTGGCTCAGGACGCTGCGGCTGCAGCTCCGGCTGCCGGTGCATCCACCTTCATGAAGATCGTCGAAAACTCGATCTGGGTTGGCATCGCGGTTTGTGCTGCGGGTGGGATGTACGCCGGTCTTCTGCTGATGCGTCGAATCAGTCAGAAGAGGTTCCCGGGACAGGCTTCTGAGCAGGCGTTCCTGAACGAAGTGGGCGAGTGCCTGGATCGTCAGGATTTCGACGGAGCGTTGCAGCTTTGCGACACACCGGCCGTCTGGAACAAGGCACTGGCTCAGCTGGCCTTGCTGGCACTTCAGTCGCGGCAGGAGCCGATGAAGAAGATTCGTCAGCTGGTGGGCGAGCGGTTTGAACGTGACATTCTGGGAAGCCTCGACCGAATGAACTCCTGGGTCGGAACCAGCATTAAGACGGCTCCTCAGCTGGGACTGCTGGGTACCGTTTTGGGGATGATCAACGCGTTTGCCAAGATCGCCGGCGCGGCGGCTACCGGGGTCGACCCGAAGGAACTGTCTGCGGACATTTCGTTCGCTCTTTGGACCACCGCCGCCGGGATGGCCATTTCGATTCCATTGATCGTGCTTCAGGGTTCTGCTCAAAACAGCATCAAGCAGCTACAGGAGAACATTGACGAAGGCACAGGTCTGTTTTTGGATGACCTCGCAGCCGCGAAGTCCCGTGCTGGCATCTAACCACGGCCTGAGGTCACTCAGGTGCAGATGTGTCGGCTGATGGACTCTCGTTCCGAATCTGCTTCGTTTACTGCGTCACACAGACTCTGCTGATTGGTGTGAAATGGCTGCTGAAGATGATGATGCACCGTTTGTCCGGAAGGCGCGACCGCCGGAAGACACGGAAATCGACATCACCCCGATGATTGACGTGACATTCCAGCTGCTGATTTTCTTCATGGTGACATCCACCATGCAGGGCAATCCGCCAGCGATCGTGCCACGATCGGTGTCAGGCGGTGCGACCGAAATGACAAAGATCGCGATCAAGCTGGTGATCAAGGCACCAGTAGATTCAAACACCGATCCGGTTATGGAAATTGACAAGAAGCCGATCACGCTGGAAGAGCTCAGAGGACGACTCAACGAAGAAGCGGGCACTCACCCGAACGGCATCGACCTGATGATCATGGGTGACAAGGACGTGCCGAATCGCTTCACGGGTGAAATCGAAACGATGATCTCCGAGATTCCGAATATCGGATTCCATTACGCTGTTCAGGATCGACGTGAGTAACCACTATGGCAGCGTCTGACATGAATGATCTGACAGACAAACGACTCGGCGAATTCCATCTCCTGCGCAGGCTGGGCAGCGGTGGGATGGCTGAAGTGTTTCTCGCCGAACAGACCAGCCTGCAGCGTTACGTCGCCGTGAAGGTGATGAAGCCTTCACTGATGGCTCATTCCGGACAGGACATGCTGCAGCGGTTCAAGCAGGAAGCCATGATGGCGGCCGGTTTGAATCACCCCAACATCGTTCAGGTCTACACGATTGGTCAGGAAGACGGACTGCATTACATCGCACAGGAATTTGTTCAGGGCAAAGACCTCGCGACGATCATCAAAGAACGCGGCAATCCGGATCTGGCTTCGGCATTTCATGTGATGAAGCAGGTCGCAGCGGCATTGAAGGCGTCTGGCCAGGCAGGCATCGTGCATCGGGACATCAAGCCCGAGAATATCCTGGTCACGAAAAAGGGTGAGGTCAAAGTTGCTGACTTTGGTCTTGCTCAGCTGGGTGAATCAGGTACGGAGAAAGACGGAGTGACGATGGGCACTCCACTTTATATGAGTCCTGAACAGGTCAGCGGTCGCGAACTGGATCCTCGATCGGACGTGTATTCATTTGGTGTGACGTGTTACCAGCTGCTGTGCGGCGAAACACCGTTCCGGGGCACGACGCCAGTTCAGATTGCCATGCAGCATCTGAAGAACCCGCCGCCAAGCCTGAAGAAGAAGAACCCGGCTCTTCCGGATATCGTTTGCCGAGTCGTTCATCGAATGATGGCCAAGCGTCGGACACTCCGGTACCAGTCGGCAGAAGAGGTTCTTGAGGATATCAAGAAGCTGATCGTCGCTCAGAAGCAAGGCCGTTCGCTGGACCTGGTTCGCCTGCCTCGTCTGGAAGAACTCGAAAAGCTGGCGGAGGAGGAGCGACAGAAGCAGCTCAAGCTGACCGGCAGCCTGCCACCGGAACTCGTTGAAGACGGGCTTGAATTGTCACCCGGCGCACCGGTCAACCAAACCAGTGTCATGGCCAGTCGCTGGGCGGAATCTCAGGCGGTCAACACGGACCTCGAAGAAGCCGAAGTGGTTGAGGCCGAACCGGTCGCTGTCGCAGTCGCCGACGATGATGATGACATCCCACCGCGCAAACCTCGACCTGCCGACAATGCCGCGATCGACCTGACGCCTGCGGTAGACGTGACGTTTCAGCTTTTGATTTTCTTCATGGTGACTGCGTCGTTCAGCATGCAGAAAGCGTTCGACGTACCTCCTGCAAAGAAGACAGACGGTATTTCGACACAGATCCAGGTCGATCCTGAAGAATCGAGTGCTGCTGTTAAGGTGCTGGTCGAAGCCGATAACACGATGTTTGTCGACGAAACCAAAAAGGCGACTTCGTACCGCGAGATTCTGGATCTGCTGAAGGCCGAGAAGAACCTCAGCGCTGACACAACAGATGTGGAACTGGAACTACATCCGGATTCCACTCATGAAGCTCGAGTGATGGTGATTGATGCTGCGGCTCAGGCCGGGTTCACTCGAGTAAAGAACAAGATTGTTGAGAACTAATCCTGGTGTATTCACCGGGCTGAACAAACAAATCCAACCGACAGGTTTAGTAGATAACTGGAAGATACAGTGGCCGCTGCAAAGAACGACGACGAAAAAGATGATGCCGCAAAGGATGCCCTTTCGGCAAAGGCTCGCCAGCAGTTGAAGCGAGGACGTCTGAGCGCGCTGAGTGACAAACTGACGGGCGGCCCGGAACGGCCTGGCGAACAGAAGATCGGTCGTTCGCCACTGGTCCTGTTGCTGACAGGAACCACGGTCGGAGCGTTTGTTCTGGCGGCAATTTTCTGGGTGATCAATGCTCGCAACCAGGAAGACCGTCTCTTTAAGGAGGCGAATGCGTCACTGGAACAGCAGAAGTATCTCGACGCGGAAGTGCAGTTTTCGAAGTTTCTGCAGAGCTATCCAAAGACGGAGAACAGCCCGGCCGCCAAAATCGGTCTGCATCGGGCAAAAGTCGAAAAACACATTTTCACGAACACTCCGGATGTCATCAAGGGGATGGCTGAACTGCAATCCATGATCACGGAATGCGGCGAACTGCCAGGGTTTGACAAAGTTCAGGACAACATGCGTCGGTACTCAGACCGTCTGGCCTACGCCGGTGCTGTGGTGGCAGAACTTGCACCGTCGGCTGAAGCGCTGGAAGTCAGTCGCAAGGCGGTGGATTTGCTGCGTCGTTATTCCGGCGAAGCAGGGATCCCTGCGTCTCGCGAACAGTTCCTGGTGGAACGTCAGCGTATTGCGGAAGGTGCCATTGCCAAGAAGCTGGACTTTCAGAGCACCCTGGATCAGATCAAAGGTCTCCTGGAAAAAGGCGACACGATCGCAGCCATAGCCGTCCGTCAGGCACTCATTGATAAGTATTCGAGCCTGAAGGATGACAAAGATGTCCAGAAGATGCTGGTGGACATTTTGGCTCGTGAGAAGGAATTCGTGGTTCGAACAGACCTCGGACGTGATGGTCTGAAAGCAGAGGCTGCAACAGAACCTCTTCCGTCACTGGCTCTTTCGCTGCGGACACAGGCAGCGTCTGACTTTGTGTCGCAGGGCCGATTCGTTTACGCGATTGGACTCGACAGTTGTTTTTCTCTCGACGCAGATACGGGCGATCCTCGCTGGAAGCGAACAATCGGCGTTGACTCTCCGTTTGCTCCCGTTGTTATCAAAGGATCCGAAACAGGGATCCTTGTCTACTCGACAATTTCTGAAGAGCTTCAGTTGCTGGCGGAAGCGGACGGGAAAATTGTCTGGCGTCAGTCACTGGAATCTCGTCCAACAGCAGCCCCGGTCGTTGTTTCCGGCACCATCTACATCACGACCGAAGCGAATGAACTATGGCAAATCGCCAGTGTGAACGGGCGAGCCCAGGCGAAGCTGAAGTTTTCGCAGCCGATCTTCGGTCCACCAGCGGTCTCAAGTGATTCGCTCAAGATGGTCGTGCCGGGTGACCAGACTCTGGTCTACACGATCAGCCTGAATCCGTTCAGTTGCCTGGCTGTATCACACATTCCTCATCGCACCGGAAGCGTCGGTGCTCCGATGCTGTCGGCCGGTCGTTATTACCTGATGGTGGATAACAACACGGCTGATAAGGCTCGAGTCCAGACGCTTCAGGAAGAGGCGGACGGCAGTTTGACGATCGTTGCCTCTGACAACGTCGACGGACAGGTTCATGACGCCTGCCTGCTGCGTGGCTATGAACTGTTTGTTCCCTCGACGCCTCAGCGAGTCACCGCATTTCGCGTTGGCGACGAACGTGGCCAGCAGCCGCTGGCACTGGTGGGGTCAAACCAACTGGAAGAAGGGACACAGACAGACATGTTCCTGCTGGCAGGTCCCGGTGGCCAGGTCTGGCTGGCAGGTCGCGACCTTCGAAGACTTCAAACCAAGACCAACAGTGTTGAGCTGGATACGACGACGACGGCAGAAGGGTTCCATGTTCGACCCATTCAGTTGATCGAGGAATCTGTCTTTCTGACCACTCGGTCACAACAGGCGGATTTGTCATCGACGTTCTTTACTCGCACCGATCGCGAACAGATGCGAGGCATCTGGAAAACGGTGCTGGGTTCGCGAGTCGTCGCGATGGGACCAGCCACTGGCGGTGAATCGCTGCTGGCTCTGACAGATTATGGTGAGTCGTATCGAATTCCCGTCGCGGATCTGGGCAAGGCTGGTTTTCTGCTGGAGACGGTGAGCCGTTTCCGACTACCGGAAAAACTGTCCTCACCAATTGAAGGTGTCATGCTCAGCGACGGACGGCCAGCGGCCTGGTGCGGTACACCAGAACCTTCCATGTGGACCTTTACGACGACGGGGCAGCTGGAACGCCGATGGACACTCCCGGATCCTCCGCAGGTTGCTCCAGCTGTCATCGACGCTGGCGTTGTGTTTGCAATGCAGGGTCGACTGCATCTGTCAGGCATGGCCGGTGGAAAGACGGCGGAGGATTATCGACTGTCGCAGACAAGCGGCAACGTTCAGCCATGGAAATGCCTGGTCTCTTTGTCAGCAACCCAGGTTCTTGGCATTACCGCTCAGAACGAGTTCATTCGTGTTGAATATCGCCCGACGCCAAAACCGCAGCTCGCGGAAATCAGTGTGACAAAGATTCCGCAGCCTGTGGAACTTCCTCCAGCCGTGGCGGATGGATTCCTGTTCGTCCCGACATCGGACGGCAAACTGCTCCTGATGCAGGCCTCTACACTGGAAGTTCTTGCGGAAAAGGACCTTGGCGGTGTCGCAACGGCAACCCCAAAGGTTGCCGGAGGATTCGTATTCGTTGAGGTCGGTGGCCAGCAGGCAAAGGTCTTCCGCATTGAGGAATCCCTGCCGGATGCTGGTACGCTGCCACTGGATGGATTCGCTCTGGCAGGGAATCCGGTGGCGGTTGATGGCGGACTTGTCGTTGCACGAACTGACGGTCTGCTGACTCGCCTCAACACCGACGGTGCTCCCGCGAATGCTCAGCTCCAGATCGGTCAGGCGATTCAGTCCGGAGTCAGACTGGTGAATGGTCAGCTTGTTGTGGTCGGTTTCGACGGAAGTATCTACTCCGTCAATCCGTCTCTCGCCCGATAACTTCAGGTTCAAGATCTGAGAGATGAGATCATGAAGACCGAATCCAAACCACAGTGGTGCGCAGCAGGTCGTGTGACGGCGACCTTACTTTTGCTTCTGACGGCAGTGTGTCAGGCCTCAGTCGCAGACGAAAAAGTCGAACGCCCGTCGCTTCCAAAACTCACGGACATGCAGTTACCGTCGGCTGAAGCGTTGTTGCGCGCGGATGCGGAAGACAAAGAATTTGACTGGGTGGTGCTGAAGGCCCCGGCGGAAGCCGACCGTCTTTGCGTCGTCGTTGTCCCAATCTATCCTCGCCCGGACACTCTGAAGAAGATGGCGGAGGATTATAAAAAGGTCGAAGCGTCACGCCCCCAGAATCAGAAAGAACGGGAGTTTCGTGCCAATCGACTGAAGGCTTTGCAAAGACTTCTGGTAAAGGTGCCAGGCGACCTGAATGACTACGGCATCCCGGTTGATCAGATCGACCAGATCATCTTCTTTGAAGACCTGATGTTGCAGCGAGTTGACCAGTTGCTGGAGGCTGGTGACTTCCGAACGGCGTACGAGCTTCTGCTGCGAGTCGAAACGGAAATTCCAAACTGGGACAAATCCGTTCCTCGGTTTGAAAAGCTGCTGCTGGTCGAAGCTGCGGAGCGAGCCAAGGCCGGCGAAACTTATGCAGCCCTGGCGCTGCTGGATGAAGTCACGGTCCGCAACAAAGACAGTGTTCAGCTGCCGGCCGAGCTGGGTCGCATTGTCGGCCCAATGATTGATGATGCTATTTCGAAAGAAGATTATCGCAAGGTTCGGTACCTCCTGACTCGCGTGCAGAAGAACGTTCCGAATCACGAACTGATTTCGGGAACTCAAAGTCGTCTTCAGGGCCAAAGCGAAGCACTGCTGGGCCAGGCTGCTGAAAAAACGAAAGCACGAGACTACGCGAGTGCCGCGGAACTCGCACGAAGAGCAGAAACGATCTGGCCAACGACGGGAAATGCTCGTGCTGCGTTCACACAGTTTTTTGCACGCCACCAGGTTCTTCGAGTCGGCACGAACGACTTCGAAGGTCCGTCCGTCTATCCGGCTCCGCTGGAGCATATGGAACGACACCGCGAACTGGAAGAAGTGTGTCTGTTTGAGCCGTCATCGGCAGACGAACTGACCTACTTCCGATCCAGCTTCTTTGAAGTCTGGGATCCGGCAGACCTGGGCCGTGAAGTTCTATTCACTCTTCGCGAAACGCGACCAGGCTGGCAGTCTCAACCATTGCTGACGGCCAATCAGATTGCTGACGCACTGGCAGACCGAATGAACCCGGAAAGTCCGTTTTACAGTCCGCGAGTTGCTTCATACGTGAAGGAAGTGTCCGTTCGCTCTCCGTCACAGCTTCGAATTCGTTTCACTCGCGTCCCGCTCAGCATTGAGTCGCTGATGCGGTTCCCGGCGACCGGTCGACCTGTCGTCACTTCAGAAAGCGTGAGTGCGGATAACGCCAATGCAGAAGCTCCACAGGCTCATGAACACGGCATCATTTCGACTCGCTTCAAACGAGTGAAGTCTGATGAATCCGGACACATGTGGCTGCGACAGATTCCGGAACCGGATGGCTTTGATTCCAGCAAGTATCATATCGCCGAAATCCAGGAGCACCGCTTTGCAGACCGCTCCAACATGTTCCAGGCACTGATTCGTGGTGATGTGGACTACGTTCCTCATTTGATGCCATGGGAAGTTGATGCCTTCAAAACATCGACAGCGTTTCAGGTGCGAAAGTACACATTGCCGCTGACTCATGTGCTGGTGTTTAACCCGCTTTCGGAACGAGTCAACAATGCTCAGGTTCGACGATCTTTATCGTTCGCAGTCAATCGGGAAGGGTTACTGAAGTCCACGGTACTGCGAAGTGAGGACATGAAGTACGGTCGGCCAACCAGTGCGGCCTGGCACCTGAGCAGTTATGCGACCGAACCTCGGCAGGAACCGCCTCGGTTCAACCTGCGACTTGCTTACGCTCTTCGATTTGCCGCTGAACGTCAGCTGCAGATCGCAGAACTGATGAAGCTGCTTGATGCGGCCAAGGCGGAAGCGAAGAAGAACAAGATCACTCTGGATGAAGAGAAGTTTCGCAAGGAAACCAAGGTCGACTACATCAAGCTTCCACGGCTGCGCTTTGTCGTCCAGCCGGATCCAGTCGCGCGAGCTGCCACAGAGCGAATGATGATCTACTGGCAGAGAATCGGATTTGAGATCGACCTCGTTCAGGGTGACCAGGCCGGAAATCCGCTGCCCGATACAGACTGGGACTTCTGTTACCGCACGGTTCGCATGGAAGAGCCACTTCTTGAGCTGTGGCCACTTCTGGCGAATGATTCAAAGCTGAACATTGAGCGTCTGCTTGTGTTCCCGGACTGGATGCGTCAGGAAATTGTTGGACTCGACTACGCGACCAGCTTCCCCGATGCACAGGAAAAGCTCTACACAATTCACAACCACATCGCGGCTCAGGCGTTTGTCATTCCTCTCTGGGAAGTCGACGACTACGGTGTGTTCCGCAAGAACGTATCCGGTGTGCCCGACGAGCTGATGTCGACGTATCAAAATATTGAACGATGGATGATCCGCCCATGATTCGAGGCCGATTCCTTACTGCTCTCATTTGCCTGGCATCCGCTGGTATGGCCTGCGTGCTCAGTGCTCAGGAACCCGCACCTGCAGCGGCTGCAAGTGGCACTCAGACGGCACCCGCCACGCAGGCTGCCGGCAATCCCGCAGCAGCTCCAGCAGCATCCACGACGGCAGCAACCACTGCGTCATCCAGCGCTCCGGCTGCAAAGCAAATTCCACTTCCGGACCGCCCCTATCGCGTCAGCGTGCAGGTTGGCTTTCGCGGCCCGATGACCACTCTGGCATCTTTCCGAAAGAAGACGGTCGCGTCAATTCGAAGTGGGTTCACTCGCATGTACGGTGCAATGTGGGACGCCACTGTTGAAGACTCGGCCTGGTTCGTTCCGGCAGACCAATGGCGGATGGAACGATTGACCGTCGAGAACATGGCTCGGTACACCGATGAAACGACCGACAAGGTCATTCTCATTGCGATCGAAGACCTTGAAGCGGGTTATCAGGTTTCCTGCCGGGAGTTTGATACCAAGGTCCAGGAGTATTCGCCGGTCATCTCAAAGCGAATCGGGAACGCCTCAGGAGTCGCCGATGCCGCCTGCCAGCTTGGCCGAGATTCGTTTCGACCGTTCCTGCTGTTCGCCAATCCGGGCGTCGACAAGTCCAAAGGCGAACTTGAATTCCTGCTTCAGGCCGGCAACCTGATTCCGCCGGACCCATCCGCGGCGCAGATTGCAGAGGGCGACGTGCTTCGAACGTTTCTCCGCCAAATGGACCGTAAGGATCCAAAGAAGGTGAAACTTCTTCAGCGTCTGGACCTGTGCTACATCCGAGTCACTGCGTTCAACGAAGTCCTTGGGACCGCTGAACTGAAGGATGAGGATGCGGGAGTGACAGTGCAGGGTGCCACCACGGCGCCGAGCAACGCATACACAGACACCAGCCATGTACGAGGTCTGCTGTTGTCACACGGCCCGGTACCGTTCGGCGGTAAGTCTCGAAACCTGATGCAGATTGGGCTTCGACAGAGACCCGTCGCAAGCAAAAGTCGAGTCCGAATGGTTCTGCAGAACCGTGAAGACCGTCCTCTGATTTGTGCTCGAGTTGACGTGGTTCAGAAGCTGCGTCAAACCGATGTCAGCGACATTCCTCCTCGACGAGTTCTGACAGGACGCGATGGCGATCTGCACCTCGATGTGGATCCAAAGAATCCGACGTTCTGGCTGTACGTTTATAGCGGTACGATTCTTCTGGCTCGCGTCCCTTACGCTCCGGGATTGATCCCCGAAGAAGTCATGAAACTGCCAGATGACTCGCTTCGACTGGGCGTCGAAGGCGAACTCTACCTGATGCGTGACGAGCTTGTGGATATGGTCGCTGAGAAGGCGGTCTACATGAGCATCGCGAAGAAGGCGTCAGAAGCAAAAGATGGTGAGGGATTCAAACAGGTTCTGGGGCAACTGTCGTCACTTCCGGGCAAGGAGTACTTCCAGCTGCAGCTCAACGAAACGCGAGCACCAGCAATCGACAAAGCCACTCGCACAAAGAACCCCGGCGCGAAGCGACGCATCGAGCAGTTGTGCACAAAAATGGGTGACTCCATCACCACGTTCTTTTCTTCAGAGCGAATCCTGAAGGACGCGACAGAACTTTCCAAACTTCGTCAGGCAGCGGGGCTTCCGCCGGAGGATGAGGAAGAGAAAAAATAATGGCAATCACGATTCATTGTGACAACTGCGGAAGGCAGACTCGCGTTGCCGATGAACTTGCCGGAAAACGAGTGCGATGCCCGGGGTGTAAGGAACCTGTGACGGTCACTGACCGCACATCGCTCTCACAAGTGAGGCCTCCTGCTGCTCCTCCAAAGGCCTCGACACCGAAGCCGATTCATAAGCCGTTTGCCAACATCGCCGATGAACCAGACGATGACCCGACAACGGAACTGACCAATCCAACGTACAGCACGTACACGATGGACGATTCCACTCGGGCATCCAACCCGGGCAGGATTCGAATCAATCTGATCAAGTATTGGATGTCGTATCCGAAATGGCCCACCATGTGGCTGGTCGGAACGCTCCTGTGTGCTGCATTGATTCCGGTAACCAAAGGTGCCATCGTAGGAGTTCTGCTCTGCGGGTTACTGCTCGTTCTCTACTGGACTCGAGTCCGCGAGCACTTCATCCATGGCTGTGCGCTGCCTGCCATCGTCCTGAATCCTGCAGAAGGCCTGATCGCCGTTAGTACCGATCTTTCGACGGGCGAAGGTGAATACCCCGCCGTGAAGATCATGCAGCAGCCTCTTCACCGAATGACGGGCGGTCTACCCAAAAAGGGCCAGCGCATTGTCGCGGTGGCCGTCTATGAGCAGGATCCCAATCAGACGGATCACTGGGCCAACTTTCACCCCAGACTTGTCGCATGTGCAACAACAAACATGAAAGCCATCGAGGAGTCGCGGCATACGATTTCGGAAGATGACTGGCAGGAACTGGAACAAATGCTGACTCGAGTCAAATCACGTCAGCCCGGCTTGTATCGTCTCTGGGAACTGTAACGCTCGCTGTTCCGACTTCACTGCAGGGGCAATCCACTGGCTTCGTCGTTTCCTGATCCGGAATCTCTGGAAGTCCTTTACGAGGACAACCATCTGCTGATCGTCAACAAGCCAGCTCCCATGGCGACGATGGGCACAACAGCGGACGAAATATCAGTCCTTGATGTGGCAAAGTCCTACATCGGCCGCAAATACAACAAGCCTGGAAGTGTCTATCTCGGAGTGGTCAGTCGACTCGATTCTCTGGTCACCGGCGCGCTGGTTTTTGCAAGAACATCGAAGGCGGCCGCAAGACTCTCAGAACAGTTTCGGGAACACACGGTTTCGAAAACCTATTGGGCACTTGTTTCCGGAAGGCCAGACGGGCAGGGCGGTCAGCTGGAACACTGGCTTTGGCGCGATGACGCGGCCCGAAGGACTCGTGTGGCGACACGACAGCGGACGGAAACTCCACTGGCGAAACTCAAGTGGACTCTCCTGGCCACAGATTCAAAAGTCTCGCTGCTTGAGATTCAGCTGGAGACCGGCCGCAAGCACCAGATTCGCGCTCAGCTTTCACACATCGGACTGCCGATTCTGGGAGACACGCGATACGACAGCTCGGCATCATTCCCCCGAGGCATTGCACTTCATTCCATCGCGCTGTCGCTGACTCATCCTGTCAGCAAAGAGACCATCGCTGTGCATGCCCCGTTGCCACGAAGCTGGAAACGCTGGGAAGGATTATGGCAGGAGCCTTGCAGACGGTTCCAATCTGGCTAAAGATCAGCATCGATGCAACAGTCGGGACCAGAGCATGTTGCATCGGGTTCCACAGCGCATGGGATCGGTGTGGGCAAAGAGCATGTTGGTCGATGATTGTAACTTCTTCTGACGGCAGACGGATCTCCTGTGACTGAAGCTTCCTACCGACGACCACCCGATGACATTCTGCAGATTCTGGATGCAGAACCACTTCCGTCGGTTTCCATCAGCCCGGATCGAAGATTCCTGCTGCTGGTCGACCGCAAGATTTATCCGCCAGTGTCGGAACTCGCAGCACCGCTTCTGAAACTTGCCGGACTGCGAATCAATCCGGAAACCAGCGGACCGCATCTCGCACCGCGGTACTGTGGCCTTCAGCTTCTTGAAACCGCCACACAAAAAGTCACTCCCATCGCTCTGCCCGATGAGTGCCGTATCACGCTCTGCGGATGGTCACCCAATGGACATCACTACGCGTTTACTCTGACACACGCCGACCACATCGCGCTCTGGGTTCTGGACACAGCAACATTCAGTGCGAGGCAGGTCACGGACATTCCAGTTAGTGCAGCGTATGCCGTTCCTCTTCACTGGCTGCCTGATTCCGAGCATCTTCTTGTGCTCACGATTCCATCCGATCGAGGGCCCATGCCGGAGAAGCCGCGGACTCCTGCCGGCCCGGCGATCGAAGAAGCGACCGGAGCATCAGGTCCCGTCAGAACCTACCCGGACCTTCTTCAGGGGCCACACGACGCAGAGCTGTTTGAGTACTTTTGCCGTTCGCAACTGATGATTGTCAGTCTCACGTCGGCAGCAGCAAAGCGAATTGGTAACCCGCAGATTTTTGCATCCGTCGACATTTCACCGGATGGAAATCTGATCCTGGTCGTTCGTCACGAGCGTCCCTGGTCCTACACGCTTCCCGTTTCTCGTTTTCCAAGACGGACGGAGGTCTGGGATCGCAGCGGCAACATCGTCCACACACTCCATGTGGCGCCGCTTCAGGATGCCATTCCGATTGAAGGTGTTCCGACCGGGCCTCGCTTTGCCAACTGGCGCCCAACCGAACCATCGACGCTCACCTGGCTGGAAGCTCTGGACGGCGGCGATCCGAAGAAACAGGCAGACCATCGCGACGCACTCTATTCCCTATCGGCCCCGTTCGATTCCTCCCCTCGCGAGCTGGTGCGACTCCAGCAGCGCTGCACAGGCCTGACCTGGGGAGCCACTGCGGGAACGGCTCTTATCCGCGACTACGACCGTGATCGTCGCTGGACCAGAACGCTTCTGTTTCATGCAGATGATTCGTCAACTCCTGCAGTCACGCTCTGGGAACGCTCCGTCCACGATCGTTATGGCGATCCCGGTTCGCCAATGACGCGGCCGCTACCGAATGGGCGGCGAGTCCTCTGGCAGCACGGCGACTGGATCTTCCTTGAAAGTTCCGGAGCAACTCCCAAAGGCGATCGACCCTTTCTGTCGCGATTTAACCTCCAGACGCGCCAGACGGAGCGACTCTTCACATGCGATGACGAAAGCTACGAATCGGTCGTCGCCATGCTGTCGGATGATGGCACCCGATTTCTGACCCAGCATGAAACACCCCTGATTCCTCCGAACTATTTCATCCGAAGCAGCGACGGTGAACGTACCGCGCTGACTCAGTTCCCGGACCCGATGCCGCAACTTCGGAACATTCGCAAAGAGATTGTCACGTGCCAGCGGGAAGACGGCGTAACGATCTCGTTCACGTTGTACCTGCCAGCGGATTTTGTCGCAGGTCAGCCACGTCCCACAGTCCTTTGGGCTTACCCTCGCGAATTCAATGACAGCCAGATGGCTGGTCAGATCTCAGGGTCAACGAACCACTTCACGGTCCTCGGTGGAATCTCGCACCTGTTCCTTCTGACCAGAGGATACGTGGTTCTTGACGATGTCACGATGCCCGTCGTAGGTGATCCTGAAACAGCCAACAACACATTCATCCCACAGATTGTCTCAAGCGCGAAAGCGGCGATTGACAAAGCGGTCGAACTGGGAGTCACGGATCGAAATCGTGTCGGTATCGGTGGCCACAGTTATGGAGCCTTCATGACTGCCCATCTGCTGGCTCACTCAGATTTCTTCAAGGCCGGCATTGCTCGCAGCGGCGCGTACAACCGGACACTGACTCCGTTTGGCTTTCAGAACGAACGCAGAACGTTCTGGGAAGCTCCGGACATCTATATTCAGCTGTCACCCTTTGCGTATGCTCATCGGATTCGAACTCCTTTGCTGCTGATGCATGGGGATTCTGACAACAATCCGGGGACGTTCCCGATGCAAAGTGAACGGCTCTATCAGGCCATCCGAGGCAACGGCGGGACGGTGAGATACGTCGTTCTCCCCCATGAATCCCACGGCTACATTGCACGAGAATCGATCGAACACACGTTGTGGGAAATGATCGAGTGGTTTGGTCGATTCCTGTGACCTGACCGGTCCCTTCTTCAGCAGAGACTTCTCAGCAACTGAGCACAATATGAGCGGACGAATCATTGCCATCGGAGATGTTCACGGGTGCTGCGCAGCACTGACAGAACTGCTGGCCGCTCTGAAGCCAGCTAAGGACGATACCGTTGTGATGCTGGGCGACCTGGTCAATCGCGGCCCGGATTCCAAAGGTGTCGTCGATCGGCTCATCAAGCTCGAAGCCGAGTGTCGACTGATTACCATCATGGGCAACCACGACGAGATCTTTCTGCACTCGCTGGAGCAGGCAGCGCTGGACGCGTCCAAAGTGTCCTCCGGTACCGGGCCAACGCTGGCTTCGTATGGAGGCTCCGTGCTGAACGTCCCCGCGTCGCATCTGGACTTTTTTCGAAGAATGGTGACGCACTGGGAAACTGACGACTACATCTTCGTTCATGCGACCGTTGACCCGGAGGTTCCGCTCAGCGAACACGCCAGTCCGCTGTTGCGATGGTCTCGCTATGAAGCTTCACAGCCACGGCATTGTTCAGGAAAGGTCGTCATCTGCGGCCACACGCAGCAACGCTCAGGTTTTCCAGGAATGTCCGAACACCTGATTTGTCTCGACACAGCCGCGTACCGAGGTCTCTGGCTGACGAGCCTCGATGTCACAACGAACACGGTGCTGCAGGCCAGCGAGAATCGCGAAGTGCGAGGGCCGTTTGATCTTTGTGACGTAGCAAAACCACTTGCCGGCTACGTTTAGTCGATGCAACGCTCCACAGTTCCCTGAACCCTGAAAACTGAATCACCGATTCCGGCCGAAGCACAGGATCGTGATATCATCGTTCTGATAGCCCGCTGGCATGAACTTGCGGACATCGATCAGAAGTTCTCGCGCGATCAGTTCCGGATCCGGTGGAGTCGTCTGGACCAGATTACGGAACCGATCGGCTCCGTAGAACTGCTTTGTTTCAGACATCGCCTCGTCAACGCCATCGGTTCGCAGAATCACGATTTGCCCTGGCGAAAGTGACACGGTCATCGCCTCATAGGGGAAGTCTGCATCCAGGCCAATCGGCAGCCCGGCGCCGGCATATTCCAGCGCCTGCAGTCGGCCATCAATACGTCGCACTTCCGGCGGAATATGCCCGGCATTGCAAAACGTAAACGTGTTCTTTGCGATATCGATGACGCCCAGAACATACGTGACAAAGCGACCGTCGACCATATTCAGGCACATCAGTGAATTGATCTGCCGAACCGCCGCAGTCACGTCATCCGTGTAATGCATCACATTGCGAGCAATGCCCGACAGTCGCGACATGATCAGTGCCGCCGGAAAACCTTTCCCGGACACATCGCCGAACGACACACACACTTTGCCACCCGGCATTTCAAAGCAGTCGAAGTAATCTCCTCCCACAGCTCTTGCGGCATGACATGAGCCAAAGAATCGATATCCGGAAGGCTGAGGCAGTGTCTTCGGAATCAGCGCACTCTGAATCTCCGCCGACAGTATCATCTCCTCTTCCTGCCGCTGCTGTTCCAGCTGAACAGTCAACAGCCGCATGTTTTCCAGAGCATGCGACGCCTGATTCGCAACGGCCAGCAGCAGCTGAAGATCATCGGTCGAAAAACGCCGGCGAGGATCCAGGGCATCCAGGCTGATGATGCCAAACGGCGTCCGCTCAACCGACAACAGCGGCGCGCACATTGTCGAATGAATTGCCTGCGCTGCGATTGAATCACTGTCAGCGACTCGAGGATCGAGCGAAGTATTGACCGACAGGATCGCCGAGTTGTCCTTCAGCACGTTGCTCAGAATCGTTCGACTGATTCGAATCGGCTTTGCCGCTTCTCGCCTTCGATATCGCTCAGCGACCGATGTGATCTCGTGTCCAAAATCCTTCACCATCAAAATCGCGCCGCGATCGGCCTGCGGAAAGATCTCCATCAGTGCATCAAGGATTCGAGGATACAGCGATTCTATGCTGAAGCCACCCGTCAGCGCTTCATTGATTTTCAGGATTCCGTTCAGCTTGTCTTCAGGCCGAACAGACAAACTTCCATACCCCGATGACGCTGCGGAGCCTTCAATACTGCTTGGGCTCTCTTCATCAATCTCGACCCGAGGACGAAATCCCGGCAAAGTGGTCAACATGTCCTCTTCAAGGAAGAAGTAGAACAGGTAAGGACCAACCTGAAAGGAATCACCATGCTTCACAATCTCAGGGACGTCTTTGAACAACTGCCTCTGGTTCAGAAACGTGCCACCACTGCTGCCAAGATCCATCACCTTCCAGACATCACCGTTCCGAAAGATCCGAGCATGCCGACGGGAGACTTCACGTTCCGGGAACGCAACGTCGTTGTGTGATTCGCGGCCGATGGTGAGTTCGCCTTTCGCCAGGCCAACTCGAACCGTCTGCCCACCACGTTCAAACTGAAGAAACGCCATCTTGATCTCACCTGCTCAGGTCGGTCATGCCAGGTCGGCCACGTCCCCTTCCATGGATACAAACACTGTGGCTGCGTCTGATGCGGAAGGTGGAATTTCAGTGAAACGATACGTCATCTTCAGGGCAATCCCCCAGAAGACTCGATTCATCTGTTCAGATTTTAGTAGATCCGGCGCCCGGCTGTCATCGCGACTTTCGAGGTCATCAACCAGCGGGACACCCGTAAATTGCCGGAAAAACGCACCCTCTGGTGAAAACAGTGCTACGCAGGGAAATTTGATACATCCCCCTGACTGCCGCTGCCTAAGCCCCTCAATGACCAGTCGTTCTGGATAAAGCGGACCAACGAACCGTCCCCGGGATTCACTTTCGAGGCGGGCGAACAGGAACCAGCAGGCTCCCGACGAGCCACTTCCACTGTTCACAGAACTCATCGCACCTGGTCACGATTCCGGAGGCGAATCAGTCAGCCGATATCCAATTCCGGCTTCGGTCATCAGGTAACGAGGTCGCGCGGGATCTTCTTCGATCTTGCTGCGAAGAGTGCCCATGTAAACTCGCAGATACTGGTTCTCGTGAACAGCATCCGGTCCCCACACGGTCTTCAGCAGACTTCGATGAGTCACCACTTTTCCGGCTTGTTGAACCAGCGCGGTCAGAAGCCGGTACTCCGTCGGAGTCAAATGCACCACGTCATCGCGAATCGTCACGATGCGCCGCCCGAGGTCCACGGCGAGATCACCTGTCCGAAAGACGGGACTCTCTTTCCGGTTTCGACTGGCCTGATGCCGCAGCGCGACTCGAATGCGAGCCAGAAGCTCACCGACGCCAAACGGTTTCGTCAGATAATCATCCGCACCCGTGTCGAGCGCAAGGACTTTTTCGTGCTCACGTTCTCTGGCAGACAACACAATGATGGGCACTGCCGACCACTCTCGGATCTTTCGAATCACATCCAGGCCGTCTCCATCGGGAAGACCCAGGTCCAGCACGATGGCATCCGGAGGTTCACTCACGGCCGCTCGAAGTCCAGACTCTGCAGTGTCCGCTTCCGTAATTCGAAACCCATTCGACTCCATCGAGATCGCCAGAAATCGGCGTATCGATCGATCATCTTCGATCAGAAGAAGTTTTGGCGGGTCACTGTCCATGAATCCTGACGACTCTCATCCTCTTGAGTATTCACTCGATCTTCGAAGATCCTGCCGAGAACAGTCCAGCCGCTCGTTCATCCACAGGGATTGTAAATCGAAAGACAGAACCTCCGCCTTCACGATGATGGGCCTCGATTGTACCTCCGTGAAGTTCGACGATGGCACGGCAAATCGCCAGTCCGATTCCACTTCCCGAGGCTTTCGCATCGGTTCCCCGTACAAACTTGTCAAAAATCTGCTGTTCACGATCTCGAGGTAATCCCTGACCGCGATCCATCACCTCTGTCACCAGGCGATCGTTCTGTTTTTCAACGACCAGTTCAATCGTCGACTCACGGTCCGAGAACTTCGCAGCGTTCTCCAGAAGATTCACCAGCACCTGCTGCATCAGCAGCTCATCGATCAGAACCGGAGGCAGATCAGAAGCAATACGAACAACAACGGGATGATGCCGAAGCTGTCGATGCAGCCGTGCAAGAGCAACACCGATCACTTCGTCGATCGGCTGCAACTCGCGATGAAGCTGGATGGCTCCTGCTTCAAGTCGAGTCAACTCGAGAAGATTCGCGACGAGACGATGCAGTCGATCAGATTCATCAACCATCGACTCCGCCAGTTCTTTCCGGGCCGAGGACGACAGGGCTTCTCCCTGTTCCGCCAGAGTACTCGCGGCACCCGTCAAAGTGGCCAGCGGTGTGCGAAGGTCATGCGACACCGCGCTCAAAAGTGAATTGCGCAGTCGCTCGGTCTCCGCCTGAATCCGAACGTTCTCAGCTTCCTTCGCCAGCTCGCAGCGTTCCAGAGCCGCGGCAATCTGAGCCGCACAGGCTTCCAGCAGTTCCATCCGGGATCTTGAAAGCAGCTCTCGTCCGCGCGCCGTCACGTTCTGCGAATCCGAGGCGATCCCAAGACATCCCAGACATCGATCACCAGCCACCAGCGGTACATAGAGCATACCGGTTCCGGGAAGCGTCGACGTTCCGGCTCCGGCGGGCTGCCGATGATCCAGCACCCAGCGAATCACACCGATATCATCCGCCGTTTCGTTCTTTCGAATGTCATCGGTCGTGTGAAGGACAATCTCAGTCCCGATCACATTCTTCAGCACTCGCCGGGCCGAAGCAACGATGCCCTCTGCAGTCGGCAGTTCTGCCAATTCGCGACTGAGCGCATACAATGCAGCCGTTCGCTGTTCGCGTTCTCGCGCAGCCAGACTTTGGCGGCGGACGCGTTCTGCCAGCTGACTCACCAGCAATCCAGTCGCCATCATGACCGTGAACGTCACAAGGTACTGACTATCGGAGACCGACAGTCGACCGTACGGAGGAACAAAGCCAACGTCAAAACAAATGATGCTCAGCACCGTCGCAAGGATACTCGGGCCTCGCCCCATCGTGAGTGAAACAAACACGACTCCCGCCATATAGATCATGGCAAGGTTGGTCGGGTCAAGTGTCCCCGAGAGTGACCACGAAATCAAAGTCGATACAACGACGACCAGCAGCGACCAGAAATAGCCTCGCTGATCCGTCTGTTCCAAAGGCCGACTGACACTTCGAGGCCCCACGGCTTCGTCATCACCGCTGATAACAAACACATCAATGTCACCACAGCGCCGGATCAGATCATAGACAGGAGCCCCATGCCAGAATTCCCGCCAGCGATTCTGCAGTGGCTTTCCAACAATGATGCGGGAGATGTTCTTCTGGCGGCAGTGTGACAGAACACAGTCCGCAAAGTCCGCTCCGGCGACATGTTCAATCTGTGCCCCAAGCTCTTCTGCAAGCTTAAGATTTGCCTCCAGTTGCTGGCGATTATCAGCGCTCAGCGGTGCTGCTCCGGTCAGCTCCACATGCAGCGCGGTCCAGGGGGCGCGCAACGTTGAAGCAATGCGGCGAGTCGCCCGGACCAGACGTGCTGACATGGGACTCGGCCCCACACAAACCAGCAGCCGATCCGCCGTCGGCCAGATTGCCGCAACAGCATGCTGCTGCCGATAGTCAACCGCCTGAGCACTGACTCGGTCAGCCGTCCGACGCAAAGCCAGCTCACGCAGAGCGATCAGATTGCCTTTGCGGAAGAAGTTCTGAATGGCCCGAGCCGCCTGGTCCGACACATACACCTTGCCACTTCGAAGCCGATCGATTAGCTCGTCCGGAGCCACGTCGATCAGTTCCACTTCATCCGCGTTCTCGAACACATGATCCGGAACCGTCTCTCTCACCGGCGCCGACGTCACCTGCGCGATCACGTCGTTCAGACTTTCCAGGTGCTGCACATTCAGAGTCGTATACACACTGATGCCGGCGGCCAGAAGGTCTTCCACATCCTGCCAGCGGCGCGCATGAGTCAGGCCTTCCGCATTCGTGTGAGCCAGCTCGTCCACCAGGATCAGCTGCGGCTTTCGGGCTAGTGCCGCTTCCAGGTCGAACTCCTGAAGCGTCCTGTCCCGGTAGGCAACAGCGCGGCGAGGAAGCAGGTCCAGTCCAAAGGTGAGTGACTGAGTCTCAGGCCTCGCATGAGGCTCAACGTAGCCGATGATGACATCAACCCCCGCTCGCGCCTCCCGGCGAGCAGCCTGCAGCATTGCGAACGTCTTGCCGACACCCGGAGCCATGCCGAAGAAGATCTTCAGCTTACCGCGAGCGGCTCGCTGCTCTTCCGTCTGCACTCGCTGCAAAAGCTTGTCGGGATCCGGACGCTCATTCATGGAACTTCATTTCTCAGCCAGAACTTCGAGCAATCACTATACCGACTACCGCCCCAACAACCATCCCTGAAACCGACATTGCAAACATTGGCAGTCCCAGCGCTGCGCAAATCAGGCCGGACAGAAATCCAGTGCAGGCATACACGGTCACGATGGAAGCACTCCGAATCCATCTGTCGGGATTGCTGAAGCTCATCCTCGTGCCTCCGTTGGATGGAATCGCGTGATCAATCGACAATCGAGAAAACACGTTTGTGGCGGGATGCAATGGACTCATTTCGACACGGAGGTCTTTTCTTCTGCGTCCATCGCGAGGTTCAGTCGCAACACATTGACGCGATCGATCGTCCCCAATTCCATTCGTCCTGGTTCCACGAGTGTGTCGATGAGTGCGGTCACTCTTTCGAGAGACATACCACGAGCACTCGCGACCCGCGTTGCCTGGAACATGGCAGCACGTTTGCTGATGTGAGGATCAAGACCGCTCGCCGAAGCCGTCAGCAGGTCCACCGGAATCGCCGCGACATCATTCTCCTGGACTTGCCGCAGCTCGCTGGCTCGATGGCGTACCAGCTCAGCCCATGCCGGATTCGTCAACGCAAGATTTGAGCCGCTGCCAGCCATGGCGTTCCCCGGAAATGAAGCGGTCGCCGATGGTCGCGACTGAAAGTAGCGAGGATTCCGGAACGATTGCCCCAGCAGCTCGGAACCCACCGCAACACCATCGCGCTGAGCAATGCTGCCGTTGGCCTGAAATGGAAACAGCGTCTGAGCAATCCCCGTGATCATCATGGGATAAACAATCCCGGTCAGCACGGTAAAGAACAGGAATGTTCGAACAGCCACAACCAATGTCTTCATACGGCACCTGCAATCTCACCACAAAGCCAGTGAATCCCAATGATCTCGAGTCGATCTGCAACTCACGCCCCCATCACCAGTGCCAGCATCACGTCGATGACCTTGATGCCGACGAAAGGAACGAAAAACCCACCGAGGCCGTACAGCAGAATGTTGTCCCTGAGCAAAGTCGCCGCCCCGACGGCTCGGTAGCGAACGCCCTTCAAAGCGAGGGGAATCAGCACAACGATGATAAGAGCATTGAAGATCACCGCGGAAAGTACCGCAGTCTGGGGTGTTGCGAGTCGCATGACGTTCAGCACCTTCAGGCCTGGATAAATCCCGGCAAACGCAGCAGGAATGATCGCGAAGTACTTTGAAACATCGTTGGCTATGCTAAAGGTCGTGAGTGCACCTCGAGTCATCAGCAACTGCTTTCCAATTTCTACGATCTCGATCAGCTTCGTCGGGTTCGAATCAAGGTCGACCATGTTGCCGGCTTCTCGTGCGGCCTGCGTTCCACTGTTCATCGCCACGGCGACGTCGGCCTGTGCCAGAGCCGGGGAGTCATTCGTTCCGTCACCGGTCATTGCGACAAGACGCCCGCCGCTCTGACACTGCCGGATGTAGTTCAGTTTCATTTCAGGAGTCGCCTGAGCCAGGAAGTCGTCCACTCCGGCTTCTGCAGCAATGGCGGCGGCGGTCAGAGGATTGTCGCCAGTGATCATCACCGTTCGTATGCCCATGGCTCGCAACTGATTGAACCGCTCACGAATCCCTCCCTTGATGATGTCCTTCAGGTAGACCGCACCGAGTGCGCGATTTCCTTCGGTGACAACCAGCGGCGTTCCTCCTTTGCGAGAAATCTCATCCACGATGGCTCGCAGCGAAACCGGGAATTCGCCTTTCCGTTCCTTCAGCCACGAATCAACAGCATCGGCCGCACCTTTTCGAATCTGTCGACCGTCGAAATCCACTCCGCTCATTCGAGTCTGAGCGGTGAACGGGATGAATGTGACGTGCCGCTGATTCACTTCACGGCCTCGCAGACCATACTTCTCTTTCGCCAGGACCACGATGCTGCGTCCTTCGGGAGTTTCGTCCGCCAGTGAAGACAGCTGAGCAGCTTCCGCCCGCTCTTCGATTCGTACACCACTGGCCGGCAGAAACTCCACAGCCTGACGATTGCCCAGAGTAATCGTGCCGGTCTTGTCGAGCAGCAGAACGTCAACGTCACCCGCCGCTTCGACCGCCCGCCCGGATGTCGCGATCACATTCGCCTGAATCATCCGGTCCATGCCGGCGATCCCGATCGCTGACAAAAGCCCACCGATGGTTGTTGGAATCAGACACACCAAAAGAGCCACAACAACGACCATCGTCACGGGCGAACCGCTTCCAGCAAGGTCAACGGCGTAGCGTGAAAACGGAATCAGCGTCACGCTGGCGAGAAGAAACACCAGGGTCATCGCGGACAGAAGAATGTCCAGAGCGATCTCGTTTGGTGTCTTCTGACGTTTGGCCCCTTCTACCAGCGCGATCATACGATCCAGGAATGTCTCACCCGGGTCTGTTGAAACTCGAATCACCAGCCAGTCGGACAGGACAAGTGTGCCACCCGTGACACTGCTTCGATCGCCGCCGCTTTCACGAATCACCGGCGCACTTTCTCCTGTGATCGCGCTTTCATTGACAGACGCGATGCCGTCGAGCACTTCTCCGTCGGCCGGAATGTAATCACCAGCCGGAACCAGGATGCAGTCGCCTTTTCTGAGTTGCGATGCGGTGACGGATTCCAGTTCTTTCCGATCGCCAACCTGTCCGGCACTGATCGCCTGGTGAAGTTCCGCGGACAGTCGTCCGTCCGCTGGCACGTCGCGAAATCGTCTTGCCGTGACATCACGGCGAGCCTGCCGAAGAGTCGCGGCCTGAGCCTTGCCGCGTCCTTCCGCCATCGCTTCCGCAAAGTTCGCGAACAGGACCGTGAACCAAAGCCATGCTGAGACCGATGTGACAAACCATGGTGACTCGCCACCTCGCCCCAGAAAAGCATCAACGGCCAGCACTGTGGTGAAGAGGCTTCCGACAAAGACCGTGAACATGACCGGTCGACGAATCTGATGTCGTGGATCCAGCTTCCGCAACGATTCCACACAGGCCGATTTCAGAATGGCCGCATCAAACAAAGATCGAGAATTACGAGACGACATGATGAACTCCAAAGTCGTGGTTCACTTCGCTGAGCCAGCTTTCACTTCCGGCGTGTGACGGCGTTTTGTTCGCGGAGCGAACAACGACTATTTTTGAGCAATGAACTCCAGATGATCGGCGACCGGGCCAAGGACCAGGGCAGGCACGAACGTCAATGCGCCGACAAGCACGACGATTCCTGCGAGCAGCACTGCGAACAATGGCCCGTTCGTTGGCAACGTTCCGGTGGTTCGAGGCACGACAGGCTTCTTCGACATTGCTCCGGCCAGAGCCAGAACGGGCACAATCAGGCCGAAGCGAGAAATCAGCATCGCGAGTCCCAGCAGGACGTTGTAGAACGGTGAGTTCACGCTCAGCCCGGCAAACGCGCTGCCGTTGTTGTTCCCGGCGGATGAAAACGCGTACAGAATCTGACTGAAGGCATGCGGCCCAGGATTTGAAACGACCGACGTACCTTCCGTTCTCATCACCGCCACAGCTGTTCCCATGAGGACAAGAATCGAAGGAATCAGAATCACGAGAGCTGCGAGTTTCATTTCGCGCGCTTCGATCTTTCGTCCGAGATACTCGGGAGTTCGCCCGACCATCAGGCCCGCAATGAACACTGTCACAATGGCAAAGACGATCATGCCGTAAAGGCCGCAACCGACGCCACCGAACACAACTTCTCCGCACTGCATCAACCACATCGGCACAAGACCTGCCAGAGGTGTCAGTGAATCATGCATGCAGTTGACGCTGCCGTTCGAGGCCGCTGTCGTGGCAACAGCCCATAGAACAGACGAGCTTGTTCCAAGCCTCAATTCCTTCCCTTCAAGGTTGTCGACATCTGACAGATCGCCACCGGATGCCTGAGCCAGAACCTGCGAAACACCAGCGTGCTCCGCCCATTCCGCCGCAACCACACACGGAACAAAGATGATCAACATCGCCCCCAGCAGCGTTCGCCCCTGCCAGACGTCACCGACAAGGATGCCGAATGTCTCACAGAGTGCGGCGGGTATCAGGAGGATGGCCAGGAGCTGAAGGAAGTTGCTCAGCGCCGTTGGATTTTCAAACGGGTGAGCAGAATTCACGCCGAAGAAGCCTCCGCCATTGGTGCCAAGCTGCTTGATGGCAACCTGTGATGCCGCCATTCCAAGTGGCAAATGTTGATCCTCAATGGTCGTGCCGTCCGGACCGGTCACAGGTTCCACAAGCTTCACAGTTGTCTGTTCCCGAAACGTCTGCACGACGCCCTGAGTTACCAGCGCAATGGCCAGCAGGATCGAAAGCGGCAGAAGGACGAACACCGTTGAGCGGGTCAGGTCGAGCCAGAAACTTCCCAGGTGAGTCGCCGGGTGATTCGAGCCGAACACTTCACTCTGAGTCGTCGAAGGCAAACGACCACCTTCCACCTGCAGTCGTCCCACAAGCCCCCGAATCAGCGCCATCATCACTGCGATTCCGACGGCCGCCGACAGAAAGTTCTGCACGGTCAGTCCCAGCGCCTGACTGAGTGCCGACATTGTGGATTCGCCACTGTAGGCCTGCCAGTTTGTATTCGTGACAAAGCTGACGGCGGTGTTGAATGAGAGATGCCAGGAGAGAGATTCAAAACCACGAGCATTCCACGGAAGACTGCCCTGAAGATTCAACAGCCCAAACACGACCGCGAGACAGATGATGCTGAAGACCAAAACGCATCCGGCGTATCGAGGCCATGTCATATCGTCATTGGGATCGAATCCGCAGAGCTTCGCGATCTTCGTTTCAATGCTCCGCTGAAGCCTCGAACCTCGGTGCGGTCGACCGGACAGGACCAGAGCCATGTAACGCCCAAGCGGCAGTGCCACGGCACATAAGACAAAGAGGTAGACACCAGGAAGAATCCAGTCTGCGGCGTTCATGCGAATCGCTCCGGGCAAAGCATGGCAAAGATCAGGTAGCCACAAAGCATCAGAGCCAGCACAAGGCCCACAATGTCCATCACACTCATGGATGTTCTCTGACAAAAGGTTTGCCAGTCCCCCATCGGAACCAGCCAAAGCTCACTTCGTCAGATTGTGCGCGAGCCCGCGCAAAATGGGTGTAAGAACCAGGATCGAGCGCATAAAGACCGCGCAAAGATGCGGCAATTCACTGGGGTTTGTGGCGGAAAAGTGTGTAAGCCCGGGGGAATTCGACGGACTTCTTCTGTTGTGACGAGCCGACATCCCAGTGAAACGCATCGAGCACGGCGACACTCTGTCTGCCTGCTCCCGATCGCGAGTCGCTCATCCGTAACCGGACCCTGAGGTGGCCAAAGAACAACATGAACAAGCGAACTTGAATATGGAAACTTGCTTCTAATTCTTCAAAAAGCGGGCAACCCGAAGCAGGTTTCTTCGATAGCGAAACCAGGGGAACAGGAGCACTCACATGACACGCTCACCATTACTTTCACCATCTCAGCGGTCGGCGACCCGCCGCATCGAGCTGGAGATTGAACAGAGTGGACGAACATGTACCGCCATCGTTCGTGACGCATCCCCGCGCGACTTGTTAATCACCAGCCAAATGGCGCTTGCCATCGAGACGCCGCTTTTGTTCCGCATGGAATCAGGGTTTCCACTTACAATCACAGAGTTCTCCGGAACTGTTCACTGGATGAACAAGGCTACGATTCCGGTTGAGTTCGGTATCGCCCTGACATCCAACGCGCCTCCTGAACTGCTACTGAGCACATCCGGTTCTATCAGTCGCGAACTGCGTTATCGCTGCCGAGTTCCCGGGGAGATTCTGATCCCCGGTCAGTCAAAGCCCGTCACGGCACTCGCCATCAACTACTCCCGAGCCGGCTGCTGCCTGATGTCGGAAACCGAACTCAGAAGTGGCGCCGAGGTCTTCTTCATCTTCCGAAACCCGAAACACCTTCATCGTGTTCGTCTCAGAGTCCGCTGGTCTTCGTCCAACAATCATCAGTTCCTGATCGGCTGCCAAAACTCCAGCCGCACCAATAGCTGGTCCATGGCCGACTTCGACGTCGCCAAACACCTCGCAACAAACGCGAAGTAGAGTCCCCAAGAACAACCAAGAACAACGAACTAAGAACCACGAACCAGTATTCTTAGTCAAACTTCACCTGAAACCCGGAGATCATCATTCCGGCATCGACGGTCAGCGTCTGACCAGTGACGAGTGAACTGCCGTGGACCAGGCTGAGGATTCCGTCGGCGATGTCGTCGGCCTGACAAACGCGTCCCAGCGGCAGACTCTTTTCATACGATTGCACGATTTTGTCGTATCGTTCGCCGAGACCTCGTTGAGTCCAGCTGCCGGCAATAAAACCCGGAGCGACACCGTTGACTCGGATCTTCGGAGCGAACGTTCGAGCGAGCGACACCGTCAAATTGTCGAGCGCCGCTTTCGTACAGCAGTAAGGAATAGAACTCCCCTGCGCCAATTGAGCCGCGACGCTGGAGACATTGATGATGCAGCCTCCGCCCACGTCAAGCATGGCCGCCTGAACCGCTCGAGCACAATGGAAAGCTCCGACGACGTTGACTTTGTACAGACGTTCCCAAACGTCATCTGTCACTGCTTCCAGATTCTGAAACGGAATGAAGTCCGTCGTACCGGCACAGTTGATGAGCACATCAATTCGGCCGAAAGTCCTCAGTGTTTCCGCGACCATCGCACGGCATTCAGAATCGACAGCCACGTCAGCTCGAACGGCGATCGCCTTACCACCGGCAGCAACAATTTCATCGACGGTAGAATTGGCTTCCGTCATCGATCGTGAATAAACCACGACCACGGAATAGCCATCCTTCGCGAACTTCACGCAGGAAGCCCTGCCGACGCCTGTGCCACCGCCGGTAATGATCACGACTCGACCTGCCACGCCTGCTGTTGTGTTTGCCATCGTCCACCTTTTTGCCTGTGCCTCGTTTTTCGATTCGTGTGAGGACGCATGGTAGCAAACAGTGTAGAGCGATTGTCCTCAATCGCTTCCTATTCGGTCGTCCCTATCACTATTGTCTTCTCGCCTCTGTCCCGCTTCTTGATTCCCGGTACAACACATGATCCCAAACAGTGTAGAGCGATTGTCCTCAATCGCTTCCTGTTCGGTCGTGAATCGCAAACGGCTGAGGGCAGCGATTCTACGATGATGCATGCAGCATTTCATGCGATTCGTTATGCTGCCACGACTGCAACATTCCAGAAAACAACACGCGGCAAGTTTGAGTCGCAGGAATCCGTCCTATGCACGCAAGAAGATCTTCCTTTATTGTGCTCGTCGCTGTGTTGGTGCTGATTTCTGTGACAGCGGCCATGCAGAACAAGGTGCCTGCCGACGAAATCAAGTCCGACAAGGCGACGATCTTCACAGGGAAGCCAGAGCTGCTGCAGGAACAAGGGGCAGGGGAGGGTCCGGCGTGGCATCCTGAACTTGGGCTGCTGACGAGTGGTGAAGGAAACATCAACGTCCGCGATAAGGAAGGCCATTCCTCGATCTATCGCCAGAATGCCGGGTCGAATGGACTGATGTTCGACCGCGAAGGACGACTGATCATCTGCGAACCGGTGCGTCGTCGAGTCACTCGGCTTGAACAGAATGGCATGACGACGGTGCTGGCAGAAAACTTCAGCGGAATGAAGTTCAATCAGCCCAACGACCTGACGATCGATTCGTCGAACCGCATTTACTTCTCCGACCCGTGTTACGGTGATCGATCAAAGATGGAGATGGTTGATTCAGAGGGAAAGAAGATTGAAGGCGTCTATCGCGTCGATCCGACAGGCAACGTGACTCGCATCATCGCACATGAAGTTGATCGCCCGAACGGCCTTGTTGTGACTCACGACGACAAGTATCTCTTCGTCGCAGACAACAACAACGACACAGCCAACGGGGCAAGAAAGCTCTGGCGATTTGATCTGAAACAAGACGGCACGGTGGATTTTGCGAGCCAGAAGCTGATTTACGACTGGAAGACCACGCGCGGCCCGGACGGCATGAAACTGGACGCTGCAGGACGACTGTACGTTGCAGCAGGAATCAACAAACCGAATCCTCCGTTTGAAACGGCGGAAATGCCAACAGCTGGAATCTACGTCTTTTCGCCATCCGGAGAACTTCTGACGATGGCCCCGATTCCTCGCGATGAAACAACAAACTGTGCCTTTGGAGGAGACGACTTGAAGACACTTTTTGTGACCGCCGGAGGAACGCTCTGGAAGATCCCTGTCGCGACCGCCGGCAAACCTGCATGGCCGCAGGTTGACTGACGCAAGAACACATTCAGGCTCACATTTTCCAGTTTGCGTCCAGGGATCTGAGTCATTGCGGCAACACGTGACGCGTTCAATAGTTCCAACAGGACGACTTCGAATGGATGTTCGTATGGAAACCACCGGCAGATCTTTCATGTCAGCCGTGTTGACGGTTGCGGTTTTGTGCCTGAGCCTGTCATGGCCTAATCAAGTCCGTGCCTGTTCGTGCGTGCAATCGGAAGAAGTAGACGCACCACATCGGCTCGCCCATGAAGGCCGGCTGCGTGAATTGATGGAGACAATTCAGGCAAACCACATCCAGCCGCCAACTCGGCAGCAGTTGATTCTGGAAGTCGTCAAAGCCTTTGCTACCAAACAGAAGTCTTCCGTTCCCACGGGCTTCAGCGCAAAGCTGTCCGAAGAAAACTCCCCAGACCGGTTGTACGCCCTGATGACGGACGAACTTGCTCGCACGGGAGCGACAACACTTCCCGACGATCAGTTTGATTCGATCGCATTGACGGCTCTTGCCGAATCAACCGAAGGTGGCCTCGCGGTCATCCGACAGAAGGACAAGAACGTCAACGAACAGCTCGCGGCAAATCGGTACGTTGGTATCGGCATTCAGGTCGGAGTCCACCGAGACACAAAGGAAACGCTGATCATCAAGGCCATCGAAGGCGGTACTGCCGAACAGGCGGGAGTAAAGGATCAGGATATCATCGAATCCGTTGATGGTCGCGCCACGAAAGACGTTCCGTTGAATCAGGTTGTAGACTGGCTTCGAGGACCAGAAGGAACGACGACTAAAGTGACGATCCGGAATCAGGATGGTTCAAAAGAAATGGAAATCGTCCGAAGAGTCACGCCATTCAAGACCGTCCAGATGATTCAGGATGATGCTCACCCGAACGTCGTGCTCCTTCGTCCGGACCGAATCGGCGCAAGCACCGTGAATGAGCTCTCCACACTCGTATCGCCTCTGCCGGAAAGCGTCAAAACGATCGCTGTTGATTTGCGGTTCACCACCAGTGCGTCGATCCACCACTTACATCTCCTTGCTGATGCACTGATCGACGCCAGCACTATTGGCGCGGTGGGCTCTGTCGAAAGCCGCAAAGAGCGAAGAGATCTGCGACTGGAACCTGGAACGTTTGCGGACGGTCGAACGATTGCCCTGGTGTACATCCCCAGTGTGTCTTCGCGAATTGACTGGCTGGCTGCGGTTGCATCGGGCAGCAACATTCCGGTGTACCACGAAGAACCCTGGAAAGAGATTCCAGGGACCGATCCTCCAGCTGCCGTTCCAGGAACACTGGAGTCATTCCCGGTTTGGAATGGGACCTACTTTGTTGAAATGAACGCAAGCCGGCTCTTGCTGGCGGATGGGCAATCTGCACGGTCACTCGAACCGTTCGGCGTGGCACTCATGGCAACAGCCGACTCCTCCGGCGGGCTCTTCGCCACATTCTCGCAAGCCCTGACCCAGCCGGTGCACACACCACCCGCACCGAACCTGATGCTCACTCGCCCGCCCGACACCCCAACCCGGCGGATGACTCCGGACAGCCTCATCCTGAAAAAACTCTCCGAGAGCCTCGAACAGCCGCAGAGGTAGGCGCACGCAATCCTACAAAACGAGTTAAAAGACTGATTTTCCTTATCAAGGTGCCATGCACCTATGGTTGCCTCAATCCCTGGCTTGAGTCCCCGAATATGGTTCTCCGCCGCCTGAATTTTCCGACCTTGCCCCTGCTCGCGGCGGTGCTTTACGCCTGGCCCTGGTGCGGGGTAAAGGCGGATGAGCAGCCGGCGGACAAACTTCCGGCCGGCCTTTGTGCGATGGAGCTGAGCGACGATGGCAAGACGGTCTTTGTAGGCGGCTCGCGTTCTTCGTACCTCAGCCTGATTGATCTCGAAAAGTGGGCGATCCGGCAGGTCAGGATGCCTGACAAGGGCATCGCATCGCTGAAGACACTCCGAGACTCGAACTCCGTTTTGCTGGCCATTCAGGATCCTCCCAGTCTTCTGGACATGCAACTGGAACCCGCGCCGGAACCACTTATCAGACTGCCTCTACCGGGTACACCGCGCTGTCTTGCGATCTCCGATATCGGAGTCGTGTGCGTTACGATGACGTGGGAACATGCCGTGGCCTTGGCGAGCATAGATGAAGCGGGCAGACTGTCACCGATTGAGCCGCGGATCGTTCCGCTTTCGTTCCCCCCGGGCAGAGTTATTGCAGTCGCCAACAACCGTTTTCTGATCGCAGATGCTTTTGGAGGCAAACTGGCATTGGTCGACCTAAGCTCGAAATCACCGGTGCAGGAACGTGAACTTCCGATCCATCATATTGGTGGTCTGACTGTCGCAGAATCGGGAACCGTCATTCATCTGACTCATCAGCGACTCAGCAGTATCGCGGAAACCAGCCACGACGATCTTCACTGGGGAACGCTGATGCAGAACAGTGTCAGTTCGTTTTCGCTCAGTTCGTTCCCGGATCGCACGGTCAGCGACACTCGTCTGCTCAAAACGCGACGACTGGGCCTGGTCGGAAACGGCGCCGCGGACCCAGCTGGTGTGATTGCATTCGAAAATGGAGATCTCTGTGCAGCAATCGGCGGAACGGATCAGGTCGCCGTCCTGAGAAAGGGTGCAGAACAACCAGAGTTTGTCGATGTTGGCGTGCTCCCAACTGAAGTGATCCGACTGGATGAGACCCGGGTTGCTGTGCTCAACCGGCTGTCAGAAACACTCTCCGTCGTCAGGACGATTCGCCCTGCAGAACTGATCAGCACGATCGGTCCGCCACGCCTTCTGGAATCACCCGAGGCGCGAGGTGAGCGGGCCTTCTATTCGGCTCGTTTGTCACACGACCAGTGGATGTCCTGTAACAGTTGTCACATAGATGGACATTCGCCGGACCTGCTGGCTGACACTCTGGGAGATGGGCGTCACGAATCTCCTAAACGGATTCCGTCATTGTTTGATGTGGCACACACCGGGCCGTGGTCATGGATTGGCAACAAATCGACTCTCGAAGACCAGGTACGTCAGACGCTTCAAACCACGATGCACGGTGATGAACAACGCGTCGAAACTCTTGGTGACGTCGCGACGACCACGTCAGATCTGAACGCGTATATGGCCACACTGGTTCAGCCGCTGAGGTCTCAGCTGTCTCACGCCACAGTCGAGCAGGGCCGGATGTTGTTTGAGTCAAGAGGCTGCGTGAAGTGCCATGCCCCCGAAAACTACTGGACCACAAAATCCAGCTGGGATATCGGCGTGCGTGACGAGCAGGGACACAGCGAGTTCAATCCACCATCCCTGAAGTCTGTGACTCACCGCCGCGCATTCTTTCACGATGCGCGATTTGAAACGCTTCAGGAACTACTTCAGGATCATCACCCGGGACAGACACAACCTTCGTCGCCGGATGAAATCCAGTTGCTTCAGGATTACCTGAAATCCATTTGATCCACCGCAGCGACAATTCGAGCAGCCTCCCAGCACTTCGGTCGGATTATCCTTAGCCAAACCGGGACTTAGGGGCTGACTACGAGAATTCGAAAGTCAGTTCGGCAGTGGCCACTGCAGGTTGCATCCAGCAAGTGCATTTCTTTCACACCGGCCTTCGCATCAGCGGCCGCCGAAACTGTGACAGTAAAGGCATTCAGATTCAGGGCCTTGAGAGATGCAAACTTCTCCGAATCCGCAAACGCAATGGCTTCCTGATAGTCATCCACACTGACCTTTAGTCCATCACTTGCGTACTCTCGATTTCCTCGCAGAGTCGGCTTTTCGAACTGAGGAACACCGTCCTTCATTTCGGCAAGGCTGAATCCACCACCTCGAGTGAATCCCACCGTACATGGCGTTGTCAGCAGAAGCTCTTTGGTCTCACCAGGTTTCAACATCACCAGTGGAACGATCGACTTCTGATGAGCATCTGCTTTGGCTGCCTGGGGTTTTGCCGTGGGTTCCTGAGCAATGTTTGCTCCAACAAGAAGCAGGGTACAAACAACAAGAGTTGTGGTTGTCATAGCGCGCATAAGGATTCTCCTCTGTCAGTGGCACATTCGGCCCATTCATCACTGCGACAAGCTCTGGCCATGTGCAAACTTGTAACGGTTCAACCCCGTTTCCAACAGAGAGTTTCCAGGCCCTTACAAAGAACTGACAAGCACGACATGTCAAGCTACAGACGAGCCTTGCCCGATGACGCCGGACCAGCGTACCGCCAGGGCTACGAAGAGGGGTTCGTCATTCCCGCCTGCGCGGGAATGACGACACAACGCAAAATCCTTGTTTGACAAACCACTACGTCGTAATGCTGAACGTCAGGCTCTGGCTCCAGTGGCTCAATTCACCGGTAGCACTCACGGCCCGAACCCAGACTCGGAAGGTACCAACCGGCAGAGCTGTTGTTGGTGTGAAAGATGTGCCTGTCAATCCTGTGAGATTGATGATCCCCTGGACATAGGTGTCTGCTCGGTCGACCCAGAGCTGATATGTCGTCGCACCGGCCACTGGCTTCCAGGAGAACGTCGGCTTGTTGTTTGTACCGCTTCCCGTCGGCGTCAGCAGTTCTGGCTGTCCCCCGATCGTCAGGTCGACAAGATTCGACCAGAGTCCGCGAGCATTCGCATTCGCTGCGACAACCTGCCATCGATAATGTCCGTCTGGAAGATCCGACGGTGGCGTCCAGTTCGTCGCCACAATGTTGGCCTGACTAAAGGCAACAGTTTCAGTATCAATATTCCTGATGTAAATGTCGTACTTCGTCGCACTCGGAACAGCGTTCCACGAAAACTGCGGTCGGTGCTCGAACGTCGAAGCGCCAGGTGCCGTCATCGTCGGAGGCGTGCCGACATTGAAATACACCACGGTTGACCAGCCGGCGGCCAGTCCCGACGCATCAAGTCCTCGGACCCAAACTCGATAACTTCCCAAAGCCAGGTCCGTCGCATTTCGCCAAGACTTACCGGTGATATTATGCAGAATGACTGTACTGACCTGCCCGGGAGTCGTGCTGTCCAGCCAGACGTCGTACTTCACTGCTCCGGCAAGATCTCGCCAGACGACTTCCGGTCGTGAGTTCGTCTGATTACGAATCATCGGCGCCAGCGATGGAGCGGTGTTGATCGTGAAGTCCTTTTGCACTGACCATGCCGACTTCGTTCCCGACGCGCTCACAGCTCTCACCCACACAGAGAACTTGCCGATGCCGAGATCTGCGGTCGGAACCCACGACGTCCCAGTGACATTCAAAGTAACCTGTGGATTTGCCCCTGTTGCGTTGTTCTTGATGAAGACGTCGTAGCTGACCGCTCCAGCCGAGGTAGTCCATGTGAACGTCGGACGCTGCAACGCTGTGGTACCGGAAGGGGCGGTGATTGTTGGGGCCGCCGGAGTGAAAACGTCGATCGCCGTCAGAGGTTCGCGTCCCTTCGCCTCGGACATCGCCGTCAAATACAGGCGGCCTCCGATGGCGGTGATGTTCTGAGGATCGCTGCTGCCGGAGTCTCCAGTGAGATCAGCGAAGAGCGCAGTGCCGGCTGTGGTTCCATCGGACATCCACAACTCCAGACCGTTCACGCCATCGTTCGCGGAGAAGAACAGCGTCCCGTTGTTATTGGCCAGGTTGACTGGATTTGAACCCCAGGCGTAATCGTTGTAGGTGCTCACCGGGATATTGACGAGGTCCTTCACAAGGACAGTGCCTGCCGCTGTTCCGTCACTCTTCCACAGTTCTCGACCGATAGACACCTTAGGACCAGGAGTTGCCCATGCATAAACTGCTGTGAAGAACAGCGTCGACCCAACAGCCGTGAGCGACAGGGGAGCACCTTCCCAGCCTCCTTCGCCAAGCTCCTTCACCATCGAAGGAGTCACCGCAGAAGAATTTCGGCTCCAGAGTTCGCCACTCGCTCTGTAGAACAACTTCCCATTGACGTTCGTCAATTGGTCAATTCCAGTGGCGTTGAGATCAGCCACCATCGATGTTCCTGCTGTGGTCCCGTCCGACTGCCACAACTCTTCACCGTTCACACCATCATTGGCAACGAAATAAAGAAGTCCTGCAACGTCTGTGAGCTTCGAGATATTCGCCCAGTTTGCTCCCGTCCAAATATCTTTCACCAGTACTGTCCCGGCCGCGGTCCCGTCGGTTTTCCAAAGCTCCATTCCGACAGAACCATTGTCCGCAGTAAAGAACACGCTGGATCCGCTCACAACAAAGCGATTGTAGATTCTGTCAATCGATGAACCAGCTCCCGCTGCGATGTCCTTCACAAGGACCGTTCCCGCAACGGTACCATCGGACTTCCATAGTTCATGGCCGTTCGCATCGTTGGCAGAGAAGATCAGGGTACCGTTCGCGTTCGTGAGTGATGACGGATACGAAGAACCGTTACCTGGCGAGATATCTTTGAAGAGCACTGTGCCTGCCGCTGTTCCATCACTCTTCCACAACTCAACTCCATTGGTATCGTTGCGAGCCGAGAAGTAGAGCGTGCCGTTCAGATTCACAAGACCTGAGATCTCTGAACCGTTAGGACCTGGATAGATGTCCTTCACCAACGCAGCGCCGGTTCCATTGGCCGCCGACTTCCACAACTCTGAACCATTCGTGCCGTTGTCTGCGACGAAGAAGATCGTGCCATTGACGTTGGTAAAGTCGCGTGCACTGGAGTTCACTGTGCCACGGAAGATGTCATCCTGAGTCGCGGTGTTCGTCGTGACATCATGTCGCCAGAGCTCCGTCCCTTTCTGGCCATCGGTCGCGGTGTAGAACAAGGTGCCGTTTGCGTTCAACAGTTGTGTCGGCTGGGACGTACCGGCTCCAGGAACCAGGTCTTTAAACACGTTCGTTCCAGCGGTCGTACCGTCGCTCTTCCAGACTTCATAGCCACTTTCAAACGTGAACGCTCGGAAGTAGAGAGACCCGTTGACGTTGGTCATATTGGACGGCTGAAAGTTTGCTGACGTTCCGCTGTGTCCGACCATCACGGTGCCAGCTGCGGTGCCGTTGGACTTCCAAAGTTCCTGGCCCGCAACGCCATCACTGGCGCGGAAGTAAAGCGTCGATCCCATCGCGAACAGATTGTCAGGCGTACTGGAGCCTGTACCGGCGACAATATCTTTGACCAGAACGGTTCCGGCGCTGGTGCCATCCGTCTTCCAGAGTTCCCGACCGCTGGCTGAATCATACGCAGAGAAATACAGCGAACCGTTGAGATTCACGAGGTAGTTTGCTTCCGAATCACCGGTTCCGTTGAAGTCGGTGACTCGCACAGTCCCCGCGCCAGTCCCGTCGGTCTTCCATACTTCCCGGCCGGCGTTATCAGAGCCCGCCGCCGTGAAGAAGAGCGTGCTGCCGACAGGAGTCAGGCTGGCAGGATTCGAGGAGCCGCCTCCGGCATAAATGTCGCTGACCAATGCTGTGCCGGCGGCCGTCCCGTCCGTCTTCCAGAGCTCAGTCCCGGCAGAATCCACACTCGACCAGGCTTTGAAGTAGAGATTTCCGCCAACCGCCGCCATTTCGATCGTTGTGTCGACGACCAGCGTGTGGCTAGCCACAAAACCCGTCCCTCCTGCTGTCCCATCGCTCGACATCAATTCACCGGATGTTGATGCGGCAGACCTCGATGCTGCGTAGTAGAGCTTTCCGCCAAACGCTGTCAGCTGAGTTGGATAGCCGCTGAAATTACTTGTCGTTGCCTGCGCAGAATCGCCGAGTGTGTCCTTCACCATGACGGTACCAGCCGCGGTGCCGTCACTCTTCCAAAGTTCCTTGCCATTAACGCCGTTATCTGCTGCAAAAAAGAGTGTTGTGCCGACCGCCGTCAGTTCCGTGATGCTGGAACTATCTGATCCCGGAGAGACATCCTTCACCAGAACCGCGGCACTTGTTCCTTCCTTCTTCCACAACTCTCGCCCGTGCGTCTTGTCCTGAGCGGTGAAGTACACCGTATTGCCAATTGGCGTCAGTTCCTGAGGATCAGAGCCTGCGTTTTCTGAAACGGCATTCAGGTCGCCAAGCTGAGTAATCTGAGCCGTCAGAAGCTGACGCAGTTCGAGGACTTCCGAAGTGACACTGGAAACACCACGGCTCCGGAGTTTTCTTCGAGATGGTGTGGAAAAACTGCCGGTCAATCGCCGCAGCAAGTTTGAAATTGTCATCGTCCCGCGCCTTCAGTCTCTGATTTTGTCGTCGTTTTCGGGCTAAAACACTGCATTTTCGATCTGCAGGGCCCTCATCAGGACTAAGGCGTAAACCAACTGATTCGGCAGACAGCCGTTCTTGTGATTTTTCAAAATCTCCGGGACAACAGTATCTGTCACCGAACGAAGCACTGAAGCGCAGAAGGCAGAACGGACCGTGTTCCAGAGTCTTTCACAGGAAATGGAATTTCATGGGAACTGAACACGATGGCCACTTGAGTGCCTGTTCAGCCTCCGAGTTTTGTTCGCAGTTCAGACAAACGATTCAGAAGAGTTTTTTCTTCAGCTCCTTCAAGACGCTGCTTTTCCGAAAGCCCTTTCAACAAGGCCTCAGCTTCCTTGAGATACTCCGCCGCCTTATCACTCTGGTTACTGTCAAGTTCCAGACTGCACAAGTCAGCAAGTACCCCGGCCAGTTCCACCTGCAGCGCCTGATTTGCAGCGTCCTCCGTGGCGAGCTCTCTTCGGATCGGCAGGCACTCCGTGAGCAGCACCCTTGCCTTCTCCGGATCTCCGCCTGCGACACTGGCATCCGCCATGCGTTTCAACACGATTGACAGGTCATGTCTTGATGTGACACTTCGAGGATCCGCCTGAAACGCCGCCCGGGAGATTTCAAGTGACTCTCCAAACACTCTGAGCGCCTCCGCAGAGTTATTCTGCAACAGCAGCACTGACCCCAGTTTGTTCAGATTGACCGCTCGGTCTCGCAGCTGAGCGCCGGAGTCAGGGATGTTCTCAAGTGCTTTGCAGCCGTCGATGCAACCTCGAAACAGTGCGGCGGCCTCGTCGTATCGTTCTTCGTTCCGCAGGACGTTACCGAACTTGGATTGCCCAACGATCAGGTCTCGCCGATAGGACGCGTTCTTCGGATCAAGGTCCACGATCTTCTGATACAGTCCGACACATCGCTCCAGATAAGGGCGAGCCTTCGCGGTCTCACCTCGCGTCAAAAGTCCATCGGCAACCTTTTCATATCCGAAGCCGGCATCCTGCATACACTTGATGTCATCCGGCGTCTGCTTCAGCCGCTGTTCACTGATTGCCAGGCTTTGTGCATACGCTTTGTCAGCCTCATCCAGCCGTCCCATCGGAATCAGGATATCGCCCATCAGTTCAAGGCTGACGGAAACATCCCGCTGCAAAGATGAATCGTTGGGAGTCTCTTTGAGCATCTGCTCTCCGATCTGACGCGCCTGCTGAAAGTGATGCAGCGCCTGCTCGGACGAGTTTACCTTTTCGAGGTTGCCCACAAACATGTAGATCTTGCCGATATCGTTGTGGGCGGCAATGAGCGCCCGATCAGCCTCGATGCGAGTCTCGAGGGTCTTCGCGACCTTGTTGAGACCCTGGACGGCAGTCGTCAAAAGCTGAGTTCGAACCTCCGCAGCACCTTCGACGTTCTCCAGGTTTCGGGCAATTCGAAAGATCACGGACCTCAGCGTGGCAAGGGCCAGACTGGCCTGTTCATCAGCCGTTTTCCTTGCAGACTGCTCTTTCTCAGCAAGCTTCGACTTTTCGCCTGCGAGGATCGTGGCCGCAAGTTCGGCTGACTCCGCACGCTCGACTTTGGCCTGCAGTTGCCACAGGAAAAAGATGCTGACGATGCTGACGACAGCGAGTCCTGCCAGTCCAGCCTGAGTCCATGCACGATGCCGGCGGCTGAGTCGTGCGACTCTCGCCATCCATGGTTCCTGAAACGCACTGACGGGATCATCATTGAGCCAGCGTTCAAGATCTGCCGCCAGTTCCAGCACGCTGGCGTAGCGATCGTCTGGTTTCAGAGCCATCGCTTTCAGGCAGATCGATTCGAGCGATGCGGGTACGAGAGACTGACGCTCCCGAGGCATTGGGTATCGTCCGGAGGTTACAGCATCAATCCATGTCATACTGGAGTCGACGGTGATCGGCGGCTGTGCCGTGACAAGAAAATACAGCGTCGCCCCAAGACTGTAGATATCGCTGGCCTTACCCGTTAACGCCTTCTCTCCTCGGGCTTGCTCGGGGCTCATGTAAGCGGGCGTGCCGATCACGGCCCCAGTCCCCGTCAGCGATGTCATTGGCGAAATATTCTGTTCGTCCTCTGTGAGTTCTTCATCAGGAACAAGGGTCTCGGCGACAGAGCTCAATGTCCCTTCAACATGCCGATTCGCGTCGGCTGCCAAAGCACTTTTCACTCCCAGCGACACTCTTTTGGCAAGTCCCCAGTCGACGACATACGTGGCACCGAAGTCCGCCAGCATCATGTTGGCCGGCTTGAGATCTCGATGAACAACCCCTTGTCCATGAGCGTACGCAACTGTGTTGCAGATTGTCAAAAACCGCCCCAGCAGAGGCCGCAGGACAACTTTCACAAAGTCCTGGGAACGAACCGAACCTCTCCGAGTTCCCTCAGCAAACGACTCATGGGCACGCCGAACCGCCTCAGCGAGAGTTTCGCCTTCGATGAATTTCATGACATACAGCGGCTGGCCAGAAGCGTCTTCACCAGTGTTCAGAATGGAGACGATTCCTGGATGGTCCAGCTGACCGGTAATCATCGCCTCGCGAAGAAATCGCTGCCTCCGTGCGGACCGTTTTCCAGTATCTGCCTTCATTCTCTTCAGTGCGACCGGACGCCGCAGAACTTCATCTTCAGCCAGCAGAACTTCCCCAAGACCGCCCTGAGCATACGACCGAATGACTCGATACCGAGCTTCTGTGCTGACAAGAGGGGAATCTTTCGCGTGAAAGGTCACAAAGCTGCCATCGTCACGCGAGATCGTCTGCTCCTGTTTCTGGAACAGTCTTTCCATCTCGACGATTGCAGAAATCCTGTCGCGAACAGCCGACAGCAAATGAGGTGCACGCGCGCAGAGATGCTCAGGATCCGGCAGATTCCCGGCTCGACGCTGGGTGTCCCATTCGTCCATAAGACTCTGCAGGAGTGATTCGTCAGTCATGCGATTTCACCAGAGAAGCCCTTCGAAACCAGATTGCCATTCATCTCAGCGTGATTGAACACGCATTGTCAGAACCTGTGCTCTCCGCGATCAACCTTCACTCCAACACTCCTGGCGGTATGCCGCCCAGTGCGGAGTAGAGCTGAAAGCAAACCTCTCGCCAGTGTCGCTGAACGGTGCGTTCGCTGATTCCAAGTGTTGCAGCGGCGTCTGCCTGAGTAAGACCGTGGTACCAGATCAGATCAGCAACGGCCTGCAGTTCATCGGGCAATCTGTTCACAAGCTCATGAAACTCGGTCCAGTAAGTCAGCTGAACAGGATCCTGAGTCTGGTCCGCGACAACTCGCCCAAATACACTGCTATGGCCACCGCGGACTTCATGGTTTCCCGCGGCGCCCTGCGGGCCACCATAATGTCGAGCCATATCAATGAGAGCACATCGAATATCGCGAGCTGCAAGACGCATCAGCGCTGCTGTGGATTCCGGCACAACGTGATCCAGAGTCCTGCAGAGTCTCAGCAACGCGTTCTGAAGGACGTCATCGGTCTCTTCCCACGAACGAACCGAAGAGAAATCCTTCAACATTCGGCGAGCCATTTTCAGCAGCCGACTTCGAGCCATCTGCAACAGCTGTTCGCGAGCTGTGTCGTCGCCGCGACGCAACCGAATCAAACACTGGTTGATTTCCTGGGTATTGGCGGTCTCAGACAAGTGCACAACCACAACACTTAGAGGAGGGAACTGCAGGCAACGCCGTACGGTACCTTTGGCGTCATCCTGAAGGATCGAACCGGTGGGAAATAACCCTCAAAGCTGTGGCTCGGAGATGCTGAGAAGCACGCTATCGTCGAACGAAATTCGAGACAAGGATGTCATCAAAACTCAGCGGCAATTCTGCGAAATTACATGCTCGAGTCTGGCGTTTGCGACACAGGGAAGACTCATCGGGCCGCAGAATATTCAGACTGCTTCTTCACATGGCAGATTCGAAGCACGTACTGTTCGTACCAGCGAGCCCGGCCATTTGCCTGAGCTTCCATGTGCTCGAAATGCCGCTTCCAACTGGTGATGCTGGCTTCATCAGTCCAGTAGGAGACGGTGATCCCCAGTCGATCAGACCCTCGAGCCGATTCGACACCCAGAAATCCCGGCTGCTGCTGAGCCAGTTCCATCATCCGTGCGGCCGTTGTGCCGTAGTCGACCGCGTCAGCGTCAGATCTCAGCGACGTAAAGATGACAGCGATGTAAGGCGGCTCTGGCGTATCGGCGAACATTTTTGCAGGCTCAGCAGAACAGAGGAAAGAAAGCACACCTGCTGAATTCTGGAATGTTCGGGGAGGACTGTCGAATGAGTCGACATGCGGCAGTTCATCGGAGGACGGTGATTCTCCACGGTGATCAGATTCGACGAGCCGGGCCTTCGATGCTCGTCGAACGTGTGCCGCTGGCCGATTGATCGTGGCGGTCAAGGACAGGAAACGCCGGATAAGACACATTCCCTTCCTGAACGTCATCCGTGATTCGGCGAACTTCCGGTGCGATGTAGTCATCAGACTTCGGATCACCATATCGCTTCGTTCGTCCCCAGATTTGGGCCAGAGAATCCTGATAGAGCAGGGTCCAGTCAGCCTCATGATCCTGCATCACTCGAACCGATGGCAACTGATGTCGACACAGAAGGATCAAATCCGGGCCCTTGAATGTCAGTGCTTTTGCCGCATCAAACGGCCCTGACTTTGGGCTTCGATAGCGAACGTTGGAATCTGGTGTGCCCATCCAGAAGTCAAAGTAGATGTCGGTAATCTCACGTGGATAGCAAGTCTCAAATCGTCCGTCGACAGCGACTCGTGATTGACCAAAGGTCTGTGGATCTTCAGCAAAACAGCCGATTGCGTACTGAGCCCAGTTGAACGTCACCACGGTCCGTCCACTCAGCTTGTGGTCATGAAGATACTGCATGGCACTCACGGGAAACTCATTGCGATCCACATCGACGTGAGTGAGCTTAGAACCGAGATTCAATGCCCCTACAGAGATCAACAGCAGAAGGACGACTGTCAAAGCAAGGGAAGGCTGAGCCCCCAACGTTCGCACCGCTGCCCGGTCTTGAGGTGTGGCATGGGCAGTTTTCAATCGCTGCAGAAAACCGTTCAATCGCTCACTCAGCGGTC
>JAEUII010000159.1 GCA_016795145.1 Planctomycetaceae bacterium
TGGTTATCAGCGAACCACATTCGAAATCGAAGCGACCGTGCGCTCACAGGAGCTGGCAGCTGTCGAGACGACTGAGTATGTGAAGAACCGTAAGGAGCTTGAAGAGAAGGTTGCTGCGGCACAGAGTGAAGTCACAAAGGCTGAGGCTGACCAGAAGGCTTTGTTCGACAAGCTGAAGGTTGCTGAACGTGCTGTGGAAGCACTCGAAGTCGACTTGAAGTTCAAGAATGCGAAGCGTGACGAAGACCGAGCAAAATATGACCTTGCGATTCGTGACCAGTTATCTCCGGAACTGACCCAGGCCCGTCTCGACGCATTCAATGAGCGTCAGAAGGCTTGTGACGAGATTCAAAAGCAGCTTGATGTCGCCAAGACAGAAGCGGAAGGCGTGGCCGCAGAAGCAAAAGCGGTCACTGCATCTTATGACACGACAGTTGCGGCTCTTGACAAACTCAATTCCGAAGCCGAACGCGTCAGGACCGCGCTGGATAAGATCAAGCCTTCCAACACGCTGTCTGCATGGAAACGTGCGATGATGGAATTGCCCATCATCGACGGTTTCAACTCGCACTTGAAGATTGTTCAGGACTGGGTTCCGAAGCTGAAGATCACCTTGGGTGTTGCAAAGATCTCTCGATTTGATCGCTGTCGTACCTGTCATCAGAACATTGACAAGACCGGGGCTGGTGGTGTGCCGTCGTTCCCTGCCGGTCATCCTTCCGATGACAATGTTGCGACTTGGGTTAAGGAAGGTAAGTTCCCTCAGCCATTCTCTACTCACCCGAATACGGAACTGTACTGCTCAGCATCAAGCCCTCATTCCGTTGGGAAGTTCGGTTGCACGATTTGTCATGATGGCCAGGGTTCCGCGACGAGCTTTGGCAACGCTGAGCATACTCCGAACGACCCAAATCTCGCTGACAAGTGGCATCATGAATACGGGTTTCACCCAAATCACTTCTGGGAGTACCCAATGCAGCCAAATCGATTCATTGAATCGACCTGCATTAAGTGTCACCACAGTGTGACAGAACTGGGTGTCAATCCAAAGTTTGGTGCCTCCGCGCCAAAGGTGTTCAAGGGTTACCAGTTGATCCAGAAGTATGGTTGCTTCGGCTGCCACGAGATCAACGGTTACGATAGCGGTGTGGCGATCGGCCCGGATATGCGAATTGAGCCTCAGACGCCCGAAGAGGTCGCAAAGATCGCTGCCGATCCAACTCAGATCCAAGGAAAACTTCGCAAGGTTGGTCCAAGCCTGCGTCACATTGCTGCAAAGACCACTTCCAACTGGATTCAGTACTGGACTGAGATTCCTGGCCGGTTCCGACCGTCGACGAAGATGCCTCAGTTCTTCAGTCTTGCCGATCATCTTTCTCCTGAAGATGCCGCTGCGACAAAGCAGATGGAAGCGGTTGAACTGGCGGGTTTGGCATCAGTTCTTTTGAGCAACTCGCAGCCGATTGAGCTATTGAAGCCAAAAGAAGGCTACTCTGCAGATGCTGAACGCGGAAAGCAGCTCTTCACTGAACGCGGTTGTCTTGCGTGTCACCAGCACTCGGCTGTTCCAGAATCGAAGGCAGATTTTGGGCCCAACATTTCTGACATCTATCAGAAGGTCAAACGCAACGCTGATAACCCGGCATTTAGCGACTGGCTGTACACCTGGATTCGTGATCCAGAGCGATATCACGCCAAGACACGCATGCCGAACCTTTATCTGAATGCGTATCTGGATGTTGACGGCACGACAGAGATTGATCCGGCAGCGGACATTACAGCTTTCCTGCTGTCGCAGGGTCCAGCCGGGGAGTTTCCAGTTGCGGCTGTTGACGATGCTCAGCTGGACGCTTTGGTCCTCCTCTATCTGAAGAAGGGCCGGTTTGGAGAAGAAAAGGCGAAGGAGATTCTCTCGACTGGTCTCTATCCCCAGAAGAAGGCGGATGTGATCGGAGATGAAGTTGTACTAGCAACTGACGATGCTGCAGCCACAACGGACGCCGCAGCGTGGCGTGAGATGAAGCTGAAGTATGTTGGTCGAAAGACAATTTCACGCTATGGCTGTTACGCCTGCCATGACATGCCGGGCTACGAAGAGGCTCGCCCGATCGGCGTTGCTCTGCAGGACTGGGGTCGCAAGGACACCAGCAAACTGGGCTTCGAGCATATTGAAGAGTTCCTTCATCATCACGGAGAGCCTGAAGGCGCGGAGTTTGATTCTACGCATGCTCGAATTTCGACTGCGATGAAGAAGGCTGCTGCAGGTGGTGCCGCGAAAGGTCAGTTCACGCCGGAAGAAGAAGAGCGTGAGATGGGTGCTGCGTACTTCTTCGACAGCATGCAGCATCACGGCCGGCCGGGGTTTATCTGGCAGAAGCTTCGTGGACCTCGCACCTATGACTACAAGAAGACGGAAACGAAGGGATACGACGAACGACTTCGTATGCCAAAGTTCCCGTTGAAGGATGATGAGATCGAAGCGATTGCGACGTTTGTTCTCGGACTCGTTGCTGAGCCGCCAGCGTCAGAGTATGTCTATACACCGGACGAACGTGCAAAGAACCGTATCGAAGGAGAGTTCCTCCTTGCTAAATACAACTGCACGGGCTGCCATCTGGTTGAGCTGCCAAAGGTGACCTTTGCAGCAGACCTTGAGCAGATCACTTCAACAGAACTTGGTGCGACAGATCATCCGGACGCCTTGCAGTTGCTGCTAAAATTGCGTCCTGCACGCCAGGGTCTGACTGGTGGTACCAAAGAGATTAAGGTCGATGATGAGAAGAAGCTGTTCCAGATTGCTTCGTTCCATGGACTGATTGCTTCAAAGCCGGACCCTGAAGAGGATCCTGAGTTTCGTGAGTACGGATTTGACGTTTGGGAAACTGTCGAGTTTGGGACAGGTGATGCCGCGAAGCGACTGCTTCCTGGAGCCCGACTGACATTCCTTGAATCTCAGATGGTCGAGTACAAGGAAGCTCGCGGCGGTGACTTTGCTCAGGTTCTCGTGGAGAAACTGATGGAGTCAAAGACTGGTGGTAATCGATCGCTTGCCTGGCAGGCGTCACCGCCACCGCTCTATCAGGAAGGAGTTAAGGTTCAGACTCCATGGCTGTACCAGTTCCTGCTGGAGCCGGGCAAGATTCGATACACGACCGTGCTTCGAATGCCAAAGTTCAACATGAGCGAGCAGGAAGCCAGGACTCTGGCCAATTACTTCGCTGCTGTAGATGGAGCCGAGTTCCCATATCAGGAGCAGGTGGCGACTGATAGCGATTACGTGGACAGTCGTCAGGCTGCTCTCGTGGCCGAAGGTGTCCTGAAGCCAGATCAGAAGTATCTGAACGAGTGCTGGAGCTTGCTCAATGGCCCGTTGTGTGTGAAATGCCATTCCGTTGGTGGTCGTAAATTCAAAGTCTCCGATCCAGCAAAAGATATTCAGGGACCAAACCTGAATGTCGTGCAGAATCGGTTGCGTTCGGACTGGGTCAAGCTGTGGCTGTACAAGCCAACCTGGATTACCCCGTACACGTCGATGCCAGTGAACTATCCAAAGAACGCAACGCAGTTCCCTGATAAGTTCAATGCCAATGCGGATGCCCATGTGATTGGGACTCGTGACGCGTTGATGAACTACTCACGTTTGTTTGAAGACCTCGGCCCAACGGTCTATGACCCACCGGCCGCTCCAGCAACTCCAGCAGCCGATGCTGCTGCCGGGGAGGAATAGGTATGAAGCTTCGTAGCGTAAATTGGTTTGGGTTGCTTGCTTTGGTCGCTGTGGGTTGCTCCGACGGCTATGGTGGCGGTGCTGGTGTGGTACCCGACGTGGTCTTTATCCCCGCTGATACTGCTGGTGCTGGTGAGACGGCTGCAGCAGGGGAGACCGTTGAAGCGGCTGGATTTGGATCAATCACTGGTAAGGTGTCTTTGAGCGGCGATTTTTCACCCCTTGCTCCGCTGATCAAACAGGGGGCGGAGGTGAAGGACAAAGAAGTCTGTGCCGCAGTTGACATTCCGGATGAACGCCTGGTTGTCGGTGAAGGCAACGGTGTCGCGAATGTCTTTGTGTATTTGCCGAAAGCCCCGAAGGGCGGCAAGGCACTTGAGACGCCAGCGGAACCGCTGGTGTTTGACCAGAAGAATTGTCGTTTCTTCCCACACTGTTCGATCGTGCCCGTGAAGCAAGTCGTGAAAGTGTTGAGCGACGATACCGTGGCTCACAACACTCATACTTTTCCGGCAAAGAATAACAGTGTGAATAACGGTGTGGCTCCTATGGACCGAGAGGGGAAGCTGACGTATTCCCTCACGAAGTCCGAGAATACACCGTTCGCAATTAAATGTGACTATCACACATGGATGAACGCATGGCAGTTGCCTGTCGATCATCCATATGCAACAGTGACTGACGCGAATGGCTCATTCACAATCGCGGACCTTCCTGCCGGAAAGCACACGTTTGTGGTATGGCATGAAGCGGCAGACGGAAACTACGTCGAGCGAAAGCTAGCGGTTGAAGTGAAAGCTGGCGAGACCACTGAAGTGAAGATCGATTACCCTGCGGCTCGGCTCAAGCTTTGATGCTGGTTTGTTTGCAGGTCTTGTCCTGACGTTTTCCCTTAGTTGTTTTTGGGACAATTCGAGATGTCAAAGGCACTCCGCCTTCGAAGCCTTGTTCTGACCAGCGCTTTAGCGCTGTCGGCAGGGTGTTCTGATTTTGATTCGGCGTTCGTTTACAGCGAGCGTACAACCAACCTGATGCCTGAGGCGCAGGATGGTTTCGAAGATGCGCCCGGTGTCAAACGCCTTGTCGATGACAAGTTTGGCAATCCACAACAGCTAAAGGCATGGTTGAAGTTGCCAGTGGATTTCGGTGGCAGCAGTGCGACCGTGGGTGAAATCGTCGCTGACGCTGGTGGTGCCAAAGTAAAGCTGGTCGCTGTGGAAGGCGTCACATTGCCGGAGTCGGCGAAGAGCCTTCAGTTTGTTAGTGGTGCAGCGGCCGGCCAGAGTGTTGGGATTACTGCGTGGGACGCAAAAACGGGCGAAGCAACACTGGCAAGTCTTCCGGAAGCAGCTCCCGTTGCTGGAGACGCATGCAGTGTTGATGGCGGAGAAGTGCTGAAACAGGGACGCGTGCTTTACATGCGGCACTGCAGCCACTGCCATGGCAGTTCGGGTGACGGCAATGGTCCAACAGCCCAATACCTGAATCCTCGCCCTCGTGATTACCGCAACGGGGTGTTCAAGTTCACGTCGACGAACGATCTTTCAAAGGTCAGTCGTGACGACATCACACGCGTGTTGAAATACGGGATTCCCGGAACCTACATGCCATCATTTTTGCTGATGGAAGATTCCGAGATTCACGCGATCGTGGAATATGTTCGGTTCCTGTCGATTCGTGGGGAGTACGAGCTCAAGCTTGTGGCAGAACTCACCGGCGATTATTCCGTGAAAGCTCTGGAGTCGCGTCAGGAAAAGCGATCGGAGATCGTGGATGAATTGAAGAAGTTCCTCAAGGAAGACATGCCCGGCGCAGCGACTGGTGCTGGGGACGAACTCGCAGAGCAGTGGACTGCTGCCAACACTGAGGAAGCCAGGATCATTCCTTCGGTTCCTCGAGTGCCTGATACTGAAGAGTCACGACGTAAGGGACGAGAATTGTATCTGAGCAAAACGTTGAACTGTGCGGACTGTCATGGGATTGACGGTGCTGGCAACGGGCCGCAGACAATGGCCTTCGAAGATAAGGCTCATCCGATTACAGGGGTGAAGTACTCTGAGCCGGGACTGCATGATGCCTGGGGTAATCTGAACCAGCCGAGAAATCTTCAGACGGGCATCTTCCGAGGCGGACGTCGGCCTATCGACTTGTTCTGTCGAATCCACGCCGGAATCAAGGGCTCAGCAATGCCCTCATTCAAGAACACAGCTCACGAAGACATTTGGCATATTGTTAACTACGTCCTGAGTATCCAGTTTGAGTCAGAACCAGGCAGTGCTGGGGTAGCGGCAGCAGCGACTCCGGCTCCAGCGGCTGGTGCAGAGTGATTTTTTCTGCGGACAGCACTTCCTGTTTGGAGAGATTGAAGTGAAGAAGTTTTGGGCATTGTTTTTCTGGTTCTGGCCGATCGTGGCTTTGTGGGTTTGCTTTGCTGCCCCAGGGAGAAACTGGTGGTTTCCATCTCCTCCAAAGTCAACACTCGGTCACCAGATCGACGGTTTGTTCTATCTGATTCTGATCATTGTTGCACTGACTTTTGTTGGAACAGAGGCCGCGCTGGGATACGTCATGTGGCGCGGTGCAACGAAGGATGCGTCAAGTAAAGCATGGTTTTCGCATGGAAGCCACAAGCTGGAAATCATCTGGACGATCGTGCCTGCATTCGTGCTCGTCTTCATCTCGCTGACACAGCTCGACGTGCTCGCAGACATCCGAGTGTTGTCGAAGTTCCCGGATGAAGCAAAAAAGGGTGCTCTTGCTGAAGTGACTGCGCGTCAGTTTGAATGGCGAATCCGCTATCCAAAACCTGGCACGATGTTGATGACGGATCCACAGCCCGGGGATTTGTATTTCGTCAATGAACTGCATGTGCCTGCTGCAGTTCCAACGATGGTGAATCTGCGAACTCAGGACGTTCAGCACGCATTCTTCGCTCCAAAACTCAGAGTGAAGCAGGACGCTGTTCCTGGGCTTGTGATTCCACTGTGGTTCGAGATCGAAGAAGCTGGAGAGTACGAGCTTCTTTGTGCCGAGCTTTGCGGCTGGGGTCATTACAAGATGAAGGCTCGAATCGTCGCCGATTCACCAAAGGGTGTATCGGACTATTTGACTCGACTTGAAGCAGAGCAGAATGAAGACGGTGTGGCGGAAGCTCCTGCCGGTGAAGAATCCGCAGAAGAGTAAGTCCAGATCGTCCGTGTTGATTTGTCTTTGTTGTTAGTTTTTGATTGGTGCTCACTATGGCAACCGTCACTCCAGCTCTCGATGCTCATGGACATTCGCATGACCATTCACATGGTCATCACGAGCAGAGCTTTATCTCAAAGTATGTGTTCTCCACAGACCATAAGGTGATCGGGATCCAATTCCTGATCACAACAGTTTTGATGCTGATGGTTGGTGGAGCACTTGCACTTGCCGTTCGCTGGCAGTTGGCTTTTCCCTGGGAAAACATGCCAATCATCGGTAAGGCATTCGGACTTTTTAAGACTGAAGGTGGTCAGATCAGTCCCGAGTTCTACACGATGCTGTTTACGATGCATGCATCCGTGATGATCTTTCTGGTCATCATCCCTGTGCTGGCCGGTGCCTTTGGTAACTTCCTCATTCCGCTCCAGATTGGGGCGGATGACATGGCGTTTCCGATTCTGAACATGCTCAGCTACTGGTTCATGTGGCCGGCAATGTTCTGTTTTGCAGTGAGCTTTGTTGTCGGTGGTGCAACGGCAGGTCCTGGTAACGGTTGGACCTCCTATCCAGTTTTGTCTGATATTGCATCGGCTTCGCCAAGCTCAGGGGCTCCTCAGACCTGGTGGCTGCTCGGACTGACCCTGGTCGGTGTCTCCTCGATGATGGGATCGGTCAACTACATGACCACGATCATCAATATGCGTGCACCAGGGATGACACTGTTTCGCATGCCGCTGACGATTTGGTCAATGTTCATCACTGCAATTCTTCAGGCATTCGCTCTGCCCGTTCTGACGGCTGCCGGCTTCATGCTGGTGTTCGACCGAATGAGTGAAATGCTCCCAACGGACATTCACTCGGTGTTCTTCGTTCCCGCGAACGTTGTGGTGAACAACGCTGCTCCGACGATTGGTGGCGGTCAGCCGCTGCTTTGGCAGCATCTGTTCTGGTTCTACTCACATCCGGCGGTCTACATCATGCTGCTGCCGGCGATGGGGATGGTGTCAGACATGTTGGCCTGCATGTGCCGAAAGCCAGTTTTCGGTTACAAGCCAATGGTTTACTCCATGGCTGCAATCGCCGGACTTGGATTCATTGTCTGGGGCCATCACATGTTTACGAGCGGGATGAATCCGGCTCTCGGCATGACCTTCATGACGTCCACAATGATGATCGCACTTCCTTCTGCGATTAAGGTGTTTAACTGGATCGGAACGATCTGGGACGGCAACATTCAGTTCAATGCGGTCTTCCTGAACTGTGCCGCGTTCGTTGCTCTGTTCATTGTTGGCGGATTGAGCGGAATTTTCATGGCGGCTGTACCGGTCGACATTTATTTCCACGACACGTACTTCATCGTTGCTCACTTCCACTACGTTCTGTTTGGTGCCACGCTGTTCGGTGTCTTCGCAGGCATCCAGTTCTGGTTCCCAAAGATGTTTGGACGAGAGATGAGCGACGGGGTGCAGAAAGCGCACTTCGTTTTGACCTTCATTGGAATGAACGGCACCTTCTTCCCGATGCACCTTCTTGGTATCGCGGGGATGCCACGACGATACGCAGATCCATACCTGCACGGGTATCTTGAACATCTGTTGCCGATGAATCAGTTCATGACCATCTCTGCAATTCTGATGGGATGTGCTCAGTTCCTTCTGCTTGGCAACTTCTTCTACAGCATGTTCTATGGAAAGAAGACGACTCGCAATCCATGGAACGCGAACGGTCTGGAGTGGAGTGCACCATCGCCTCCAGGACACGGCAACTTTGACGTGCCTCCAGTTTGCTACCGTGGTCCATACGAGTATTCCTCACCAGAAGCGGAAGCTCTTGGGCAGGACTTCATTTTGCAGACCACGGCGCCTCCGGCTGGTGTTGTTCGAGTAGCTCACGGTCACTGATAGAGCGGAAGTATTTCGTGTCTTCGGATGTTTCAACAGTCTCGCCTTTGCTCCGGAAGCTGGCTACCGCGACATGTCTTGTCGCGCTGCTGCCGATCGGAATGGGCGCGCTTGTAACGACGCTGAAGGCGGGAATGGCGTTTGCCGATTGGCCGTCGTCTGATGGCCACAACATGCTCCTCTATCCGTGGTTTCGCGACTTTGCGACAAACACGGACAAGTTTGTAGAGCATGGACATCGCCTCGCAGGGATGTTGATTGGTTGTCTTTCGCTGGTGCTTACCTTTGTTGGCCTGCGTTCGACCCAGAAATGGATCCGCGTTTTTGTTGTTGTGATCCTTCTGTCGGTCATCGGTCAAGGTCTGTTGGGCGGGGCTCGGGTGCTTATGAACGCCCAGGTCCTGGCAATGACTCACAGTTTGACGGGTGCCTTGTTCTTTACTCTTTGTGTCATATTCCGCCTGTTGCTCTCACAGAACAGGAACTTGCAGAACACTGAGCAAAACCTTGGTTTGGCGGGCGCAGCGGTGACTGCAATTCTTCCCGTTGCTGTGCTGGCGCAATACGCAATTGGAGGAGTGCTGCGGCACTTGCACAATTTGAATTCGGAACACATTGCCGGAGCAATAGTTGTTTCGGTGCTCTCGGTTGTTGCTGTTTCAAACTTGCTGTTTGCAAACCTTAAGAGTCTTCGGTTTGCTGGCTTGTCTGTGATGATTTGTCTGCTGTTCCAGGTATGCCTCGGAATGGGATCGTGGGTGCTTCGGTTTGGTTGGGCGGACATGGGATATGTCGCGACAGCAGGTTCATTGCCCCAGGCGGTCATCTGTTCGCTGCACACTGTGGTGGGAATGTTCCTGTTTGCCAGTGCGGCGGTTGCGTCACTTCTCGTTGTTCAGCTGCACTGCCGCGGACAGCTTGCCTGCACGTCACTTTCTGGTTTCTCAACACAAGTTGGAGGAGCCACATGAGCACGGCAGCAAATCCACCAATGCTGGCGGTATCGCGAGATGAGGCAACAGAGGTGCCCTGTTGTCTGCTTGCTGAGCTATGGCAAATGGCTCGGCCGCGAATCTTGGTTATGTCAGCTGCGGCTATTGCAGGTGGATTTGTTCTCGCAAGTCCTGGGCCCCTGAGTTGGTTGACCCTGCTCGTTGCGATTCCTGCGATTTGCTGCTTTGTTGCCGCTTCGAGCGTCCTGAATCAGGTCATGGAATACCGCAGCGACCGCGAGATGGCGCGGACGGCGAATCGCCCGGTTGCAAGTGGGCGCGTGAGTCTGCTGACGGCAACATTGTTTGGTGTTGTTCTGTCGGTTGCCGGAGCGTCTGTGTTGTGGTGGATGGTGAACGCTCTGACGAGCGTGGCATCTTTCCTTACAATGCTGTCTTATGTTCTGGTCTACACCCCGCTGAAACGTCGAAGCGTTTTCTGCACAACTGTTGGCGCGATTCCTGGAGCGATGCCGCCTGTACTGGGTTGGTTTGCGGCGGGTGGTTCTGCGTCGGTGGAAGCACTCGCTTTGTTTGCGATCTTCTTTGTGTGGCAGTTCCCTCACTTCCTGGCGATCGGCTGGATCTATCGAGAGCAGTATGAGAATGCCGGGCTGAAGATGCTTCCCTCGTATACAGATAATGGACGCAGGGCGGGGTGGATTGCTTTGTGTTATGCACTAGCGTTCGTCCCTGTCACGTGTGTCCCAAGATTTGTTGGCCTTGCCGGGCCTGGTTATTTGTCGGCCGCCGTAGTGTTATCGATTGGCTACCTCTGGCTCACTGTTCGCTTCTTTATGGAGCGGAGTGATGTGCGAGCGCGGCAGCTGATGGTTGGTTCGCTGATTTGTTTGCCAGTCCTGTTGTGTTGTCTCGTACTTGATTTCATCCGGCTCACAGCCTGATGAAGAGTGTCCCTTCAGGTGGTGGTTGAACCATCTGACAAGAAATGATTCTGGATTGCCATGTCACATTCACCTAAAGCTCCAGCCCTTCGAATGGGGATTCCAATTCCGAATTCAAAGCTCGGGATGTGGCTGTTCCTCGGCACGGAAATCATGTTCTTTACTGCGTTCATTGGTTCTTACATCGTCTTGCGGCTGGGATCGCCCGGCTGGCCGACGGACTCCAAAGATACGCACATCAACGTTTTGTTCGGCGGGGTGAATACCTTCGTTTTGATCGTATCCAGCTACTTTGTGGTTGTCGCTCACGAAGCGATGGCTCAAAAGAAGTACGCAAAGGCTCGCAGTTATTTGGGGCTGACCCTGCTTCTGGCCTTTGTCTTCCTGGGCATCAAAGCCCTCGAGTACAAAGGTAAGATTGATCATGACATCCTGCCGGGGCGAATTCCGGAAACGGCTACTCAGGCGATTGCGAAAGCGGATCGTCAGTTGGAGGCGATTGTACGAAGTCGCTTTTCGGAGTATTCGGCTGTAGGTGTTGTTAATGCAAACCCAGGCGACATTCTGGGGCTTTCTACTGAGATCGCAGGGCTACCAAAGGCCAATAAGCCGAAGGACATCGACGCTGGCACATTCAAGTTGTTCCAGGATCGCGCACCTGTTGACGCGAAGCTGTATTCCGAATGGCTCAACCTTCATCAGCACGTTGTTGCGAATGTTTCACTGTCGGTGCCTGCTGTACCTGCCGACTACCTGACTGCACGAGCATCGCTGAAGGAAGGGGAGAAGTTCCCGGAACTCGGTATCGCGGAAGTTCAGGACTACATCAACAAGTTGAAGACAAATGAGCAGTTTGGTGCCGACGTGTCAAAGGGCGTCTTTGAACTGCATCCAATCGTTTACGGAAACATCTTCGCGTCCACATACTTCCTGATGACGGGTTTCCACGCTATCCACGTCATTGTAGGGATGATTCTGTTTGCAGTCGTATTGATGCAGAAGAACCTGGACGGGACGTGGACTGACTTCGTTGAAAACAGTGGACTGTACTGGCACTTCGTCGACCTTGTGTGGATCTTCCTCTTCCCACTTCTGTACATCGTGAAGTGGTAATCTGAATCCAGTTGCTATCGTTTTCCAAACGCCGTTGTTGAAGTGTCGCTCATAAAGACGGACAGAGAAATGTCACACGAATCACACGAAACTCATCACGTTAACTACCTGGGTGTGTTCTTTGTCCTGTGCATTTGCACCGCCCTTTCGGTGGCGTTCGACCTGCTGCATTTCCCCGCACCAGTCACGATTGTCCTGGTGCTTGCGGTCGCTTGTGCGAAAGCCATGTGCGTGATGATGTTCTTCATGCACCTGAAGTTCGAGGGCAACTGGAAGTTTGTACTTCTGGCTCCCACGACCATTCTGGCGATTGGCTTGCCACTGGCGTTGTTCCCGGACATTGGACGCTCCTATTACACCAACGTTGCTCCTCAGGTCACAACCTGGAAAGACGAAGTGGAAGCGTACAACAAGTCACATCATGGCGAAGAGCATCCAGAACCTACGGAGACTCCTGCTGGCGAAAAGCAGGGAGGCTGATTCGGACCTTTCAGGACATTGCCTGCCTTAATCTGCAACACCCTGCTCGGCGATCGGTTGATTCCAGCAGGGTGTTTCTGTGTCTGCAACGTAGCTTTCGAGGAACTCGTGAGGGCGGAATCGGTTCTTGTAGTTCATCGATCCGCAGTTCTGAATGTAGTACCCCATGTAGAGGTAGTCTCTGGCGTTCTGTCGGCCGTTTTCAATTTCACACATGACTGAGTATGTGCCCAGGGCGTCGTCTCGCAGTGTCGGTTCGTGGAAGAAGTAGATGCTGGACATCACGTGCCTGGTCACATCCACAAGTCCAAGGGCAACCAGCTTCCCCTGTCTGCGATACTGGAATTCACGGGCAAATGAGAAATGTCCGTCGAGGAACGACTCAAAGTACTCTTCACGAGTGATCTCCCGGAATGGCCACTGTTTTCGATGGTGCATATCCAGGTGATAGCGGTTGTACAGGTCAATATGTTCATCACTGACTTTGGGCTTCTGCACAATGACTTCAATGTCAGTCACGGACTTGAAACAGCGACGCTGTGATTTTGAAGGCTGAAAGTCCTGAATCCGAATGCGAATGCTCTGACAGGCTCGACAGCCGCTGCAGGCTGGACGAAAGAGCGTCCGCCCAAACCGACGCCAACCTCTTGAAAGCAGTTGCTCATACCTCGCTTCTGTGAGCTTGTAGGCAAGTCGGTAAGTCATTCTCGACGTTTGAGCTGGCAGGTAGGAACATTGAGAGTCCTGCCCCTCAATTTCCATCTCCCAGATTTGATCATTCAATGTGAAGTCACTGTTCATCGCACTAGACTCCGTCTGCACGACGCGGAATTGATATTTGTACGAACCAGCATACGAAGGGTTCGAGACGCTCGCAAAGTCCGGGTGGTCATTTCATCGACGTGTCTGTGGAGAAAGTCCGGGAGATGAACGATTTGCTGAGATCGCCGATGGAGCGGCTCCTACGACAGGAGAACCTTTCACAGGAACAGGTTCGCGGTGTTGTCGGCGCTATTATGGACGGGCAGTGCGATCCGATTGAGATTGCCGCATTTCTCACCGCGCTTGCCATCAAATCACCACAGGCTGAAGAACTTGCAGGAGCCGCGCAGGCGATGCGCGAACGAGCGACTCCGCTTCGTCCCGCTGTCCGGCCACTGCTGGATACGTGCGGCACGGGAGGAGATCAGCTTCATACCTTCAACATTAGTACAGCGACTGCGATCGTTGTGGCTGCATGCGGCGTTCGCGTTGCCAAGCATGGCAATCGAAGCGTTTCCAGCAAGAGCGGATCAGCCGATGTGCTGGAGGCGCTCGGTGTCAACATTTCCCTGACGGCTCAACAGGCAACCGAGTGCCTTGATGCGATTGGGCTTTGCTTTTGCTTTGCTCCTCTGATTCACGGAGCGATGAAACATGCAGCACCGGTACGAAAACAGCTTGGTTTTCCGACCGTCTTTAATCTTCTTGGCCCCTTAACCAATCCGGCTTCAGCAGAGTACCAGTTGATTGGCACTAGTTCAGAATCGAAGGCTCAGCTACTGGCTCAGACAGTCGCTTTGCTTGGCACGGTTCGTACGCTTGTCGTCTGTGGTGCTTCACAACTGGACGAAGTAAGTCTCTGGGGACGAACACTGGTCTTCGATGTCACTGGAAGCGATATTGCGACGAGAGAATGGTCAGCCGCAGACTTTGGAATGCCGGAATGCACGCCGGCAGACCTCCGCATAGCATCCGCCGATGAAAGTGCCGCAGTCATCAGGAGGGTCCTGGAAGGCGTGCCGGGACCAGCACTCAATATGGTCCTTGCAAATTCAGCGGCCGCCCTGTTCGCCGCAGGGCAGTGTTCGAGCCTTCATGACGGCGCTGAGACAGTTCGGGAACACGTGCTTTCCGGAGCAGCGAAATCAAAGCTGGAGGTTCTGGTTCGAACAACACAGGCCCTGAAGTCATAACCAGCCGACGAGTCACTAGCGAAGTGTTCTTCACATGAATCAAATCGTGCCGCCATCGTTTCTCTTTCATTATTCCCTCGGCATGCCGAAGGAGGAACGTCTGCCTGGACCAAAGGGAGCGATGATTCCTGCTGCGATCCCGCCCTTGATGATTCCCTCGTCATTGAATTCCTCAGAACAGCGTTTTCAGTTGCGTGCTGCATGGAGCGAGGATGGCATTGCTCTTTCAGTGAAGGTGCAGGGTAAATCCTCGGAACCATCCGGAACCTGGACGAACCTCCGGGACTCCGACTATCTGTTCGTCTGCATCAACACTCGGCATAACACGAACGTGCATCGTGTCACGGAGTTTTGCCTGGCATTTCAGGTTCTGGTTCGCGACGAAGACAACCAGGATTCACCTTCGATCAAATTCTATGAGTATGCTCAGAGAGCCACGAAAGTGAATTTCGATCCACGGCGATGTCGTGCTGAGTCAAAGATGCACGACAAAGGATATCAGCTTGAGCTGTGGGTCCCCGCCTCACAGATTCCGGGATTCGGCGACGCGATGGAGATTGGTCACATCGGCTTCTACCTCATTGTCCACGATGCAGACCGTGGCGAATTTCCACTCAGCGTGGGAGGGGATTTTCCAGTCACTCACGACCCCTCAACATGGATCCAACTGGATTTGCAGTCGTAACGGCATTGTCCCTCCACTTCGACAATCACTCTTGCGGATTGCATTGGATCCTGCAGGAATAAGGGCAAAGAACACTGCGGGGAACAGCTGAACTGCTGGTTATTGATCGAGACTTCCATCAAGGATCGATGGCTCGAATCCTCGGCCGAGTTCCGTCAGGTCCCGCTGAAACATGATGCGTGGCGGCGTTTTCGAGGCGTCGATGAGGGCCTCGAGGCGCGTGGTCGGACCGCCCTGATCGAAATGACCAACAACCTGAAACGAAAAAACATCCCCGCTGGTGGTGAGCCACGGGCCCAGTCGCTTGAAGGTAGGCAGATCCACGATTCCTTCGGTCAGCAGCCAGACGGGCGATCGGCGCGTCGTCATGATCTGTTCTGACATGCCCCCGGCATCTGTCACAGGTCTTGCCGCAATGATCGCATCAGCGATTGACTCTGTCATATCCGGCATAGCGAGCAAGACTTCCCGCGGTGCCATGTTGATATTGATACGGCCGTCGATGTATTCGTCGTTGAGTGTTGTCAGGTTCTCTTCCAGGATAAGCATCTGCTCCAGAAGACCCGCAGGATCAGAGGACTGCCACGGGCTCGCAAGAGTTTGCATCGCTCCATTAATCTCAACCTGCACTTCCGCATCGATCAGGTCGTAGATGGATCGAAATGATGCAGTCGGTGGTTCCGAAAGATCGAGCCCGTTACGAGTGACTTTCCCGAGTTCACCGTTCGAAATGTTCTTGGCGATCCAGTCGACCAGCTGTTGCTGCTCAATGGTGAGTTTCCCCTGAGCCTGTGAGTCCGCTTTTTGGTCTCCGGTCATGCGATAACCGGTGATGAAGACGGCAGTCTCCACGTCGAACGACTCGGCCAGAAAGTCGTGCATTTCTGCCACGATACCGTTGTTGAGATTGATCTTCTTGTCACCCGTGCTGAGCGTATTTCTTTCGCGGCTCGAAACAGTGAGATAGTCGCGAAACCCGAGATCAAGGATTCCGTCCTCATTGTCATTTGGCAGACTCTTTGCCCCATCATCTTCATTGGGATCGAGCCGACCATTTCTGTTTCCATCTTCGCCGTAGAACAGCAACGGCGTCACACCCTGGACCTGGAGCAATTCATCGATCGATTCCATCGGAGCGTTGCGAGCAGAATAGGGAATCGCGAGATTTTCGTAGGTTGCGTTCTCCGCTCCCCCAGTTCGAGGCTCCTCGTCGCTGTCGATCCAGTCAAGAATGGCGTTACAGATCTCTTCAGACATATTGGGGATGAATGACACTGCTGTGAAAGCATCGCTTGTGTCGTCTGTGTCGTTCTCAAACTCCAGTAGTCGGTTGATGTTGAATTTTGCGGTCTCCGTCAGCAACCCTGAACGGGGCAGTGTATCGGCCGATCCTGCAATGCCAGGAGTCACCACGGAGAAACGCACCTGACCCACGGCCTCTTCTGCCTCTCCCATCGCGTGATTGTAAAATCGTGATGGGTCATGATAGAGGTCCAGGGTTGAGTCTGAGAGTCTCATGGCGACCACGCTGGCGACGTATTCAACGCCCGATTCTGCCGCCAGGCGTGCTTCCACGTCGCGTCCAAACATCCCCGCTGCGCGATGTTCTGTTTCCATTGTCGTGAGGTAACTGTAAGCACCAAATGACAGCAGCATCACCACAACGGTAACCACGAGCAGCACAAAACCGCGTCGCACCCGCCGGCTTCCCAAAGCCATGCCGTTCTTCGCAGCGGAAACGTGTTTCGGGAGTCTCACAGAAGTGTCTCCGCGACAAATGGCTCTGCGACCGGAATCGGCACAACCATACGATGAGTTGTTTCCGGAAACGCGTAGGGATCTTCACTATCGGCATTCAGCGCATCGCTGGCGGATTCCAGATTTCGCAGCGTCAATGTGACTTCAATCGCTTTCGGCAAGTCATTGAGCGCCGTACTGTCCCATTCTTCAAGCCATTCAATCCCGTCGAAGTAACGAAACTGTATTGCTGACACTTCTTTCGCCTGGAGTTTTGCTGCAGACAACTGAGGATACTCTTCGGCCGTTTCCACTGCGGTACTAAGCCCGTACAAATCCCCTGCGACACGAGCCAGTCCGATTGCCCCGGATTCTGCACCAGGTGCTTCTCGATCTGCGATGGCAGAACCAAGCCCGCCGCCAGATTTGCTGGCCATCAGATAGCGAATGATCATCAGATCGCCGGTACGCTGATCTGCGGACGTCAGTTCCTGGGCTGACACATAACCCAGATACCTGTCGGGGCGACTGACAAACAGCTGCAGGTCCGTCGACGTTCCGACAAGTCCGCTGGTGTATGTCGTCGAAACAGTTTCCGGGTCGATAGTGGATTCCCCATACGCGTTGCCATCCAGTTCAGTGGTCTGCGTCGTGTCTTCTTCCTCTTCTTCCACTGCGGTCTGTTTGACAAACACGACCGACTGGATATCCCGAGTAATCTGTCGCAATAATGCTCGAGCCACCTGCTGACGTTCGATTTCTTCGTGGCTGTCCAGCTGAAGATCAAAATAGATTTTCATCGCGGAGTAAAGGGCGGTCATTAGCAGCCCGGTCAGTCCGACTGCAATCATCAGTTCCAGGAGAGTAAAGCCGGCACGCGATGAATGCTGCAGTCCGTGACCTGGGCCGCGCGTCGCCATTCTGCCTCGGTGAAGCCTGTCGATCATCATTCAGACTCCTGCATGGCAGCATCCAGAAAGATCTGCGGATCTCTCATGTAGCGAACCAGCGAAAATGCCGCGTTCGGGTTGTCACCGTTTGGTTTATGTTCCACTACAACGGTCACCTGCAAGAGGCCGGTGACGCCACCATCGGTGACCTCCGCACTCCACTCCCATGTTCCCTCTTCGTCGTCAGAGAACTTGTTCCCGTCTGATGACGTGGCTTCACTTACACCGCTGACAATTTCTCCCATGACTGCTTCACACCGCAACACCGCTTCCGACTGAAGCCTCGCGGCAATCTCCGAACGCTGTCCTGTGTTCAGGGCGAACATAATCACGGTCAATGCGCCGAGAAAGATTGCGACTGAGATCAGAACTTCCAGGAGCGAAAGTCCTCGCCTCCGATCGGCATGCGATGATCTTTTCGCCAGCGGCCTATGATTCGGACGTTTGATAACGGAGATCATTGCGATTCCTCCATTACAAACACCTGAGTCGCCCGAACAGCTCCGGTTAGTCCGCGCACGGAGATTTCCGATGTGCGTCGATCCGTCGTCATGATACGGAACGTTCGGTCTTCTGCTGTCCCGTCGAACCGGAAGACAATCGGTTTCGACCAGGTCTTGCCTGCCAGTTCACCCGCATTCGACAGCTGGTTAAACGCTTCGGCTTCCAGGTTTTCCGCACCGGATTCGTCACCGTCCATTGCTGCAATCATGAGTTCTTCGTCGAGCTCACCGGACTCCAGAGCCACTCGAATGTCTTCCGTGTCTTCTGAATAATTGTTCGCGAGGCCAGGATTAGGCTCGGCCGGTATCGCGACAAAGAACTGTCCGTTCACCTCGTACCGAAAATGATAGTCAACCCCCGCTTCGATCGCGTAACGTCGAGCATTTGCGAGAGTCTCTCGAACAAGGTCAGCAGCTTCCTGGACTTTGCCATTCTTTAATCGGTCCATCATCGGCGGAACAGCGATGGACGTGACCGTGATGAGGATCGCCAGTACCAGCATCAGCTCAAACAGCGAAAAAGCGCTGCGAACTCCAGGAGTTGGGATGGATGCGACCCGTTTCACAGTTCACCAAATTCAGAGGTAGCTGATTCAGGACGGCGACCCAAAAACAACACGGCCCCACCGAGAGGTCTGAAACACTCCCGTTGGGGCCGAAACGTCTTCCTGATTTCGAGCCTTCCGGGAAGGCACAGAACTATTTGTTTGTGTTGGCGATGCTCGTCCAGTTGTTGATGTCATCCCCTTCGCCACCATTGTCCTGCTGGTCTGGTCCGCTTGACCAAACGGCCGGCTTCAGAGCGTTCGATTTCTTGCTGTGGCCGTCGCCATTCCATTCGTAGTGCAGAACATTTCCCCAGGCGTCAGTTGGAAGTTCGCCCATATATGGAGGCAGCTTTCGTCCTTTATATGGCTGAGGATTCATCATCTGATCCCAGGCTTCCTGTCCGCTCGCCTTCAGGTAAGTGCCGTCGTGGTCAGCCGCCCAGGCACCGACTGGTGTTTTCTCAACCGACTTAATTGTGGCTTCCGTGGCCATGATATTGGCCTTCTGCTGCTGTCCCACAAGGTTCGGGACAACCATCGCTGCAATGACAAGAATAATGGCCAGCACGATCAGCAGTTCAAGAAGAGTGAAACCACCGCGATCGTGTCGGGACACCAAAATGACGTTTTGCTTTTTCATGATCTATGCTCGTTCGAAGACATTCAAAAAGTTCTGATTCCATTCGGGTCAGGAACAAATCCCCGTTTCCGGCTAAACACCGGAGCACCCACAAATGGATCTGCGGACGACACTAATTCGTTCAGAAATCTCAATCATTACGCAGTTGCTGACATATTCAACACGGGAAGCAACAATGCCGCAATCACAAAGGTCACAACGACGGCCATGACCAGCAACATCGCCGGTTCCAGGAGTCGCACAACCATCTCGATTCGTCGGCTGGTGCGTTTCTCCAGGTTGTCCGCTACGCCGATCAGCACATTCTCCAGATTATTGGCCTCTTCGCCAACAGCAATCATCTCAATCAGGTCACGGGAAAACTGGCCGCTGGCTCGAAGTGGAACCGCCAGCGACTCACCACTACTGACGTTATCCGCAGCGTTTCCAATTGCCTCCGCAAGTACAACATTGCCGCTAGCGTCTTTGGCAATGCGCAGTGACTGAAGAATGGGGACTCCGTTTCGCAACAGTGTGCCAAGCATTCGGCAGAAGCGAGCAACAGCCAGACTCTGGAGAATCCCTCCGAGTCCCGGCACTTTCAGTTTCCAGAGATCCAGTAGCCTGGTCCCCTCAGGGGTCTGAAAGTAGTAGATGATCCCGCCAATTACGCCACACACACCAAGCGCTACAAGGATACCATGCTGCTGAATCACGTTGCTGATCCCCAGCAGCGTCGTTGTGGCCCAGGGCAGCGAGCCCTGATCCTTCATGCGCGCAAAGATTGCTTCGAACTCCGGAACGAACCAGACCATCATCACGGTCACAATGGTAAAGCCAACGATCATCAGGAACAGTGGATACACCATTGCCCCGGTGACCTTCCCCTTGAGTTCTTCCTGATGCTCGTTGAACGCAGCGATCCGGGCCAGAACTTCTTCAAGGAAACCACCTTCCTCGCCGGCCTTCACCATACTGACCGACAGGAAGTTGAACGTTCTGGGATGACGCCGCATAGCATCATTCAGACGGCTACCATCGGCAACCTGTTCCCGGACATCCTGAACGACCGCCCTGAGTACCGGCTGGGAGGTTTGTTCTTCCAGTAACTGCAGCGAGCGGAGCAGCGGGACCCCCGACTTGAGCAGGTCGGCCAGCTGATTATAGAACACCGTCAGGTACCGCGAGGCCACTCGGCGGGAACCAGCGGCGGCCTGCTGTTTTGCGGATTCCGAAAGTGCGACACTGATGGGAAACAAACTGCGCGACGTGAGCACTGCCAGCGCATCTTTCTCGCTGGTTGCACTTAAGGTTCCGGACACCTGCTTTCCGGAGAGCTCACGAGCCTGATATTTGAATTCCGGCATGGTTCGTTACTGACTGTCTCAAATCACTCGGTACCTGCAATCCCTGTCATTCCGCAGCAGTTCTTCTAGCCAACAATGTCGCCCCGCGTAATTCGTACGACTTCATCCACGCTTGTGACTCCCGCGATGACTTGTTCCCAGCCACTCGACCGGAGAGTTGTCATTCCCGCCTTCAACGCGTAATCACGAATATCCGTGCTGCTCTTCTGTTCGACGCACATGCGTTGAATTACAGGATCAGTTCTCAGCAATTCGAACACACCAATTCGTCCTGCGTATCCAGTGTCGCGGCATTCTCGGCACCCTTTTGGTTCATAAACGACGTCAGTCTGGTCCGAAGGAATGTCTGCGGGAAGGTCCATCTTGCTGAGAGGAGTTGCGACTTTGCAGTGCGGACACAGTCGACGAACAAGTCGCTGAGCCAGAATACCCTCGACCGTGCTGGCCACGAGGTAAGGTTCCACGCCCATATCCACCAGTCGAGTGAACGCGCTGGGGGCATCATTGGTGTGGAGTGTGCTGAATACCAGGTGTCCGGTGAGGGAGGCCTGAATCGCAGCCTGAGCTGTTTCACCGTCTCGAATTTCTCCGATCAGCACCACATCCGGGTCATGTCGAAGAATGCTTCGAAGACCTGCAGCGAAGGTCAACCCGATTCGACTGTGCACCTGAATCTGGCTGATGCCATCCATCTGATATTCGACTGGGTCTTCTACTGTGATGATCTTGATCGTCGGGTCTTTGATTTCGTTTAACGCGCTGTAGAGGGTTGTTGACTTACCGCTACCGGTAGGACCAGTGACCAGGACAATTCCGTGCGGAAGATCGATCAGCTGTCGATAGATCTTCGAGACGGAGGGAGGCATCCCCACAGCTTTCAGGTCGAACTTCATTCGAGCTTTATCCAAAAGTCGCATGACGACACCTTCGCCATGCAACATTGGAATAATGGACACTCGAACGTCGACTTCTCGTCCGGAGACTCGCAGCTTGATACGTCCGTCCTGAGGCAGACGCTTTTCGGCGATGTTCAGGTGCGACATGATCTTCAGGCGTGTCACAATCGCGTTATAGAACTGAGCAATTTCGGGAGGTGTTGGCTGGACTCGCAGCATTCCGTCCAGACGAAACCGCACGCGCATCCCGTTTTCCTGCGGCTCGATGTGGACGTCACTGGTCTGCAGCTTGACGGCTTCCATCAGCAGCTCGTTAACCAGTTTGATCACCGACGGTGCCTGAGCACCTTCTGCAAGTTCGCCAAAATCTTCGTTGATCTCTTCGAGCAGCTCAATGCCTTCTTCGCTGCGCCGGCGAACAAGTTCATTGATCGTGTCACCACCCACACCCAGCAGTTCATGAATGCGACTGCCGAGTTCACCACTTCGGGTCAATACTGGGGAGAGTTTGAAGCCACTGACGGTGCTAAGCTCGTCGAGCCCTTCAAGGTTCAGCGGGTCTGCTGTTGCAACAACGACATGGCCGTTCTGTCGGTAAAGTGGCAGCAACGAATGGCGATAGATCGCTGACGTTGGGAATTTCGTCAGCAGATCAGTGTCGACCTGAATCTCTTTCAGGTCGACATAGTCCATTCCAAATTCGGTCGACAGGGTCCTCAGCAGCTTGTCTTCAGTGATAGCGCCCGTCTTGATCAGAGCCTGGTCGATCCGCATGCCACCATGAGCGTCACGAGCAGACTGAACCTGTTCGCGGGTGACAATGCCTTCGTTAACAAGAAGCTGACCGAGTTCCATTGCAGGTCTTTGGCACGGTTAAGGACAAACGAAAAGAACGTCGCAACATCGATGATTCGGCTGGTTCGAGTCGGCCACTATCGGCCGCCTCGTCCTCCTCCGAAACCACCGCCACCAAATCCGCCACCACCCATTCCGCCGCCACCGAAACCACCTCGTCCGCCACCGAATCCGCCGCCACCAAAGGGGCTCATTCCACCGCCGCCGAATGGTGATGCACCAGTTGCACCGCCACTCGATCGCTGACGCATACGGTCCTGCATCATCTGCTGGAATGGATCGGTTGCTGGTTGAGCATTGTTGCTTGGGGTGTTTCCACCGTTGTTGCTGTTGGAATTCCCTGAAGTAGACGGTCGACTGGCACTTGTCGTGACGCGAGGAAACAATGACTGAAGCGACTGCTGAACCATTCCCGCATCCGCATGCTTCAACTGCACGACTCGAATTGTGCGGTTTGCCTTCTGAGCTGCGAGGTCCTGTTCTTTGACCATCGCACTGACCTTGGTAAAGAGTGCTTCGCTGGACGAAACAATCAGTGAACTGGTCTGCCGGTCGATCGCAATTGTCATCTGCACTCCCTGAGGCTCGTTGCGATTTCCACCGCCACCGCCGCCTCCGAACATCTGAGCCAAAGGATTATTCTGCTGCTGACGACCGCCAGCGGGTTCGAGATATGGTTTGAAGGCGTCGTTCACCATCGTCGCCATGTCGTCGATATCGGCATACAGGACTTCGATGCGCCGAGGCTGCAGTTCGCGAAGTGATTCCGGGATATCGTTCGAATCCAGAACCTCAAGAAGCTTCTCTGCTTCATCGACAGCAGACTGAGGTCCAGTGATGAAGAGTGAATTCGAACGAGCATCGGGGATGATTCGCAGTGTCTGTGGATTCATGCCGATCCCCGACAATCCGGTCATATTCGATACGGAGTCAGTAATTGGGCGAAACATGCTGCCAAGGCTGAAGCCACTATCTGCAGCTGTACTTGTCACACTGCTGCTTGGGATCAGCTGCTCAAGAAGGGCGGCCGTTTCCGTAGCGTCGGAAGCCTGAAGGTAGAACACTGTCCAGCGCGTTCGATAGGGAACGGACTGCTGAAGAAAGTCCATCGTCTCCTCAAGCCGGTCCAGAGCATCTTCGTCTTCAGACAGCAGTAGCAATTCGTCGCCATCCACGACGATCTGAATTCCATCAATTCGAGCGGAAGTTGACGGTTCATCCTGAGCACTCACGGGAATGTATCCACGTTTGGTGGTTCGCTCGCTGGCGGCCTGTGGATCGATCGCCTGAGGCTTGACGTTCTGGCCCTGATCGTATCCCCGTTCTTCTGTTTCCAAACCTTCGCCTGGTTTTGAAGGAGTTTTCAGGTCACGAATTGGTCCGGTCTTTTGGGGGACAACAATTCGAATGGGGGTCTTCTCTTCTGACTCCCATTCCTTCTGCAGGTACTGGAAGAACTCGTTCGGGTCTCGTCCGCGAAGTGAATAGCGACGAATCGTTCCGCCTTCGCCCTTAGTGCGAACTCCCGTGCCTGGTTCGCCAAGGTCCAGCAGTACTTTCTTGATTTGTTCCACCTGCGCAGCAGAACCCTTCACAATGATTCGGTTGCCGTACAGGTCTGTTTCAACGGTTGGAGCTGCTGTGCCTTCTGACACAAACAGATTCCGAAGCGTTGCCGCTGCACTCAGAGGATCCATTTTCACCAGAGGAATGACAGCAACTGAACCCGCTGCACCACTTCCATCTGTAAATGCTCTGATCCATTCCGCAACCGTTTCGTGCTGTCGAGCTGTCGCAAAGATGTGAACTGTTCCTGCCTGACCGTCTTCGTTGACGACAACGCCGGGCATCATGGCGGTAATGCTCTGAGCCACCTGATCTGCTCGACCGGCAACCTTATAGACTTTCAGGTACGGTCCTGTGTTGTCTTCACGTGAGAATTTCTCGCCGCCTGGTCCTTCAGAGATATCAATCGCCTTGACGATTTCTTCGACCAGTTTCTGTTCGTCAGGTGAAGCCGTCACCAGCAAACTATTGGTGCGGGTATCTGAGAAGACCTTGATCGTGGCCGCTGCAGTTGGAGCCGCTGCGGGCTGGAATGGACTTCCGCCGCGACGATCGCCGCCAGCACCTGCACTGACATTTGCAACACCCTGTCGCATCCCAAACTGAGCAAGAAGCATGAACTCCGCTTCTTCGACGTTGATGTTCTTGAGGTAATAAGACTTGAACTCCAGTGCTTCCTTTCGCTTCTTCAGCGAACTGTCGATGTAGGTCTTGATGCGACGAAGATTGGAGCCGGTATCGGCGATAATGATCGTTCCCGTTTGAGTAAAGGCTGTCATCGCTCCGAGCGGCCCAAGCAACTGTTCCACTTCCTGAGCCATAACGCCGACATCAAGCTTCTCCAGAGGAATCTCGATGCGAACCACTTCGTTCTCACCAATCGTGTGAGCACCGTCAGTGACCGCCATCAAGTCGTCGACAGCCACATCGCGAATCAGGTTTGGTGGAATTGGCTTTGCGACGTTGACGCATACGAGGAACTTATCCTTCACGATCAGCGTATAGCCTTTACGCTGAAGATATCCGTTCAGAATGTCCATCGCCTGAGTGGCAGTGTATTCGTTCGTGTCGATATGGCTGAGCGTTCCAGGTGGCGTCACTGTCAGGTCCAGCGTGTAGCCAGCCCCGGTCGCAAAATTCTGCAACAGTTGATCCCAGGGCGCGTAACGAAAATTGAATGAGAACTTCTCAATCTTCTCACCCTGTTCGATTGCTGTGTCTGAACCAAAGCTTGAAACCACCTCGGCACCAGCCGGCGGCATCTCGGTCGCCCCTGATGCACTGGCCGTGGTTGGAGCTGCACCGGGAGCTGGAACAGTGCCTGGCGGCGTTGGCACATTTGTCGGGACGGACGCTACTGTCGCCTGAGTATCCCACTTGCCCTTTTGTTCCGGTGTCAGAACGGCCAGGAATTTGTCGTCCCATTCTTTGCGGAACGCATCACGTTGTTCAGGTGTTACACTAATGCCAAGAGCATCGGACGCTTTCTTTCGTTCGTCCATCAGTGCTGTGACCTGCTTCTTCTGATCGTCCGTTAGCGCGAGGTCGGTCGCGACCCGGGCGTCAGAAAGTGCTCGCCCACCGGTTCGCTGGATGTACAACGATCGCAACAGCTTCAACTGCCGATCATCAAGAACCGCAAACACAGCCCCTGATGCTTCTTCCTTGGCTTTCTGCAGAGCAGCCTGCATCTCTTCGCGAATCTTTGTTCGCTCCGCTTCTTCCTTCACTTCCTTCATGCGAGTCAAATACGGTTCGAAAAACGATGTTGGCGGAGAACCACCTTTCATCGCTTCTGCGAGCCGAGTGGACTGCTGTTCTGAAAGCTGGAGCTGCTCCAGCACTTCATTGCTTCGAAGCAATTCCGCTTCAGCCCCACTGCCTTGAGCAAATGCATGGGATGTGCCGCAAAGTGCTGCCACGACAATGACCAAGAATCGAAGACGTCCGACCATTATAGATCTCGCGGTAAATTTGTTCAGTGTGAACAAATGCTCTAAACGAATACAGGCTGTATGATTCGAAAAGTCGACCAGGTTTCACCAGTTCTCTGCACAGAATGCCTTGAAAATGGAAAGTCAGGGGAAATTGCGATGACCTTACCGATCAGGCCGAAAGAACTTGGAAAAATCAGTCGAAATTCGAAGTGCCTGGCTCGGTGAACCCATTTTTTGCGTTCCGTAGCCCTCAAACCCGGCTGACGTCTGAAAGAGTCTGCCAAATTTTGAAAACTCACGAATCGTCCGTCCGGGCTTCGGGTTTATGATCCTTAAGCGGTGACGCGCCTCAGGGATGAGCCTCGGGGTTACCGTGAATTTGAAATAGGTTCGAATCTCAAAGGAATTCCTGCGAACTTTTTAGGTCGTCGGCATCGATTTGCAAAACTGATCGACGGCATAAAGGTTCTGGAGTCGTTCTCGCCATGAAGCGTTTGTTCACATCTTTGGCTGCATTTTTGTTTCTCGCGTCCGCCGTGTCTGCTCAGGAGGGACGCGGTTTCGGGGGAGACCGTGGGGACCGTGGTGGCCGTGGATTTGGCGGTGGCGGTGGCAGCGACCGAGGTGGTTTCGGTGGGGGTGGCGGATTCGGCGGGGACCGTGGAAGCGACCGAGGTGGTTTTGGCCGCGGCGGATTCGGTGGCGGTGGTCCTGGTGGGATGAGTCCAGGCGGGATGAGCCCCGGCGGTTTTGGCGGAGGTGGCTTTTCACCCGGCGGTATGTCTCCTGGTGGATTTGGTGGCGGCGGTTTCGGAGGTGGGGGCTTTGGTGGAGGTGGTTTCGGTGGCGGGGGCAGCGACCGTGGGAGCCGCTTTGGCTCCATGATGGACTCAAACGGAAACGGCAAAGTTGACCAGGAAGAACTTGATCGCATGCCATCCTTTGTGAAGGACATGATGGCTCAGCGCGGCATTACTCTGACAGCTGGCATGTCGATCGACGACATGCGCAACAACATGCGACAGGGATTTTCAGGCGGGGGTCAACCCGGAAGCCCAAATCAGCCAGGGCAACCAAACCAGCCCGGGCAGAACAACAATGGTCAGGCCAAAGCGCTGGCTCCTTACAAGATGAAGCCAAAACCTTCCATCATCACCGCATTGCCGCCAGCCTATTCGGATGTTGATACGGACTTTGACGGGCAGCTCGCCATGCATGAATGGATGATGACTCGCCGAACGGATATCGAGATCTTCGACGATCTGGATCTGGACGGCGACGGGTACCTCATCCCAGACGAACTCCTGCTTGCCGAAGCGGCGAATTCTCAGCAAGTTGCGGCTGCGGAAAAGCCACGACTTACCATTGTTTCGGCGACACCGACCCGAGTGACTCAGTCCCCAAATGACTCTCGAGGAGATCGTGGTGACCGGGGAGATCGAGGCGGTCGAGGAGATAATCGCGGCGGGGAGAATAACGACAACAATGGCGGCGAAGCAGCAATGGCTGGCAGCTATTTCTCACGTCTCGATACGGACCAGAATGGTACGATTTCCGGCAATGAATGGCAGGAGAGCCGGCGAGTCCGCGGCATGTTTGAGCAGGCAGGAATTCCGCTGTCCGACATGAATTTGCAGCAATTCACAGAGAACCTTGCCAAGGTCAGCGGCAATCAGAGACAGTAGAGGCGATCATCCGAAAATCGTCTTGGCGTAATTGCCCGTGCCGTATAGAGTTCGGGCGTACGAGGTCCCCGGGGCGGTTCTCAAATCGCCATAAGGCAGGCTGGGTGGGATTCCAGTTTTGCACACATCGCGGGGCTCGTCGTGACTCTGGCGATCGAAAATGGAATTCAATATTCGCCCTGTAGGGAAATCCTGCGCGAAATCGGGACGGCAGTTTCGTCCCGGGGAATTTTGCTGGTCGGTGCTTGTCGAAAAGGACGGGCAGCTGCAGCGGCAGGATATTGCTGAAGACGCCTGGGAAGGTCCGCCCACCGGAGCAATCGGGCACTGGCGATGCCAGGTCACAGGTGTCGCAGAAACCAGTCGGCCGAAGTTCGATGCCGATTCGCTGTTCGATTATTTCCTGCAGCTCAACGATTCCCCCAACATTGTTCAGCAGCAGTATCGCTATGTGCTCGCCCTGCTTCTTTTGCGAAAGAGGCGACTCATCCTGGAAGAAGTCGTGACGATCGATGATCGGCCAACGATGCGGCTGGTTGGCAGTGGCGGAGAGGGCCCGTTTGATGTGCCGGAAGAAGAACTCTCCGAAGATCAGATCGACCGGCTTCAACAGCAACTATTTGATACCGGACGATCTATAGCGGCGTGACAGACGCCTGGCCTTTGTCTTGATGCTTCGTCATTCCTGAATGAGTTCCTCGATGTCACGATTCCTCTTCCTTTCGATCTTCCTGATGACAGCGTGTGGCTGCATCTTTGGAAAGAAGGAAGAGGCACCAATGGTGGTGGACCCTGTTCTTCCGCAGACGATGGGGCGTCATGAGCTGGTCGACTATCTGAATTCCCAGTGCGAGGGACTCACATCCTGGCGATCTCGCGATACGAACGTGCATGTTCGTACGCCACAGATTCCGATGCCGCAGAAGCTTCGTGGCACACTGGCATGTTCTGCTCCCAGTAACTTTCGGCTGAGTGCGAGTAATGTACTTGCCATGGCGGACTTTGGATCCAACGAAGACCTTTGCTGGGCCTATGCAAAGCCTGGCGAATCTGTGGTGTTGACCTGGCGACATGAAGACTCGCACTTGCTGCGTCATGTGCCTGGCGGTCTGCCTCGACTTGAACCAGAGTGGCTGATGACCATCCTGGGAATTCGTCCTCTGAACGCTGATGACTACGAGGTTCAGAATCCACCTTCCGGGTCCAGAGAGATCTGGCTTGTCGATGTGGAGGATGTTGATGGTTCAACACTTCGACGAGTCATCAAAGTGGACACACTCCATGGAGTTGTTCGCGAGCATGCTCTTTATGACGGTGATGGTGTCGCGTTGCTTCGTGCGCAGCTTTCGAATTATCGAAACTGCAATGGAGCGAAGCTGCCGCATGAGGTGAAGATTTCGTTCCCTGTCCATGAAACGGAACTGACACTCACGTTCAACAACGTCGAAACAAACTGCTCGATTCCGCCGGTCGTCTGGACTCCGCCACGAGGGGCCAATCTTGAATATGTGGACGTTGGGGACATGGTTCGGCGTCAACTGGAATACGACAGTCAGAATCGCTGGAATGGTGGTACCGATCAGCAGCTGAAGAGAGAACCACACGATCCATTTTCCGCAGACCCAGGAGCCCCAATCCTGCAAACGGGGACGGAGAAGGAGCTTGAGGACATCCCGCAGTTTGATGATCCCGGGACCGCGCCAACGTTCGACATTCCTCGCAAGCCGCGTCGCAGTGGTCTAAGGCGGCTATGGCCGTGGGGCTCCGGTTGATTTGACTCGGCATCCTTCGTCTCCGCCAAGAAAATGCAGGCCGATTTGTTGCGTTAGGTGAACGGAGACGGCTCAACCAAATCGATACGACCAGCGGCAGCTACCGGTATGAATCAATCGACATTGCAGCAGCTCTCGGAGTTCTATGAAAGAACGCTGCTTGAGGATTGCCTGCCATTCTGGTTCCCTCGTTGTGTCGATCATGAGCATGGCGGCTATCTGCATTGCGTTGACCGTGATGGCAAACTTGTCGACACAGACAAGTCCATCTGGGCTCAGGGGCGCATGAGCTGGATGCTGGCCAGCCTGGCCAGTGATCCGTTCCTCGCCTCACATTCCTGCCGGGACGACTGGGACAGATGGTCGACAGCGGGAACGACATTCCTTGAGAAACATGGATTTGATCGTCACACCGCAAACAGTGACGGTCGTATGTTCTTCCACGTGACTCGCGACGGACGCCCGATTCGAAAGCGGCGCTATGCCTATAGTGAATCATTTGCAGCGATTGCGTTTGCCGCACAGGCGCGGCTTAGGTCCTGCGACGCGTTCGCGAATCAGGCGATGGAGCTGTTCCGTTTTTTCGTTCGATGGAATTTTACTCCCGGGCTGATGCCACCCAAGTCCACAGACGTCCGGCCATCGATTGGTCTCGCGCCTCGAATGATCACGATCGTAACGGCTCAGGAGCTTCGCGACTGTCTTGGCGAACACGATGAGCTGACACGATGGATTGACCGGTGCATTGACGAGATCGAGCAGTGGTTTGTGAAGCCGGACTTGAGATGTGTGATGGAGTCGGTCGCGCCGAATGGTGAGATGCTTGACCATTTTGATGGCCGCACACTAAATCCCGGGCATGCGATCGAAGGAGCCTGGTTCATTCTTCGCGAGGCTCAGCATCGCAAAGATTCTCAGCTTGTTCAGCTTGGTTGCAAAATGCTGGACTGGATGTGGGAGCGAGGCTGGGATCAGGAACACGGCGGCCTGCTGTACTTCTGCGATGTTCATGGCCGGCCTGTACAGGAATACTGGCACGACATGAAATTCTGGTGGCCGCATGATGAAGCTTTGATTGCAACACTTTTTGCCTGGAAGCTCACCGGCGAACAGCGATACTTGGACTGGCATCACACGCTAAAGCAATGGGCGTTTCAGCACTTCGCCGACCCGGAGTTCGGTGAATGGTTCGGCTACCTGCACAGAGATGGTTCACGATCCTCAACGCTGAAGGGCAATCTCTGGAAGAGCGCGTTTCATCATCCACGAGCGCTGCACTGGTGCTGGAAGCTGACACGATCCTGAGATGCTGCTTTGTCAGATCTTACCGGCCTGCTGCCGTTGTCTTCCGAGCCGGGAAATGTAGTGCGAATTCGATGCGACGAAGTGCCACGTCGAGAATCAGCAGAATGGCAGCCAATGTCAGGAGTGTTGGCCAGAGCGGAGTTGGTCTCAGGGCCCATTTGCCGGGTTGCTGATAGATGTCCTTTGGCTGAGGATTGAATTTTCCTCCCGACACCGCGGCGACATTTTCCAGAAGCTTCTCATTGGAGGGCTGAATGCGCAGCTCATCGCTATAACCGACCATGAGCCCTCGGGACTGACGCTGCAGTACCTGTTCATTCTGCTTCAGTCCAATCTCGACGTTGTAAGCGCCGGACTGTTCCGTTGGGAAACTGCTGGTGTATCGACCGGGAGCGGTCTGCTGCAATGTCACCTTTTGTCGCTGGAGAAGCGGGTTGATGACGGTGAGTTCGATCTGTGCGTTATTCAGGAACTGCCCCACGTCGCTGACAGCATCCACCGAAAGCGTGGCTGTTCGGTCTCGCCGTTCCATCGCGATCTGGATTCCTTTGGATTCACTCTTTCGCATGGTTTGACGAACCACCTGAGTCCAGAACTTTCCATAACCAGGCCACGTCAGCCATTCGGCGGCCCATCGGCTTTTCGCATCTGAAGTGAATGCCGCAGTCATGCCCAGCCCATATCGCCACCAGGCAAGCAGAGGGTCGCCCTTTTCCGTGGCCAGGATCACTTCGCTTGTGGGCTTTGGGCGTGTCATCACATAACCCAGCAGGAACGGAGACGATTCCATGTCGATCTCAGCCAGTGCCTTTGTAGCCCGGATGACCTGAGGTACGAAGGGCTGTTCATCAATCGCCGATTTGCTGGCGGTGATCGTTTCCTTGGCAAAAATCTGGGGAACTTGTGACGGGTCTTCAGCGAGGTGATAGCGGCCTTTTCCGATCTTGGCGATGGATTCGAGGAGCTCCGTGTCAGCCCCGCCCAGAGCAACGGTCGACACCGTCATTCGTGCGGAAGCCATTTGCTGGGCCATGCCTTCAAAGTCACCAGGATTCGACTGGCCATCAGTGAGCATGATGACATGTTTTAGCTTTGCTGACGTTCCACTCAGAATCTCAAACGCCTGTTCCATCGAAGGAAACATGCTTGTCCCGCCACCGGGCTCAATGCGAGAAATCTCATCGCTGATTTTCCCTTTGTTGGCCGCTGACTGCATCTCACTGATCACGTATGGCTGATCATCAAATGCCAGAACGGCAACCTGATCGCGATTGCCGAGAAGTTCGACGGCCGACTGAGCGGCAGTCTTCGCCATTTCCAGAGGATCGCCCTGCATCGAGCCAGATCGGTCGATAATCAGCACCATTGCCAGCGACGGCTTCTCCTTCTCCTTTTCGAAGTCACTTCGAACCGGAAGAATCTCTTCCAGAGCACTCTTGTAGTAGCCGCCGAGCCCAAACGACTGCTCGCCGCCCAGCATGATAAACCCGCCGCCGAGTTCCTGAACGTACGTTCGGGCAATCTCCATCTGCTGTTGTGTTAATGCAGTGGCGGGCACGTTGGAGAGGATCAATAGTTCGTAGTTCTGCAGGCCGGCCAGAGTATCAGGCATACCTTGCGGAGGTCGCACATCGGCCTGAATGCCCTCGTCTTCCAGTGCATAAGCCAGTTCGCGAATCAGGTTTGGATCACTCTCGATAATCAGGACGCGTGGCTTACCAGCAGTGTAAACGAGTCCCGCTTCGGCGTTGTTGTCCAGCAATGTGTCCTGCTGAAGTCCGGAGACGCGAACCTTGAAGGCGGCCATCCGATCGCGTTCGACGGACTGTTGAAAGCGGAAACGATTCTCTCCGGCTTTGAACGACTTCTTTTCGCTGACGACTTTGTGATCACCTCGGAAAACTTCGATGAGACCTTCGTCGTCATGATTCGAATACACCGCGACATCAACAAAGAAGGGCTCGCCTTCGCGAACTTCTGCAGGAACATTCACCTGCGAGACCTGGACTTCCGGTTCCGTTCGCGACGGGAGCACAACAGTCGACACCGGGATACGGCTTCGGGAGGCGGTGGAGAGTACGTCGCGCGCGGTTTCGTTCCCGTCCGACAGAACAACGATTTGAGGAACATACCCGGGCGGAATGAATCCTGCAGCCGTTTCGATAGCGGTAGACAAGTCAGTTCCGTCGCGCAGCGCCTTTTGCTCTGAAGTCAGGGGCGGTGCGGCAGCCGAATCTTTTGATTCCTTCTTGTTGCTCTGAGGTCCTGGTTCGACAAGTGTCGGACGGTCTCCGAAGTCCAGCGGCTCTGTCTGGACTTTTCCGGACTTTGCGCCAAATGGCATAAAGGCGACTTCATGACGTCCTTTGCTTTCGGTAGCACTCTTCAGAAATTCCTGTGCCTGCTTTTGTGCGTTCTCACCGATGCTCTGACTTTGATCGACAACAAAAACAACATACTGATCACTCGCACGGTGCAGCCACGTCAGCCCGGCAAGACTTAGTACCAGCAACAAGGCAATGATACTGCGCATCACAAGAGACACGATGCGCTGTGAACGCGGAAAATCGCTGAGGCTTCGAATGAACCAATATGCCAGCACACAACCGATCGGAACGATCAGAATGAGCATCGCTGGTCTTGTAAATTCAAACGGAAGCATGGGATCTCAATACACCAAAACTCGATTGACCAACTCGATTGACCAACACTGATGTGAGCTGCAGGACTAGGCGATGAATCGCCTGTGGAACAGGAACCATTCAACACACGTCAGCACGACCGCAATGAACGCAAGGTAGTACCAAAGAGGTCGGCTAAACCAGTTTTCAGCAATGCTCGATTTCGACTGAAGTGCCACCAGATCGGCATTCGGTCGCAGATCAGTTTCACGTTCGCTGGCAAGATTGACAGCGATGGATGTCAGTACATTCTCTGCCTGATTGTCATCGATCGAAGTGACACCTGTCGGAACCGCCACCGATGGTGCTGCGTCGCCACGCTGCACCGTCCAGATTCCGGGTTCGTTCAGAGGGCCGGCGATGATGGTGCCGCTTTCCAGATCACCGTCGGCATCGACTGAGACAGGAACCTGAACGGCTTTACCTGAAGGATTGAAAAGGGAAACGTAGCGACCCGTTCCTGACAACTTTGGATCAGGACCCGGAACCTTGCCGAGTGGCACAGTCAACGGAGCCAGTGAACCCGTTGCCACGGAAGTTTGAAGTTCCCCCGTTGTGCCGGAAAACCATCCCAGGGCATTTGCGACCATGATCGGAAAAGCCGTGCGAAACGCCAGATCGCTCCGGTCGAGATTCACACTCAGCACAAGACATTTGCCGGATGGTCGATTGAGTTGCGAATAAACGTCTTCGCCACTGATGGTCTTCGCCAGCGAATGCACGGGTGACTTGTATTTGAGGAGCCGTGCTTCCGGGAACAGGACGTTGTCCAGGCGGATATGATTCATCAATGGAGAATCCTTGTCCTGATCTGTGACAAGTGGATTCTCCAGCACATCGCCGAGTTCCCACAGGTCACAGCCCGACGCCGGATCGATGACAAGCACATTTCCATCCGGGATCTTTTCAGGAACTTTTCCGTGCAGTACAACGATCGAGTTCGCAGGCCATTGATTGCCTGTTGGAAATTCCTTCACCACCGAGACATTGACCAGCGGATTCGCTTCGAACACCTTTTGAAGGAACAGGTTTCCTGGCGTCACGATCAGCACGTTCTGGACCTTGCGTCCGGGTAGCAGTGCCCACGCAACGTTGTCGGTGGCGAGAGCATCCAGAGTCGCATTGGTGCCCGAAGACTCTGGCGACTTCGAGTCAACTACTGATGACTTTTCCGTCGCCGACGGGTCACTTTGCTGAAGAGCAACCTGCGTGATCTCTGCCTTCAGTCGACCACCTTCCAGTGATGTTTTTTCAAATGACCGAGACCACTTTTCCTCGGGCTTCAGTTTGAGTGGGACGACATCAACGGGAATATCATCCAGTGACAGTTCAAGCCGACAGGTGATCGTTTCGAACGAACTGTTCTGAACGCTGACCAGGATCTCATAGCCGACAGGATCAATCAGACTTCTGCGAGCCTGAAACTGTGTGATGCCAAGATTCGACGAGTCCGTCCCGAAGACTCGGTATTGAACTTCCACCTCCGCCTTTTTCTCCGGGGCGGCGGTGGATGCCGTCTTGTCTTCAGTTGCAGGCAAAGCCGTCGAGGCAACGTCAGTTGCGAGGTCAGATGCTGCCGCTTCTTCGCCCGAGATTTTGTCCACGGCAGCGGGAACGTTGACGCAAACGTCAGACAGTACGACGACCTGCCCGTGAGCCTGATCGCCAACAAGCTGCCTGCCAAGTGCAATCGCAGAGTTCAGTTCGGTGGGAAGATCCGAAGGGGCAACGTTTGAGATGACTTCACGCAGCGTTGGTACGTGCCCCGTCATGCCGATTAGCACTTCCGGTGTTTCTCCGGCAAGCACGACTGCGGCCTGGTCCCGAAATCGAAGCCCATTGACAATGTTCTGAGCTTCACGTTTTGCTGCTTCAAGGCGACTGGGTGAAACATCGGCCGCACGCATGCTGGCGGAGTTGTCGATGATCAGAACAATTCTGCGGGCCTGAAGCAGCTGCCATGAAAAATAGGGGTCCGCAACAGCAAGCATCAGCAGAAGCAACATCAGCAACTGCAGCAGAAGCGACAGCAGGTGACGAAATTGTTGCCAGATGGATCTCGGCGGCTTCTCTTCGTAGATCTGCTTCCAGAACAGGTTCGTCGAAACGGGTACTCGCCTGAGCCGTACCTTCAGAATGTACAGCGCAATGATTGGCAGTGCGATGACTGACAGGATCAATGCGAATGGGTAGGCGAGTGACATAGTTTCAGGAAATCATCACGAACACAGTATGACGGAAGAATCAGACGCGACTTTTGCTCTAACGACCAGCTCCGGTTTCTCTCATCATCCGCATGATGAGATCATCGAAGCGAACAACAGACGGTGACTGAGTACAGCCGAGCGAATAGGTATTGCAGTACTCACGAACGGAAATTTGATGTTGCTGAAAGAGTTCTTTGTAGGCCTTCAGATTGCGTTCCGTCACGGTGACCTTGCGGATGGACTCCGATTCCATATCCACAAGTTCCGCATCACCGAGCAATGCAGGATCGGCTTCTTTTGGGTCGTGCAGTTGAATCACATGGGCATCGAACCGACGATATCGCAACTGGTCCAGCCCACGTTGAAATCCATGCTCATCAAAAAGATCTGAGACCACAACAGCGAGCCCGGTGCGTGCTCCACGGTGAAGAAGCCCCTGCACGGCCTTTTCCAGATTCGTGTCCTGGCCGCTTGTCGGCAGGTCTTCAAGAAACTTCATGATCGGAAGAATGCGAGCCTTCCCACGAGTCACCGGGAGTTCTGCGATGATTCCGTCGGCATAGGCCACGATTCCGATTCGGTCAAGATCCGCCAGTGCGATGTACGCCAGTGCTGCCACCAGGTGACGAGCAAGATCGAACTTGGCGGGATTTCCGAAACCCATGCTGCGAGAACAATCCAGAAGCAGGTAAACATGAAGATCCTGCTCCTCCTGGAACCGCTTCAGAAGAAGATCCCCGTGTCTCGCATAAATGTTCCAGTCGAGGTACCGCAGATCATCGCCATTGTTGTATTCGCGGTGATCTGAAAACTCGATCCCGGAACCCATCTGCATTGTTCTTCGCTGTGCCAGCAACTGACCTCGAAATACACGTTTCGATATGATCGAAAGGTATTCGACGCGAGTCAGAAAATCCGGGGGAAACAGCATGATGAAGACTATACGGGGCAGGGATAATGCAAGCGGGAAGAGAATCTGCTGAAGCAACCGTCGCAGCGAACGTTGCTCACGCTGCAGCCAGAGCGTCTTCTTTGATATCCGTCAGCATCTTCTGAATGACTTCGTCAGCACTGATGCCTTCCGCCTGACCTTCGAAGTTCAGGATCATTCGGTGGCGAAGCACAGGCAGTGCCATCGACTTCAGGTCATCACGAGCAACGTGATAGCGATGATCCAGGATGGCTCGAATTTTGGCCCCAAGAATCAGAGCCTGAAGTCCTCGAGGACTTGAGCCGTAGCGAACGTACTTCTTTGCCGCGGCAGAGGCCAGTTCGTGTTCAGGATGTGTCGCAACCACCAGGGCGATGCCGTATCGGCGCACGTCGTTGGCAATCGGGATCATGCGCGCCAATGCAGACATTTGCAGGATTCGATCACCATTCAGGACGGCTTCTGCCTTGGGTTTCAGATTCTCCGTTGTGCGGTCCAGAATGGTCTCGAGGTCCGACACTTTTGGGTATTTCACCAGCAATTTCACGAAGAATCGGTCCAGCTGGGCTTCGGGAAGCGGATAAGTCCCTTCCATTTCCAGCGGGTTCTGAGTCGCCATGACAAAGAACGGTTCAGACAATCGGTGAGTGACACCAGCCACCGTGACGCTGTGTTCCTGCATGGCTTCCAGCAGTGCCGACTGAGTCTTTGGAGTCGCGCGGTTGATTTCGTCGGCCAGGAGCACGTTGGCGAACAGTGGTCCTTTTTGAAATTCAAAGTACTTGCGACCGTCGCCCGACTCAGCGATGACCTGTGTTCCGACCAGGTCGGCGGGCATCAGGTCAGGAGTAAACTGGATTCGATGAAAATCCAGGTGCAGTGCGTCGGCCAGTGTTCGGACGGTCAGTGTTTTGCCCAGACCAGGAACACCTTCCAGCAAGACGTGGCCACCGGCAACCAATGCAATGAGCGTATCGTCGAGAATCTCCTGCTGGCCTACGATGACTTTTGAGATCTCGTTCTTCAGACGCTGAAAGTCTTTTCGAAAATCATCCAGTTGCTGCTTCAGTTGATCGTCGACGCTCATTCCGCTTTTCCACTGGTCTGGTTTGCTGATGCTGCTACCAATTCCTGCATCGTGACGATTGCCAGATTGGTTCCGCGATCAAGCGACTTGTTGGTTCGAAACTGCCGTCGAAGTATCCACGGCAGGATATCGGGTGTCTAGCAACCCCAATTTCCTTTTGGTACTTTTGCCTTACACCCGCAGTGCGAGTCACCATAACAACGAGTGACGATTTGGCAATGCCGCACTGAACAGCGTTGAATGCAATGCCTCGACCGGAGCAACTTCTATGGTTCTGACGACGCGCAGCGAGCACGGATGCTATTCTCCGGCTCGCCTCTTCTCCCTGGCCGTCCTGCTCGCTTCTGTGGTTATGCTGGCAACCGCAAGTCGAATGACGAGCAAAGCCGCTGCGGATGAACCAGTGGATGAAACAAGTGAACAAAGTGAAGCTGAGGCCGCGCAGGTGAAGGCGGCCGAACGGTTTCTCACCGTCCTTGAAAAAGCTCCTCGCCGCGGCACGGCGCTTGATCGGGTCTACGGTCATCATGTGGAATTCGGAACACTTGATCAGTTCATCGCGAAACTGAAGGAGAAAACGGAGAAGACTCCTGACGACGGCACGTCGTGGATGCTGCTGGGGCTTTTGGAGTCTCAGCGAGGTCAGGATGCGTCTGCCGCCGACGCATTCACCAAAGCCGAAACTCTCAGGCCGACAGATGCCCTGGCCTCGTATTATCTCGGTCAGTCACTGGTGCGTATCGGGCAGAATGCGGAGGCCGTTGCCGCCATGGAACGTGCCATTGATCGCAAGCCACAGCGAATGGATGTGCTGGAGATCTTTCAGCAACTTGGACGGATGCACCAGCGTGCTCAACGGAATGAAGATGCTCTGAAGGTCTGGACCAGACTCGAAGAAATGTTCCCTGACGACCCACGCGTCCTCGAACAAATCGCGGTCACGCTCGCAGAAGAAGGTGCTCTGGAGCCGGCGTTGACTCGGTACGAGCGACTCGCAAAGATTGAAACAGACGACTACCGCAAGACGATGAGCCTCGTGGCTGTGGCAGAGCTGAAAGTTCGCAGTGGCAAAAAGGAAGAAGGTCTGCGGGATCTTGAAGCGGTGCTGGCGGAGCTTGATCCGGAAGGCTGGCTGTATCGCGATGTGCGTCGCCGAGTTGACGACGTCTTCCTGAAAATCGGCGATCAGGATGGACTTGTTTCCTATTACGAATCGTGGCTGGCAAGTCATCCCGAAGATGTGGAAGGCATGTCTCGGCTTGCAAAGTTCCTGGCTCAGGCGGCTCGAGTTCCCGAAGCGGCAAAGTGGATGGAGAAGGCTTTGAAGCTTGCCCCGTCTCGCGCGGACCTTCGCAAAGCGTTTATCGATCAGCTTGTGGATGATCAGAGAATTCCCGAAGCCCTGCAGCAGTATTCCCTGCTGGTTGAGGCAGCTCCGGCCAATACGGACTTTCTTCGCGACTGGGGCAAACTGGTTCTGAAGGACAAGAGCCAGGACCTTGAAGTGCGAAAGAAGGAAGCGACTCGCATTTGGAATCTGATGCTGGCTTCAAAGGGCGACGACCCGCTGATGGTTTCTCAGGTTGCGGATCTGTTTCGCCAGTCCGACATGAAGGAGGAAGCACTGGCTCTGTACGAAAAGGCGGTCACTCTGGCACCGGCGGATCCTCAGTACAGGGAGTATCTCGGCGAGTTCTACCACATCCTGAAACGCAAAGACGACGCTCTGGCGACATGGGCTTCGATTGCAGAAGGCTCCAACAGAACGGTAGAGAATCTCGTTCGACTGGCGGAGGTCTATAACAGCTTTGGCTATCAGGACCAGGCTCTGGCAACCATCGCCGAGGCCTGTGTGCTTGAACCAAAGGAGTATGGTCTGCAGATGCGGTCTGCGGAGTACCATATGCGAGCGGCAAAGTACGACGACGCTCTGCGGTATGTGGATGCAGCTCAGCCGCTGGCAGAAACAGAGGAAGATCGTGACGAACTGATTCGTCAGCGAATTGAGATCCTTCAGAGCAGCGAGAAACTGGACGAAGAGATCGCAGCTATCGAAAAGCGTCTTGAAGCGTCGCCGGAGAAAACGGCTGGAGACTGGACATTGCTGGCTCGATACTACGAAGCCGGTCGTCGCTGGGTGCAGGCGCAGCAGTCCATCGATGCCGCACTTGCTGTTGATGCGAAGTCTGTTTCAGCGCTGACGGCTGCCGCACGGATCGGGGAATCATCCGGCGATTATGGTCGGGCGGCGGGCTACAGCCAGCAACTCGCGGAGATCGACCGTCGTTCGCGCGGGGACCACCTGATGAACGTGGCTCGGCTGATGTCTCAGATGGGGAAGTCTGATGAAGCTCTGAAGGCGGCGAATGAGCTGATCATTTCCGCACCGGGGAATACTGATAACTACGAGTTCTATGCGCAGCTTTGCTTCCGGCTTGGCAAATCCGATGAAGGACTGGAAGCACTTCGCAAGGCGGCTCGCATCAATCCGAATGAACCGCAGCTGATGATGGCACTGGCATCGGCTCTTGCCACACAGATGCGAACGACGGAAGCGATCGAAGTGTATTGGCGAGCGTTCGAAAAGTCGGATGGGATTGAGGATCGAACAACGCTGACGGAGAAGCTGACTCCTTTGTATCTGCAGCTCAATCAGTTCGAACAGCTGATTGAGCGATTTGAACGAGATCGCCGTGAAGAGGACAAACGTCGCGAAATGACCATTTGCCTCGCTCAGGCTCATCAGACCGCTGGCGATCTTACAACGGCCCGTCAGGAACTGGAACAGCTCCTCAGCGGAAATACTCGTGATACAAACCTGCTGCAGCAGTTATCAAAGTTGTGTGAAGCATCCGGTGATGTGGATGCTGCGATCAACTATCAGCGGCAGCTTGTCACCATCGCACCGGGACAGGAGAGTGAGTTTCCTCTGGTGAAGCTGCTTCAGGCTCGCGGCAGTTCGGATGAAGCCATGGAGATCCTTATCAGGCTGACGGCACGTGAAGAAGATCCCGCACGTCTGCTTCGCAATATCGATTCGCTGCTGAACCAGGGGGCCTTTGAAGCAGTCATTCGAATCACCGAACCACTTCTCTCCCAGCAGCGCGAAGACTGGGAGTTGCTGTATCGCGAAGGTTTGGCCTGGGCGAAGCTGAACAAGCCGGAGGAAGCAACGATTCGCTTCAACCGAATTCTGGATTTGTCGATTCCATTCGACACGCTTGGCATCTACGCGGAAGATCGATTCAAGCGAGATCTTGCGAAGGCGAAGTCCGAGAACCTGAAAGGAAATCAGACTGCAGGACCGCAAAAGATAACTCCCATTCGGATGACGAGTTACAGCAGCCTGGTGATGCGAGCCACCGGGCTCCGCAACGAGGATTACTATTCCTCATCGTCGCAGGCCTTGCAGGTCTGGACGCCTGGCGAGTTTGGGACAGCACGTATGGCGTGCATCGGCTGGCTGATGAAGTTCGAATCGATGAGTCAGCAGGGCACTTCATCGGAAACGACGGCAGCAACATCGACAGCAACGAGCACGACCGAAAACCTGACAGAGTCAGCGGCGACAACAGCTGATGCCAAACCTAAGCAGGGAGTGCTGGAGCGATTTGCAGCGGCTGGCCAGGCACCAAATGCTTCCGATGATCGCGTCTTCGACTGGATCTTTGCCGCATCGCTCAAGCAGGACCTTCCATCGATCTTCCAGGCGACTCGACAACTGGCAAAGAAGGGAACTCGGGAGTATCAGCAGTACTTCCTTTCTTCGCTCTCGAACCGAAACCTGAGGACCGCGAATCGGCAGCGAAGCGGCGAGGATGGCAAATCGGAGGAGACTCCGCTCGATGAGGAAGATCTTGCTTTGATGATGCACTGCTACACAGAGCTGCTGAAGAGAGACAAGAACGGCGAAATGGTTCCCGCTGGTGATATCGTCTATTCGAGCGATGGAACGGCCTATGTCAATATCGGGGGACGTTACGTTCTTCTTGACGGACCGGCTGGCGGCAGAGGATCCTTGATGAGCGTCGTTAAGGAATTGCGTTTGGCGGGAAAAACCGAGGAAGCCGATCGCCTGTTCGCTGAGTTCGTTGCTGCCATCAAGACACCGTCAGAACAGTCATTTCTTATTGCGCAAAGGCTTCAGGAAGACAAACTCGAAGAGCTTCCGGTGATGTTTGACAAACTGTGCACCATGATTTCGGCTGATCTTGATGTGCCAGGAAATCCTAAGAATGGAGCGATCTCAGTTTCCCGCGGTGCCACATCGGTGCTCATCGGCGTTGGCATGCAGTGGATTGGGCGGTTGGGCGAGGCGGAAGAAAATGCAAGAATTGTTGAGTTTGTTGACCGATCCCTCGATTTGCTGTCCCGTGACTGTAAGCGTCAACTGGATCTGCTGAACAAAGCATCCCAGCAGCAGCGCCAGCAGGCACAACAGAACTATGGACAGATCGGATTGTCATGGTACTACGGAAAGCAGTCACAGTACGTGGAGATTGAATTTCCAGTGCCCGGTCGCTGGATGAGCTATGCCTCACTGCAACTGCTCAGACAGACGTACGAAGTGTTTCAACGTAACGAAGTGGTTCCGGATCTTGTCGCACTGTTGCGAAAGCGTGTCGAGAAAGCACCGCCGGAACATCTTCCATTCGAGCAGATGCACCTTGCTTCCGTGCTGTGGTGGTCGGGTGAGCAGGACGATGCCGTGGAACTTATCGCTGCAGTGCTGAGCCAGGACAAAGCCGAACTGTCGTCACAGTTTGAGCTTGTTGCATTGCGGCAGCAGCAGGGGGATTTTGACGAAGCCCTGACCTTGCTGGATTCCATCGCAGCCCGTGACCAGAAGACACTCGTCAACCGTGAACTCCAGGCGTTGAATCTTGCAGAACGTGTCGCTGATTATGACCGTGCCAGGACCGCGGCGGAACGACTTTTCGGACTTCGCCTGGACGCGCAGACTCAGACGGGGCTCTCAGTTTCTCTGCGACGTCTTGGCATGAACGATCTGGCCGATGCCGTGCTGCGTCGATCTGAACGGCAGGCAGGCAACCAGCCCGCATCGCTGGCTTCGTTGATGTTGCTGTATCAGGGACAGGGGCAAACCGAGAAAGCTTCGCAGCTGGCCCGAATGCTGCTCCAACGCACGAAATCACCGATTTCACTGAACGCGCCGATCGTTTCACGCGGTCAGATGCGAGCCTCAGGCGACTCGAACCGTACACAGGCCATTCTGCTTCTGCGGCAGACTGGGGAGTTGAAGTCGCTCATCGAGAAGCTGGAAGCACAGCGGGAACGAAATCCGGACAACAGTCGCATCGTCGAACAGCTGATTGAGTTCTACAGCAACAGTGCTCAGAAGGACAAAGTGATTCCCCTTCTGGAAGCCGCCATTCGCCAGCATCCGGATTCTGCGAGCCTGCATCTTCAGCTGGCGAAGGAGTATCAGCAGTCCAACAAGGCGAAGGAAGCGTGCGATCAATATTTGGTGGTGATGGAACGTTCGCCGAATGTGATCTTCAGCGACTTTTATGAGATCCGCAATCTGTTTCGAACGGCCAACAGGAACGAAGACATTCTGAAGGTGCTGAAGAAAGTCGATTTGAAGAGTATTTCTCAGCCGTACTATGTGGTGGATCTCGTCGGTGACATGCTGAATGAAACGAATGCCGGCGACATCACCTTTGAACTTGCAGAGAAGATCTTTGAACAGCTGCCGCACTATCGCTCGAACATGCTGTCATCGATCAATTCGGCAGAGATCTGGAAGTCAGATCGGTTCTTCCGGCTTGGACTTCAGATGCTGATTCCAACTGACGCGGAACTCAAATCGCAGCCCTGGTCCGGGTTTGAAGTGTATTCCTATAGCCAGGGCGGACGAGTCAATTCCCGAATCGAAGGACTGCTTTCAAGCCTGCGAGAATCTCCTCGCTACGGTGAGGTTCGCAAAGCGATTGAAGATCGTGTGCAGAAGGCTCCGGAATGGTTTGGAGGTCGAGCGATCCTGGCATCTCTGGATTTTCATAGTGGCAAGCGTGAAGAAGGACTCAAGCAGTTTCTGGCTCTCGCCAACGATCCGATGGTTAGAAAATCGATGACGTCCGATGCGGAGCGCATGGTGGGACAGGAACTTCTTGCCGCAGCCTCCGGGAATGAGTCTGCCGGGATCGCTGGCAATAATGATCCAAAGACGCTGGAAACGGCGCTGGAACTGCTTGTCCGGTCATACCAATCCACACAATCGAACGAGGAGTTTGAGTACACTCCCGGCTTCCTGCTGATCGAAGCCTACATCAAACTTGGTCGAAAAGACGACGCTCGCAAACTTCTGCAGACTGCATTGTCCCAACGAAGCTCGGGAAGTCAGGCCGATTACGATGCATATAAGAAAGTGAACAATGCTGTCCAGGTCGCGCAACAATTGACTCGGCTGCAGCTTCATGTTGATGCACTGAAGGTCTATTCGGGACTGATGAGCGATGAGGCGACTCTGCGACTTGCGGATTCGTGGAACGGCCGTACCGACTATTATCTAAACATCGCTCAGAACGGCTTGACTGAGAGCCTGAAGCAGCTGCAGGGAGCGGAAGCAAAGGACGCCATCGGCACATTGCTCACTGACCGAAAAGCTGTCAGCAATGCAGATCAAAAGTCCAATGGCATCGACACCGTGCTGGACGTGATGCCATTCATCCCTTCAACAGTGATGGCGTCCATCAGCAGTTCCCCTCAGGACTCAGACTCCGACTCCGAGGATGCGGTAAAGCGATCAGGCATTCATTGCGGCCTGGTCTCGCTGCTCACAAAACTCTCGGAAGACCCGCAGATTCAGTCAGCGATTCACTCGCGTCTGCAGGAACTGGCGGACAAATACCCCGCCGATACTTCTGTCGCCCTCGTTCGAGCTGGCATGTTGGTTCATTCCAAAGATCCGGGAGCAAACTCCGCGGTTGATACTCTCTTGAAACTGCTGGAGGCTCACCCTCTGGAAGAAGTGGCCCCAGGCCGTCGTCCCAATTCGCGACAGAGGAAGGAAGCCGCGCCGGACATTTTGCTATGGATCATTGCCAAACCTGTCCTGGCATCGGACCCTGCCTCTGCTTCCGGAACCGCCCTGGCGACGCGTGCTTTGCAGGCGGCCGAGAGGCAGGATTCGCTGGCACCGGCGTCTCAGATTCTGATGGGATGGTCACAGATTCTGCTGGAAGCGGGGAATCGCCCGGAAGCGGAATCTCAGCTTCGTCGGCTTCTGGAAATCTCAACGGTCCGTCCAAAACGGAAAGCCGCAGCGCAGCCTCCAGGCGGACCTCGTCCGGTCCCGGGAAGGCCAGTTCCGCAGGCGGTCCCTGTCCGCGATGGCAGCGCGGGGGGCGAGCCGCCGGCGGAGCTTCGAAATGACGCTCTTCCGCTGAGACTCAAGTCAATGATTGCAATGGTCAGTCTTGCAAGTGTGATGTGCGCTGACCCGGCATCTGCTGCCTGCGCCGCTTTGCCTGTGTCGGTCCTGAGTTTTCAGGAAGGGGCCGTGGTACCTCAGCGTGCTGCGTCCGAGAACGTGGGTGATACGGAGAAGAAGGCAGAGATCATTCCCCCGCTCACGATCTCCCAGTTTCGACTTGCGATGCGGGTGGCTCTGGTCGCCGCAGAAAACGACATGGTGGACTTGTCGATTGCAGCGATTCGCGAGGCTCTGGCTGGAGGCAGTCCACTGCCTGATCCCGTGGTTAACAGAGCAAACGGGATGGCCGGAAGGATGAGCTCCAGTCCTTCAGGCGAGGACCAGTCGCAGTTTGATGAACAGGTTGCTTCGTCACTCAAGATGGTCATCGCGAAATGGGATGGTGATCAGTATCCAGCCTCCGAGGTTTACGATCTCCTGACGCGGCTGGTGTTTCCGGCGTCGCGACCAGCAGACATCCTTCTGTTTCCTGATTACTCCGGATTGCGCGATGCATCCCCGGAGAGTATTGCGTCAACGCTTGTGACGTGGACGATTCGTGCAGGCCGACAGGATGAACTTCGCAAGCTGTTGAATGATCGCAGTCAGTCTGGCTCAGTGATCAAATCATCGGTCGTCCATGTGCTGCTCGACCTTGAGCTGAAGCAGACGAGTGGAACGGCGGATCGATTGAAATCCATCAAGGATCTTCTGAGCCAATCGCCGGATCCCGAGTCGATCCGGCTGGCGTGTCTTGCGGCGATTCCGTCAGCGTCGGACCCTCAGTTAAAGCCAGAGGCAATGCCGATCCTGAAGCTGGCGATGATGACACCGGGTGCTAATGGTCAGAGTGAAAACCTTGGCCTGGGAGAACTGGATCGGCTTGTGACCGAATGGCTTGCGGAAGCCAATGATCTGGCGGCCCTCCAGCAGCACTTCGACGCCGTCCTTGCGGCAAATCAGGCCAACTATGCACGATACAGCGGTGACTATGGAAGTTACATGCAATGGAACGCCCTTGCGAATGTTGCCTCACAGGCCTCTCGCGTGAAGGCGATTGATATTGCACTCGACTATATGGGACGTACAGTTGACCTGCGTGTGGACGACTACCAACTCCCGCGTCTCGAGACGCCACTGGCAATTGTCGTTCGCCATTTCAGAGCGATGGATTCGCAGAAGCGTTATGAAGCATGGCGTGACTGGACTATGCCAAAGGAAGGCCGTCAGACGGTTCGGTTGGTCTGCCACTCGATTCCAGCCGTGCCTCAAGTGCCAGGTCTCGACAAGACTAAGGTCGTCCAGGCGCTGGATGGCTCAGCAATTCTCTGCAACCTGACAGAACTGGTGCAAAGCGCGAAGGAAGCAAACTGCCTCTCAGATCTCGAAGGACTCGCGAAGAAGGCCTACGATGAAAAGCTCCCGAACGCAGACTATCTCTGGATGATCCTGCAGCTTGAGAAGGAGAACAGGGAGTTTCTGACGACGGCCTATCCCAACTTTCTGAAGTCACTGTCTGAACGAAGGAAGGGCATCAACGACGAGGGACCGTTTTGTGACTTTCTTATCGTGTACAAGTGCCTCCAGTCGAACGCATTGAATGAGATAGCGCTGAACTTTGGGTTTCATGAAACTCGAAAGCTGTTTCAGGATAACGGCGGCTCCTCAATGCTGTCGCACCTTCATCGGGAGTTTGGTGCGAGATTCGCCAGCAGGACAGGCAGCACACTCTTTAGTGCTCCGCCGTCATTCGTCCAGGCAACTCCGCAGGAGGTTCAATCCTTCGAGTTCGACGATGTCACGAATCGCTGGTTGTCCGATGGCAAAGCGATTTATCACTTCGGTGGAGTGTATCAGAATGCTCTGTGGCTCAACTGGCCCATCGAAGGCGACTTCGAGTTCAGCGTGGACTGTCTGGAGAACTACTGGGGCGAATGCGACACTGGCTACGGCGGACTTTTTGTGACGACCAACGGCTGGAGCGACACCAGAATCAGCAACTTCACAGGAGGCGATGAAGTCTCACTGCCTCGAGTCGCCCGACGCGGCGTCCCGTCGTTCAATCGAGTGACAATTCAGTCCAAAGAAGGAGTCGTTCGATTCCTGAGTAACAATAATGTTGTTTACGAAGAGAAGCTCACAGGTGCAGCGCCCTGGCTGGCACTCTTCACAGAAGGCAGCAAACTGTCCGTCTACCGAAATGCGGTTCTGTCCGGGTCGCCACGAATTCCGAAGCAGGTCAACCTGCTCGCAGGCGACAGCCTCATCGGCTGGGTTGCCGCTGGACAGGGCACGACACCAAAGCCGCGACTCCTGTCCCAGAAGGTCACCGATCCTGACAGCTCGCTCAGCTATTACCAGCGTGAAGCACGTCAGCCAGCGTCCTGGAATGTTCAGAACGGAGTACTCGAGGCGAAGGGAGTGGCATTGCCAAAACCAGAGCGTATTCGAACTATCAGTGGTTTGACTTACGAGCGGCCTCTTCTTGAAGGAGAGACAATCTCGTGGGAGGCATGGCTTGATCAGGATAAGTTCGGAGCATCACCAGCACTCGGTCAGCTGGCGTTCATGATGACAACGCAGGGTGTTAAGTCAGTGTCGCGAACGTACAGTTCGTTCGATGCAAATGTTCTCGGTCTGAAGCCGGGCCTGCCTGTTTCCGCGACCTCGGAGGAAAGTGGTTCTGGCAGCAATTCAGACACGCTGCCCGTCAGGAATGCGGAATGGAACAGGATCACCCTGTCGCGAAATAATGGCAGGGTGATTGTCACCCTGAATGATGTAGTGGTCCATGACGAAGAAGTTCCGAAGTTGACCACTTTCCATCCAGGAATCTGCCGCTTTGTTGATCAGTCGGTCAGGATCCGAAACATCACTCTGACAGGTTCATGGCCGTCGGAAGTGACAGAGGACATGAAGACGTCGCTGTTTCATCTCACAACGCCGATGACTGCACAGGATCGCAGCGTCATTAACAAGATGCTCCCCGAAGTGTATTTCCGGGAACAGATCACCAGCATGATGGAAGCCTGTCGCAGCATAGAGCCTCAGGAGGCTTACCTGCTGCTTCACGGCTGGGTGCTGCCCAATGAAGAACACGATGACTACCGCCTCGGATTTCGACTGGCCTCGTACTCGCCGGAGAATGATCTGGCACAGAAGACTTCGGACGACCTGCACAGCCCGGCTCTGGAACTTGTCAGGGTCGCCAAACAGGCCAATCAGCTGGAAGCTCTGCACCAGGATCTTCAGCAAAGAACGGCGAATGACCCTCAGGGGCAGCGAGATCTTGCGGCACTTCGATTTCTTGTGGCGGTCGAAAAGGGAGATATGACGGCCGCGGAAACCATGCTGAAGAACATCCTGGAAGTCTTCGGCAAGGGACTTCCGAAGTCGATATCTTCGCAGCACCGGGCCGCGGAACTTTTGGTCGTCTGGAAGGGCATGGAAGTGCCTTCCCTGCTTCCTGCCATCACGGACCTCGCAACGCGAATCAGAGATGCCGAGCGAACGGAAGAACGGTCGGACAGTGAGCTGTTCTCGAAGATTGCTCATAGCCTTCCGGGGCGAATCGCAATCTTGAGTGCTCCGGCAACACCGACTTCTGCGTCTGCCCAATGGGTTCAGGTTCCCTACCTCAAACCGGACCAGCGTTATCATGGCTATCGAACTTCTGAGTGGAAGATTGAGAACGCGACGGCGACTCATGTGCCGGCGGAAACCTGGTCACAGCTCTGGTTCCAGTCACCGTTGACCGGCAAGTTCGAGATCACAGCGGATCGGTCTACGTTCGGCTGGGGAGAATGCGTGATCTCCTATGGCATGTTCAGCGCGGAGCCTCGATATGATGCCAAGGCAGTTCGGACGATTCGATTGATGCACAGCGCGACCGAAATTGAAACAGCCCCAAAGCTTCCGGAGTGGAAGAACATGGCCGCGTTTCGGATCGTTGTCGACGGTCGAAGACTTACCACATTTACGAACGGTGTGCAGATCCATGATGCTGCCTTCAATGCGGCCCCCAGTCCCTGGATCGTTCTTCAGGCCGATCAGCCGGGGAATGAATGTCGAATCACAAACCTGCGAATCACAGGGACACCCGAGATCCCGGACGAGATTGATTTGATCGACATGGCTGACTGGAATTGCTGGCGGGCTGACATCTTCGAAGAATCGCATTCCTTTTCGAATGAACCGAACTCCCCCTGGCGCAAGTCCGGGAATGAGATCGTGGCGAAAGCTCTGCCTGAAGGGGCACGTACACGACAGAGCCTGCTGCACTATCAGCGACCGATGCTGGAAGATGGTGTGATCGAATTTGAAACATTTTGGGAACCCGGAGTCACGGAAGTTCATCCCTGTGTTGGGCGAAGTGTCGTCATGATTTCGTCGGATGGCGCGAAGCTTCATCAACTGACCGAAGCCCAGTATGAGTCAAGAGAACTGGCAATTGACAACGAATCTCCCATTGCCGGGGCGGCAGTTCCTGAGTTGAAGTTGAAAGACTGGAACCGAGTTCGTTTGTCACTCAAAGGAGACCAGCTCACCGTCAGTGTGAACGAGAAGGACATCGCCACGGTCACGATCTCAGAGCCGCCTTCTGAACGGTTCTTTGGGTTATTCCACTATTCAAACAAGACGGCGTCTCGAGTCCGCAACTTGAAATACCGAGGGGAATGGCCGAAGACTCTGCCAGCCATTGCAGAGCAGGTTCTGGCAAAGCCTGATGGGCAATAGTTGACGTTACTCAGATGCGGGTGAATTCGAGGACTGCAGCCCTCGAACACGTGGCCTCGATTGAGCGGGTGCGATTGAAGGAAGTGTGTGAATGGACAAGTTTCGCCTGCGATCAATCTGTGCTCTTAGCGGGTTGATTGGGTCACTGATTGCTGCTGAGAATGTCGGCCTGACGTCAAGCGTGGCTGAGTGTCATGCGGCGATGCCTGATGAGGCAGATGAAACGGCAGTCGAACAGGCAAAAGTCCTTTCTCGCTTCATGTCTGTTCTCGAAAAGACGCCGCGACGTGGTACCGCTCTCGATCGTGTTTATGGCCACCATGTTGAAAATGGAACGCTGAAGTCCTTCCTCGCAGAACTCCGGGCGAAACTGGAGAAGACTCCGCAGGACGCGGCATCGTGGATGTTGCTTGGCCTGCTGGAATCTCAGCGAGGTCAGGACGCGGCTGCGGCCGAGGCGTTCGCGAAAGCGGAACCACTTCGTCCTGCAGACCCGCTGGTGTCGTTCTATCTTGCTCAGTCACAGATTCGAATCGGCTTGAATCAGGAAGCCATCGCCGCGCTCGAACGCGCGATCGAACGTAAGCCACAACGGTCCGATGCGGTTGAGATCTTCCAGCAGCTTGGCCGACTCTATCAGCGTTCTCAGAAGCTGGCAGAGGCCACCCGTGTCTGGCAGCGACTGGAAGAAATCTATCCGGATGATGTTCGTGTGCTGGAACAGATCGCCACATCTTTGCAGGAAGAAGGCGATCTCTCCGAGGCGATCACGCGATTTCAGAGAGTCGCTGAGCTGACGAGCGATGACTATCAGAAGACCAACAGCCTGATTCAGGTCGCTGCCTTGCAGATTCAAAGCGGGCAAAAGGAACAGGGGCTGGCCGGCTTTGAGCAGCTTCTTTCAACGCTCGACCCGGACAGCTGGCTTGCAGCCCAGGTTCGCGAACGGATCGAGAATGTCTACCTGGATAATGGCGATCAGGATGGCCTGGTGAAGTACTATGAAGACTGGATTCAACAGCATCCAGAAGATCTCCTGGCTATGTCTCGTCTGGCACAGTTTCTGAACTCGTGCGCACGCACGGCTGAAGCGATTGTGTGGCAGGAAAAGATCATTCAGCGAGCACCCTCGAGAGTAGATTTTCGCCAGCAGCTGATCGATCTCTACCTGACTCAGGGGCAAGCCGCTTTGGCATTGAAGCAGTACGAGTTACTCCATGAGCAGGCTCCACAGGACGCCGAGATACTTCGCAGCTGGGGACAAGTCGCGCTGAAAGATCCATCGAAGTCCGCGGAAGAACGACAAAAGGAAGCGGCCAGGATCTGGAATCTCATCGTCGCTGCAAAAGCAACTGATCCGCTGACAGCCGCTCAGACGGCAGAGCTCTTTCAGCAGGCGCAGATGTTTTCGCAGGCTCGAGCACTGTACGAAAAGGCTGTCAGCCTGGCTCCGGATGATCCGCAGTATCGGGAGTACCTTGGCGAATTCCTGCACCTTCAGAAACAGCCTGCGGAAGCCCTCCGAGTCTGGCGTGAAATTGCGGCTGGTCCCCGTCGAACAGCGGAGAGTCTCGCCAGCGTTGCGAGGCTCTGCAGCAAGTTTGGCTACCGTGCTGAAGCGGCAGATTTGATCAGCGAGGCATGCGAATTATCCACCGATGATTTTGCGCTGAGGCTCACTGCGGCGGAGTATCTTTCTGCAGTGCAGAACTTTGATAAGTCTCTTGCGTTGCTGATAGATGCGGGACGTCTGGCTGAGACGGAAGAAGAGCGGGATGTTGTCATTCGTAACCGTCTTGATGTGCTCGGGGAATCGGGGAAACTTCAGGCGGAAACGGCAGCGTTGGCTGCTCGCATTGCTGCTCTTGCCGAGGCGACAGAGCAGGACTGGATCTTGCTTGCACGATACTATGAGGCGACAGAGGCGATCGATGAGGCGACGGCAGCGGCTGATCGAGCCTTGCGGATCAACGAGCGATCCGTTCCCGCACTGACTCTTGCCGCGCGGCTGAGAGAAGCCGCAGGGGATTATGCGAAGTCGGCAGAGTATTCACGGCAGCTGGCCATCACAGATCGGCGTTCTGCCACAACGCACCTGAAGAATGTTGCGACACTTGAGGCTGCTCTCGGAAACGTGCAGCAGGCCATCCTCGCCGCGGAAGCTATGGTGGAATCGGCACCGGGAAGCACTTCATCATACGACTTTCTGGCCGACATCTGCTTTCGCTTTGGTCAGAACGATCGGGGAATGAAGGCATTGCGCGAAGCCGTCAGGATCAGTGGTGACGATCCGGAGATGACGATCAAACTTGCAACCGTCCTGTCGCAGCAACTGCAGACGGAAGAGGCTGTCGAGGTGTATTGGCGAGCCTTCGAGAAGTTCGAATCGATCGATGACCGAACCTCGCTGATTGACAAACTGGTTCCACTGTATCAGGAACTCAACCAGGTCGACTCGCTGCTTGGCCGACTCGAACGCGCTCGAAGTGACGAACGGCAGCGTCGATCGATGACCATCTGTCTTGCTCAGGCCTGGCAGTCGCTTGGAGACTTGGGGCTTGCGAGAACAGAACTGGAGAAGCTCCTCGTTCAGGAATCTCGCGACACTCGTCTACTCAAGCAGCTGGCGACGGTTTGCAGAGACATGGAAGATCTCGGGGCCGCGATACGTTACCAGCAACAGCTTGTGGCGATTGCTGATGGCGAAGAAACAGAAATTCCGCTGGCCCTTATGCTCAGGGACCAGGGAAACTCTGAGCAGGCGAACGAGATCCTGCAACGGCTCGCGCTGCGGCAGGCAGATCCGGTCGAGCGACTCAGAGCAGTCGATCATCTCCTGAAGGCTGGCGCATTTGAAAACGCTCTTCGGATTCTTGAACCGTGGCTGAGCAGAGAGCCAGAGAACTGGGAACTCATCTTCCGCGACGGGTTAGCACGTTCCGGACTTGGACAGGATGAGACAGCTCAGGCCCGATTTCAGAGTCTCCTTGCGATCGATCTGCCGCTGACGACACGTGGAGCCATTTTCGAAAAGGAGATGAAGGGAAGAGTGTCCGGAGCGGGCCAGGGGTCGGAGACAACGATGCCGAACATAGCGTCCGGTATCTCGGCCATCGACGCCTATCAGATGACCACGCGACTTCAGGATCTGACTGGGATCGACGATGACTACGTGTCGTGGCCTGACGCAGTCCTCTCTCCTCGCACCTTTGCCGAAGCGCGAATTCTCAGTTTCATTTTCAACAGACAACGCGAAGTCACGCCCCCGAATCCTGCTGCGGGAACCTTCCCTCAAACCGGGGCATACGGAGACAGCACGCAATCAACGACGGGCTTGTCGACAGAGCAGTTTGACAAGTTCTGCGTTCAGCTCATCGAGCCCGAAACGGATTCTGTTTCCCGCATGATCCGACTTGCCCGGCAGAATGATCCTTCGGCAGGTTTGCTGGCATTGCTCTCGCTGATTCCCCGAAACGGTTCCACAATTTGGGACGTTGAACTGGCCTCTCCGGACCGAAAACTCAGCGAGGACGAACTCACGATCATTGTGGAAGCCCACAACAGGTTCCTTCGAAGCGGTGAGGACATCGTGTATACGCGTTTGGCTCCGTTTCTTTCCCACCGCCCAAACGGCGACTTTTTGGCGATCGAAGGATTCCGGGGCGTGGTCTTTAGTCCTGGTGTCCGCGTCTTCACAGGCTTTGTGATTTCGGAACTTCGGTTGGCTGGTCAGATCGGCGAAAGCGAGAAGCTGCTGAATGAAGTGCTTGCTGCTTCCAGAACAGCAGACGACTTCGCCGGCAATATGTATTTGCTCGTCGAGTTGAAGAAGTTCGACCGCGTGCCTGCGGAATACAGTCGGTGGCTTGAAGCAGCACGAAAGGAATTCGCTCAGACCATTCCCATCGGAAACAGCCCAGTCAAAGCCACGTCCGATCAAAGGTTCCGCGCGACGATTGCTTTGAATCGGTGGATCGCTTCCCTCGCGCAGCAGAACCAGAATGATCAGATTCTGAGCGTTCTGAGTGATTACCTGAATCTTGTGCAGTCACCTGGATTCAAAGCGGATGGGTTCGACCGCCGTTTGCAACGGATTCTGCCGCAGATCTTCGTCGGCCAAAAACAGTTTAGTGTTCAACTTGATAATTTCCCGGGCAGCACCGATGTTCCTGCGGCCTCCAACCTCGTCCTTGCTCAGGCTTACAGGTCATTGCTGCTGAATGATGCAGAAGATCTGTTGGTGCGAGCATTGTCAGATCGCATCCGAAATGCCAATGGCGATGCAAAGTTCGCTGAACAGCTATGTCTGGCACAGGTCTTCAACTGGATGGGCGATACGGAGTCGATGTTTGAACTGCTGACTGCGGCAGCAACGTCAAGGAGTTCCGGAGCCGAGGCGGCATTTCAACTTGCTGAGCTCCATCTGCTGCAGGGCAATTTTGATGAGGCACTGACCTGGCTGGATCGGGTTTCACCAGCAAACCAGCAGGCACTCCTAAGGCGAGAATGTGCGGTACTGGTCCTGGCGAAGAGGCTTGGCGACTATCGAAGGGCGTCGACGGCCGTTGAGAAACTACTCGGGCTTCGACTGGACCCGGAAAGAGAACAGTATCTGATCGAAGCGGCTCGATCGCTGGGCATGAAAGAGGCCGTTTCAGCCCTGATGCGACGGCGAGAACGAGCGACAGGAAATCAACCTGATGCCCTCGAGGAGCGAATGACGCTCGATGTTCAACATGGGGATCATGAAAACGCCGAGAGACTTGCACGCAGAATTCTGCAACTGACTCAGAGTCGGCGTATGACTGGTACGTTGTTTCGCCAAAATCGCAACCACCGGGGAAGTCCTAGCAGGCAGGCTGCTCTGCTAGTCCTGAAAGAAGGCGGTGACCTCGAGGAAATGGTTGCAAGTCTGGTCAAGCGTCTCGAGCAATCGCCGGATTCCGTGCAATTGTGGGATCAACTCATTGAGATGGCGACGTTCAGTGGAACGCCGGAGCCTGTGCTGAAGTTCCTTGAAGCAGCCACGAAACAACGTCCCGAGAACGTGAATCTGCGACTGGCTTACATAAGGCTACTGGAAAACTCTGAGCGGGGCGACGAAGCATTTCAGCACTACGAGTATCTGCTAAAGCAATCGATCAACGCGCTGAGTTTCTTTGACTTGGATCATGTTTACAATCGCTTTCGTGGAGCTGGGAAGCTGGACATGCTCGTGGACTCTGTGCTGGCAGCCGAGAGTGGTGATTTCGCTGACCCCGCGATTCAGTATGAGATCGCTCGCAGAATTTTCGCCTGGGATTCTGATCAATCGCTCGGAAAGAAACTTCTCGACAACATCGTTCAGAGAAACTCAACGTTTGTACGTCGATGGAAGATGGGGAACGACATATTCTGGAAGAGTGACCTCTATTTTTCGAAGTCACTTCTCCGACTGATGCCGAACCAGCAGCGGATTCTCGAAGATCCCTGGTGCGGGTTGAATCTTGCCGAGAAAGAGTGGAACTTGTCTCACGCGCTCTATTTTGCAACGACGACGGAAAGAGCCAATGAATTCCGAACACTCCTCGAGCGGCAGTTGAGCGAGACCCCCGAATGGAACGGTGGAGTCGCAATTCTGGCATTGCTGAATCTGTCGACGGACCAGCGACCTTCCGCCATTGAGACGCTTCGTGAGTATGCAGCGGACGCAGATCGCCTTCAGGATATGCCGGCAGACGTTTGCTGGAGACTGGGCACGGCGCTGGATGCGACAAGGGAATCCCAGGCTCTGGCTACCAGGTTCGTGGAGAGTGCGATTCGAAAGGAATGGCTTCTGGATGGGCGAATCTCGCAGTCTGCCGAACAGCATTTCAGGACGCTGGCGGAAAGTGGTCGCACAGAAGAGGCGAAATCCCTGGTTTTGCCCATACTCGATACGCACCGTTCGGATGCCGAGTCGCCGGAATGGGTTCGTGTTAACAACGTGCTGACGGCGGCAGAGCTTTTTGGAGCAAGCGGCTTGCGTTCTGACACAATCCGATTGCTGACCAGAATTTTGAAAGATCCGAAAGCCGCCTCCATCGCCTCTCAGTACAAGCCAGATGAAGCAGACTGGAACCGTACCACCATTGGAGATTATGTGGACATCCGAGAGGGCGTGCGTGACGACATCGCCGCACACCTTGAGGAGCTCAAAGGGGACGAGCTGACTCAGGCGATCGCTGAAGTGCTGAGTCTCGCGCCCTCGCTGGACGATGGTGGCCGTGTTGACCTTCTGCTGAGCCTGTCGTATTCAGACGAGCTATTGCTGTCGGATCGAATCTTGATTCTGAACAGCTACCTTCTGGACACGCTGGCCAAAAAGTGCGATTCGGATGATCTGCGTCAGAAGTTGATTCCGCAGATTGATTCACTCTGCCAGGAATACCCGGATGATGTTTCCGTCGGCGTTCTTCGAACGGCGTTGTTGCTGAGGATTGAAGACCCCCGAGGAATCGACTGTGTCAGCGATCTCGTGCGACGCGTCACACAGTCGCCCCTCCCCAAACCTGCAGCCACGCAGGTTCCTTCCCGACGTCTCCTGCAACAATCGACTTCTTATCGAGCACTCTGGCTGGTCGCACGAGTCCTGATCGAACGGGATCTCCGTCCTTCGGATTCGGAGTTTCTTGCTCGCACTGCTGTTGATGCTGCATTACTCGACACCAAATCATCCGATGCGGAAGCGATCCTGCTGGACCAGTCCAGGCTGCTGATGAAAAAGAAGCAGTTTCAAGCGGCCGAAAAGGCGCTTCTGCAGTACCTCGCAATTTATACCCCCAGACGCCGCTTTCTGGATGCCGATCTGATCGCCAATGTCGCACCACCCGAAGTTAGTGTTCCAGGTGGGGTGACGGGGGAGTTCGGGGAAGCTTCTGCGATGTCCACCGCGAATCATCCGATGCGCCTTCCACAGTTCGAGGAGGTCATGCGTATCGCGAAGATGGCGGCTGTGAATGGGATGCCCACCTTGTCTCAACGCGCGGTGCGAAGGGCGTTTGCCGCAGGCTTTCCTGTGCCGGAACAATCCAGCCAGATGAACGCCAGTCCGTGGGATGACATGGAAGTCCTCCGGCATCTTGTGGGAGCGGACAGTGAGTTCCGGGAACGACAAAGTGCTGTTTCGAGCCTGAATGGTGTAATCGCCCATTGGCATGGCCCTTCATACGAGCCTTCGGAAGTCTCAAAGATCCTGGAATCTCTGGTGTTTCCGGCGAGTCATCCCCGTGATATTGAACTCTTCACGCAGGATGATCAATTGAAGTATGCGATTGTGGATAACCTTGGTGTTCCGCTGATTTCGTGGGCACTACTCGCAGGGAGGGAGAATCAGCTGCGTTCTCAGATCGAAGCGCGCAAGGCCACGGACCCGGTCGCGGCGTTCGTTCTTTCTGGGCTTCTTAACCTGGCCGTGGAAAATACACCCGGGGCTCAGTCTGATCTGCTGGCGCTGAGAACAATGGTGCTCGAAGAAAAATCAACGACCGTGGTCCAGCTGGCCTGCCACGCAGCCATTCCGTCGGCAAAGCACAAAGCACTGGTGCAAACGGCCGGTGACATTCTTGAGGTGGCAGTTCAGCAATCGTGGGCCGAGCCTGACAGCAACGATGATGAGACAGTCTTCAGTGCCTTGGGACAGCTGTACCATCGAACGAGGGCACAAACTGGCAACCTGGCTGTACTTGAGAAGCAGGTCGAAGAGCGACTGCAGCGGGACTATGACAGCGTTCAATTCTCGCTCAGACTTCACGAACGAGTGGCCAAATTCGAGCAAGCGGCGAACGAAGCAGCCCGGGTTCAAGCGCCCTCAACAGCGATGAAGTTCCTCGGCGTAGCCTGCGATCAGTCGATGGATGCGGAGCCCCCAAAAACACAACCTGCGGTTGCGTTCGTGACGAACTATCTTCGTTCACTCGAACCTCGGGAGCGTTACGAAAGATGGCGTGACTGGACCTTGCAAATAGACCAGCGGAAGTCGATTCGAGTCGCAGCGGAGGTTGTCCCTCGGATTCACATTCCGGATGCTCTTCTCGATTCGTACAGACAGAAGAATCGCCTGCCCGACCGTCTCCTGTTATGTAACCTGACTGAACTCGTCGACGCGGCCGCAGCCTGCGCGGCACTTGATGAATTGCAAACCGCCGTACTGAAGGCAGACCAGGAGAACGTGCAGTTCGCAAAGCACCTGCTTCTGCTAATTGAGCTGCGAAAGGGCGAATCAGGCGAAGTTAGCAGGCAAGGCGAGATTCGTAAGCAATTTGATGAGATGCTCAGACGGAATCAAAGAACAACGAAGGATGTTCAGGCGATCGCTGTGCTCGCACTCGAGTTAGTGCACGACCGTCGATTTGTCGCAGACTTGACTCAGAGAGCGGCAGCGATTGAGAACTCTGTTGCGGACATTGAAGCACTTCAGGAACTGATCAGTCATGAATTCTCCCACGCCAATTGTCTGGCATTGGATCCGAAACGGTCCACCGTCACTTCTGTCGACTCACTGTGGAGCCCGGTCCTGTCTGAGGTCACCGTTCCCAACAGGACTCACTGGCGTCGAGCGGCCAATGTGCTTGTTGGCTTGAGTGGAAGTGAGATGGATGGACTGCTGCTTAATCTTCCTCTTCACGGCGATTTCGAGTTTTCAATGGAAGTGCTGAACACGCACAGGAGAGCATTCGCCGGGTTTGGAGGTGTGCTGGCGAGCATCAATGAAAAGCAATTTCGTGTCCAGGATTTCTTTGGAAAAGACGCTGTGGCCGTGCCGGGAGACGTTTCCAAAAACACAGGCGTCTGGGACCGAACGTCGCTTCAGATTAAGGACGGCATGATTCGCTATTTCCTCAACGGAGAACTGCGTTTTGAAGAGCCTGCTGTGTCCGCTGTCCCATGGCTGGTGCTTTCCAATGGCGGCACCGGTACGACGGTCGTCAGAAACCTGGAAGTCCAGGGGACGCCGCAGGTTCTTCCGGAAGTCAACCTGATCGATCAGGATCGACTTGATGGATGGAGTTGTTCTGTCTTCGGAGAAGCTCGACCAACACCCAGACTGGCTTCTGCTTTGGATTCTACGAACGGACGGCAGATTGTCCCGGAGCCTTTTGGCTGGCCCGTCTGGCACATCGATCAAGGTATCCTGATCGGAGATGCTCGGCCGCATGTTCCACCTGGTGAACAAAGCTGGCTCTCCCATTGCCGAGCTCTGCGGACAGGCGATCGACTTTCATACGAGTTCTTCTACCAGCCAGGTGGAATGGTGGCTCATCCTTCGATCGGGCAAAGGGCTGTTCTTCTGTCCCCGGAGGGCGTGAAGTCACACTGGATTCTCCCACCAGGCTTTGAACAGGAACTAATGGCACTTCCGTCAGACAATCAGTTCGAAGAACCAGAGTTCGTTGTGGCTCAGGGACCTCTGGCCCTCAAACCCGACGACTGGAATCAGGTCGAACTGCATTACGATGTGAATCTGATTCACGTCTGGCTGAATGGTGAAGTCGTGTTCCGTCTGCCAGTAACGGAACAAACGGATCTTCGGCCGGGCATCTTCCGTTACAAACGGCAGGGGACTCGCGTTCGAAATCTTGTGCTGAAAGGTGATTGGCCGAAGACGTGGGACAATTCGTTTGTCACGAACCTCACTGCTGGTCTGCCTGCCTCCTCTGCAGACGATTCCAAAGCGATCGCTGCATTGCTCCCTCGGACCTTTCTTGCGGATTCCGTTTCTGAAGTGCTCTCGCAAGGTGCCACTCCGGAATCTCCGCAACAGTCCTTTGAACGACTGAGAGCCTGGGTACTGCCGAATGAACAGCATGAGGACTTCCGACTGCTCTATCAGAATCAGGGGCCATCCAAAATCCTGTCGCCCGCGATGGAACTTGTGGCCCTTGCGTCCAAAACGGACGGACTGAATGCCCTTGAGCAGGACGTGCGAAAGATCGAGTGCAAAACCGGGGTTAGTCGCCGGTCAAAGACAAGCCTTCTGGCCTTGATCGCGATCGCCAGGCAAGACTGGCCCGGCGCGAAGCAGTTGTGTGCGGAACTGTCGGCAGACCTCAATCACAACATCCCGGAACTCGTGCTTCTGGACACGGAAGCTCCCGAGTATCTCGTTGCATGGGAGGCCTCTTCTCATGCAGAGTTACGGATGGAAGCCAGGGAACTGTGGTATTGGTTGCAGAAATTGGATGACGAGAGCATTGCCAGCCCGCTGTATTCCATTCGGGACTTGCAAGCGCGTCAGGAAAGACTTTTTCGCCACCATGTCGGTACCTCACCGCCAGAGCACTTGACCCAGTGGCAAGCAGCAGCCTGGCCCCTGGCGAGTTCCTGGGAGTTCAGCTCCACGACGGAGGACTGGGATTTTGTGAAGGGAGAAGCGAGATTTCAGAATGCCAGGAGACACAGTTTCCTGTTCTTCCAGTCCCCGCTTGAAGGTCAGTTTGAGGTTCATTTCCGTCAGCGAATACGAAGTGAATTGGCACTTGTCTGGGGTGACACGTCAACGCTTCCCCGGCGTGAACTCATCGAGCATCTGGCAAATGAGACAGCACAGAATTCGGCTTCGGAAGATGAAGTACCGATCGGTGCCGCAGCAGCCGCCAGGGCCGCGGATCGATTGGCGGATGTCCGCCTCATCGTCAACGAAAAACAGATATCGATCTTCGTCGACGGAAAGAAAATCCATTCCGATGAATCTCGTCGCCCCTGCGATCCCTGGCTGATCCTTCACGGGAAAAACAAGGCGATCATCGAGGACGTTAGGATCATTGGCACACCTCGAATTCCGGTAGAACTCGATTTGCTTGCGTCTGCTCACCTTAATTGCTGGCAAACGAGATCACACAATGTAGACCGAGGCGATGACAACAAAGGGAGAACAAGCGACTGGCGCAGATCCGGAGACGAACTTGTCGTCGCCCGCTCGGAACCGGACGAAGCGGCCGTCGATCCTTTGATGTACATTCGTCCGATGCTGGAAGATGGTGAGCTCGAGTATGAAGTGTTCTGGGAACCGGGCCGACTGGAGTGTTCGCCGGCGATCGGAAAGACAGCCATTCTTCTCACGGCAAACGGACCAAAACTGCAGAAAATTCTGGATCAGAGCGATAGTGCTCATCTGGTGGCCATCGACAATCCTGATCAGATCCTCTCCGCCGTCAGTTCCATCTCTTTCAGGAATGATGACTGGAACAAAGTGCGCCTGACTCTTCAGAAAGATGTCGCGACGGTCTTTGTAAATGACGTCCAGGTTGTGTCGCTGAAAGTACCCGAATCCCCGTCGGAGCGTCACTTTCGATTTGTTCGGCTAGCCACAGAGACCGGCAGTCGACTCCGACAGATCATATACCGAGGGCAATGGCCAACAGAGCTGCCTCCGGTCAAGGACCAGCAATTGAGTCTTCCGCCAGACTCGCTCTCCGCTCCGCAGGAGAGTCAGGACTGGACCATGGAAGAACTGGATCTTCGGTTACCGCAGGATTCGGTAAAGCCATCGAGCATTCAGCTTCAAATTCTGCCTGAAGCCGTTGTCCCTTCAGAGACCGGTCTTGTCGTCAACACCATCAACACGGTTGGACAACCGACAGCACCGATTCGAATTCTGTTTCCGCCGAAGGACAACTTCATAGCGACGGTCGGCTTCCAGGATTTAGAGGCGACGGCAAGCGACGCAGCTGCTTCAGCGGGCTTTGAATTCAGCCTCACGTCGGCCAGTCTGCCAGGAGAATCCATCGTGCTGGCTCTGGAACGACAATCCGACGGGCCCCGTTTTGTTTCATCGTGGCCGCGCTGGAACCGTCCGTCCGACAACGGGTCTGTCAGCGAGGAACGATTCAGTCTTCCCGCGAGTTCGAACGCAGGACGCCTGCGTTTCATTCGACGGGGAACTCAACTTTTCGTCATGTACTCCGAGGCCGGAAGTGAGAGCTTCCGTCTGATGAACTCGTACTTTGTCGGTGACAGACCATTCGAGACGCTGGAAGTCACTGGACACGCAGCAGCATCAGCACCAGCATCAGCACCTGAGGCCGCAAAGAACAAATGCTCAATTATGCTCAACCGATTTGAACTCCAGGCTCCGAAACGCTGAGCAGCAGAATCATGGAAGATCCATTCGGAGATCCTGGTCGATGACTCAGCGAAAACGGACATTCCTGATCTTGCTGGTGACAGCGTCTGCCTTTCTGGTCATCTCGCTGCTGGACAGACAGATGTGGCCGCATCGGTTTGCGCTGGGGATCCCGTTTGTTCTGGCCGTCGTTTGCGTTGCTGTGGGCGTGATTGAACTGAATGGCGGTGAGTTAAAGCGGCGATTGTGTTCCGGGGTTTCAACTCCATCCACATCGCCGATTTGGTTCGGATGCGCGACGCTTGCGTGGAATCTCACCACGCTCTTCATTGAATCGTCTTACAGCCGCACTGGCATTTTTCTGCTGTCGACGGTCATGTGCCTCCTGACTGGTTTTGCATTGACGGTGTCAGGGTATCAGTGGTTGTCGAATGGCCCGGTGTTTCAGCCGCATGAACCAGAAGACTCCAGGAACCACGCTGCACTGACCAGCAAGTGGTCACGCGCAAACGCAGTTGGACTAATTGCCTGTGTGATGGCCGTTTCTGCGATCCTGCAGTTGGCGATTGCGTTGCCGAGGATTGCTGCGAGCCAGAGACGCGACTGGGACGCACAGTTCTTTATTAGTGACCTCGGCCAGGGACCGCGAGGCGATGAGTTTACAATGGCGATGTCATGGTTCGGGCTGATGATGTTTGCGTTCTTTCTGAACTTCCTGGCCCACCATCAGCAGTTCCCATCCGCTTCAATTCGAATGGCATTCTTTGGAAGCATGGCGGTGGCGGGCATCATCGGTGTCGGACTCTGGGATCTTCGTTCGCCTGTGCATTATGTCGCCGTCGCAGTCTGGGGAATCGCGGCTATTGTGGCGGCCAGCAGTTCGGTTCCGACTTCTCAGGGGCTCCGGTCGCTGTTTATCTGCAAGTGGCTCGCCCGACTGGCATCTCTCACCTATGGATCGCTGATGATCGGGCTGCTTTGGATCCCGGAGTTTCGGGCGCCATGCATCGTTGCTCAGAGGATCGCCGTTGGAGTCTTGCTGCTTTGGTTTGGGCGTGTCTGGTTCATTGTCTTCGCCGGTTCTCTTCCGCAGCGAGCCCAGTAACGGACTTTCGCTGGTCACATCATGGGAACACTGTGACTGACTTCCTGTTGCGAAACATTTGTTCGGCTTCTTCTTTGGTCCAGTCCAATGTGTCATTCCAGTAGAGCATTATTGTGCTGAGATTCGGGATCTGCAGCAGTTGTTCAAGTCCCGCTCGACGGATGTGGGAACTTGCGGTCAGTGTATGGAGTTGTGACATTCTGCTGATCAACGAAATCGCATCGTCCTGAAGTGGCGTGTTACTGATGTCGAGCACTTTCAGGGATGGCAGGTCCGGAAGTTCGGTGAGCAGATCTGACTGGATCTCCGCTGCCCAGAACGAACAGTTTCGCAGCTTGGGCAGTTGCGACAGGTGCAGAACTCTGGCAGTCGAATGCTCCTGGATCGTGAGTTGTTCAAGCTGCGGAAGATTCGAGAGACGAACCACATCGAGCCTCGTGAAACCGGAAAACACATTGGTCACGCGAGGGCAGTCTTCGACCAAAAAAGTCTGAACTGTTGATTCTGAAAGGTCCGTGAGTCGCAGTTGAGAGCACTGATGAATACGAAGCTGATCCAGGGTACTAAGAGAAACGCTGAGCGTGTCCAGTGAATCAGAGCGGGAAAGTTCCAGCTCCTTAATGTTGCAGTCCCTGAAGGACAACCGCTTCAGCCGAACCCGTGCTTTCCATGCAACTCGTTCGCTGAGTCGGAGTCGCCGAAACTGCAGATTCTCCAGTCTTCCAGAGTTCACGGCGGCCTGCACGGACTGCTGTGTCAGATTCTGGCCGCCACAATCCAGAGACCTCAGCCGTCTGGCTGTCAGGATCGATTGAAGCTGCCTGTCGGTGAGATCTGCTTCCTCAAGGATCAAGCCTTCCAGTTTGGGCAGGCGACCAAGCTCTTCAGACAGCGTGTCGCTTATTGCCGCAACCGGCAGATGAAGCCATGTGAGGGACGTCAGAGTCCTGAGTCCGCCCGCAAATTCCGTGCATGCTTCAGGGCTGTGGACATGCAATGTCAGTCGTGACAGATCAGTCAGGCCGTAAAGATCCGTTGATTCCAGCCGGATATCTTTTCGTGTCGACGGGTAACCCGTGGAGAGCTGACGAAGACGGGGCAGATTTCGAAGCGTCAGTTTCCTGAGAGACGAATGACCTAAAGACAGATCTGTCAGGGCAGGAAGGTTCGACAGTTTTAGATGCTCGACAGCGGTTTCCGACAGATCCAGCATACGCAGGTGCCTGAGCTGCGAAAGAAAGTCCAGACTGGACGACGAGACGCGTTCCGCTTCACTTCCAAGATGCGAAAGGCTCAGGACTTCAAGTTGCTTAAGCGACTCAAGTTGTTCGAGCCCCGTGAGTATGTTCGTCTTGTCGAGTTTCAAGATTCTGAGCTGGCGAAGTCCGGCGATGACGGGAAGCGAATCGGAAGAAATCCCTGTATGACTCAGCCCGAGTTCCTGAAGCCGATCGCAGTTGTGGAGACTGCGTAGTCCGGCATCCGTGATTTTCGGGATATGGCTAACATCAAGTGCCCGAAGGTTTTGGCAAGCCGCCAGTGATCGAATGGCGCCGTCCGTCAGATGTCGGCAACCAGCCAGATCGATATCCGAAAGTCGCGGTAACTGAGATAGCTCTGACGCCCCGCGGTCGGTCAGTTGTGAGTTCTCCGCCCAGATCCGTTCGAGTCCCGGAAGTGCCAGAAGCAGTGCCACATCGGAGTCTGAGAACTGGGTGGCAGCAGGGATATCGCTGTCATGAAACTGCCAGATTCCGACACCCGTGACTTCGCCCAACAGCTGCGTCCCGATGCTGTCTTGAAGCCACTCTGGTCCACGCAGGGTGATTTCGAGTCCTGGGAATTTACCTTCGCGAGATTCGAAGTGACGGAGTCGCTCTTCAACAAGTTGTCGAGCAGCGTGTTCCCGCTGCGCTGCAAGCCGAACCCATGGCAGAGGGGCAATGCCATGATCGGTCTGAAGCAGAATAGCCAGAGCCGCTGCCTGGCGAATCGATAGCCCCGCTGCCTGCCGTACCAAACTCTGCGACTGGAACGCATTCGAGGTGGGGCCGGCTTCGTGATCCAGCTTCGCAATCTGGGCCGCAATCTGTGCGGCCAGGTGTCGAACTGCTGCGGCTTCTCCTGGCGAAAGATTCGCAGCGATCCAATGATGGCCTTGATACGAAGCTCCGAACCAAAACAGCTGTGCTGACAGAAGCACAAGGCTTACCAGAGTCAGCAGAACGACCGAGCATTTTCGAACTTGATGTCTCATCCCTCAGCTCGTTCTCTCTTTTGAACTCGGTTATCGATGCTGCTTCACCCGTTCAGCAATGATCGTTGTTGCGATCCTTCATTTCCAGCGCCGACTCTTCGGTTCTGCCGCTGCGGGTTAGCATTTTTGAGGCGCGCTGGGCTGGGGCGATGGCCGATGGCTGAAAGGCGGATGATCTTCTAGACTGTGCGTTCCGCAATTGATACTCGCCATTTCTGCACAGGAAGTGTTCATGTCTTTGACTGTCCCCACAATCGACGTCTCTGAACTTCAGCGACTCAACAGTCCTTCACTTGTGATCTTTCGTCAGCGACTGATCGACAACCTGCAGTCGATGCTCACTGTTGCCAAGTCACCATCTCGTCTGCGTCCGCACTGCAAGACTCACAAGATGGATCAGATCATTCGGCTCTGGATTGAACGAGGCGTTACGAAGCACAAGGCCGCCACGATTGCAGAATGCGAAATGCTCGCAGCGGCAGGAGCCAGCGATGTGCTCTTCGCCTACAACCCGGTTGGGCCAAACGTTCAGCGCATTGTCGAACTGGCGGCAAAGTACCCTGCATGTCGATTTGTCGTGACGAACGATCATGCAAAACCACTGAAGGAACTTTCAGCGGCGGCCGCGGCCAAAGGCGTTCGCATCGGAGTGATGCTGGACGTCAATATCGGCATGGATCGCACCGGGATTACTCCGGAAACGCCGGGAGCCGCGGCGCTGTACCATTCTGCGAAGTCGATGCCTGGGCTGATTCAGGCAGGCTTTCATGTGTATGACGGGCATCAGCGGCAGATGGATTTGACGGAGCGCAAGGTTGCTGTCGCGGAGCAGTGGCCGCGAGTGCAGAAGCTGCGTTCAGAAGTCGAAGCCCTCAGTTCGGACGTGCCTGCATTTGCCTGCGGCGGTACTCCGACATTCCCCTGCTACGCGGCCATGTCGGATCCTCGGATTGAGCTGTGTCCAGGCACCTGCGTGTTTCATGATGCGGGCTACGGCAAGTCGTTTCCTGATCTTCCGTTCCAGCCAGCCGTCGCAGTCGTAACTCGAGTCGTCAGTCGTCCTGCCCCAGATCGGCTGACACTCGACCTTGGTAACAAAGCAGTCGCAGCCGATCCGCCGAAGGGCAACCGAGTCTACCTGCCGGATCTTCCGGACGCGGTGCAGGACATTCACAGCGAAGAACATCTGGTCCTGGTGACTCCTGACGCAGAAAAGTACCAGCCGGGAGATACGATGCTGGCGATTCCGGTCCACATTTGCCCCACCAGTGCGTTGTATGATCGAGTTGCGATTGTCGATGATGGCAAGGTGACGGAGTTCTGGGATGTGACGAGCCGGAATCGAAAGATCACGGTTTGACGAGTTGATGAGGAAGTCATACGCACAAGAGGGTTGTCGTGAGATTTCCAGCTGACTTGGAGAGCGGAGCGTGTCAACGCTCCGGTATGCGATTGTCGGACTGCGCGGGACCAGGAGGGGCGTTGTACCGGGACGCTGACGCATCTCGCTCGCATTATTTTCTGTCAATCATTTTTTGTCCGACCATGCGACTCATCGCCGCAAGGTTGATTTTGCGGTGTGCACACTTGGGCTTCCGGCGCCTGCGGCACACGCACTTTGTGCGTGCTACCCGGTGGGCGCAGTGTTGTTTGGGGAATCGCAATCAGGGGACTGACGTCGCCCCGCTCGCCTTATTTGTTGCTAGGCTGAAGATTTGACACTCCTTTCTCCTCAATCCAGCTATCGCGATCTTCCTGTCACCGTGATGGGGCTGGGACGATTTTCGGGTGGCGTTGCGGTGGCTCGTTTTTTTGCCGAACGCGGTGCCAGGGTCACTGTGACGGACCTGCGAGATGAATCGGTGCTCGCCGATTCACTTGCGGAACTGAAAGACGTTCCAA